>CAZSTP010000183.1:0-5748 GCA_964609325.1 uncultured Novosphingobium sp. | reverse complement strand
GGATTCTCGCGGGAGAGAACAGTGTCAAACAGGCTTGCAGGTAAAGTCGCGCTTATCACCGGTGGTACGACCGGAATTGGCGCAGCCACAGTCGCGCGGCTGAGCGCCGAGGGTGCCAAGGTATGGTTCACCGGATCGAAGGAAGAAGCCGCCGCTGCTTTGGTGGCGGAAACCGGCGCGGTCTTTCGCAAGCACCGCGTGCAGGATGCGGCGGCATGGGGCCCGCTGATCGATGATATCATCGCCACCGAAGGCCGCCTGGACATCGTGTTTGCCAATGCCGGCACCGAAAGCGGCGATGCCAGTATCGAGGATGTGGGCATCGAGGGCTGGGACAATGTCGTGGCGGTCAACCAGACCGGCGTGATGCTGACCGTGCAAAACGCGATTCTGGGAATGAAGCGCAATCCGGAAGGCCCTGCGGGATCGATCATCATCAATTCGTCGATGAATGCGACGCGCCCCTTGGGCAATTATGTGACCTATTCGGTGACCAAGGCGGCGGTGTGTGCGCTGGCCAAATCGGCGGCGGTGCATTGCGGACAGCAGGGCTACCGCATCCGCGTCAACGCGATTTTGCCGGGCGTGGTGGAAACGCCGCTGATCCAGCAGATCATGAACGCGCAGCCCGATCCGGCGGCGGCGCGTGCGATGTATGAAGGCATGGCTCCATTGAAGCGCATGGCGCAGCTCAATGAAGTGGCCGGATTGGTCGCCTATCTTTCGAGCGACGAGGCCGGGTTCATCTCTGGCGCAGAATACGCAATCGACGGTGCGACGACCGCCGGAATGATGGGGGTTTGAGGTTTATGGAATTGTCTGCACAGCGGCTGAAGGGCCGCGTCGCGTTTGTATCGGGCGGACTTCGCGGCATCGGCCTTGCCTGCGCCCGGCGGTTTCTGGCCGAGGGTGCCGAAGTGGTGCTTTCAGACCTTGATGCCGAAGATGGCGATACCGCGCGCGAGGTGATGGCACAGTTGGGGCAGGCCGCGAGCTATATCAGCGCCAACGTGGCCAAAGAGGAAGACTGGGAGCGCGCGATTGCACTGGTCAAGGAACGCCATGGCAAGTGCCATATCCTTGTGAACAATGCCGGGACCGATCTGACCGGTCCGGTGGAAGATATAACGCTGGAAAGCTGGCGGCGGATCATGTCGATCAATGTTGATGGCGTGTTTTTGGGCACCAAGCATTTCGTGCCGCTGATGGCGCAAAGCGGCACCGATTTCCGGGGCGGTTCTTCGATCATCAATGTCAGCTCGATCATGGGGCTGGTGGGGATGAACGAGGTTTCGGCCTATAACGCGAGCAAGGGCGCGGTGCGGCTGTTTACCAAGGGCATCGCGATTGAATTTGCGCAGAAGAAGATGCCGATCCGTGCCAATTCGCTGCACCCCGGCTTTGTGGAAACGCCTTTGCTGAAGGCGGGCTTCCAGCGCTGGGTCGATCAGGGTTTTGCCGAAAAGCCCGATGATCTGGTGGCAGGCGTGGTGGGGATGACGCCGATCGGCCGCCTTGCCCAGCCTGAAGAGCTGGCCTCTGCCGCGTTCTTCCTGGCATCTGAAGATTCAAGTTACATGACCGGTGGCGAGCTTGTCATCGACGGGGGATACACCGCACAATGACAATCGCTTTGGACAATGTGGTGGCCGTGGTCACCGGGGCTGCGGGCGGGATCGGCCGCGAACTCGTCAAGGCGATGAAGGCCGCTCATGCGGTGGTGATCGCCACGGATATGGCACCATCAGCCGATATCGAGGGCGCGGACCACTATTTGCAGCATGACGTGACTAGCGAGGCCGGATGGCAGGCGGTGGCCGCGCTGGTGCAGGAAAAGTACGGGCGGCTTGATGCGCTGGTGAACAACGCCGGTATCTCTATCGTCGGCAAGTTTGACGAGACGCCGCTGGCCGACTTTCACCGGGTGAACGCGGTGAATGTGGATGCGGTGATTATCGGGTGTCAGGTCCTGCTGCCGCTGCTGCGCGAGGGTGGCAAGGCGCGCGCAGGTGGCGCTTCGGTGGTCAATTTCTCCAGCGTGGGCGGATTGCGCGGCGCGGCCTTCAATGCGGCCTATTGCACGAGCAAGGCGGCGGTGAAGATGCTGTCAAAGTGCCTTGGCGCGGAGTTTGCGGCGCTGGGTTATAACATCCGCGTCAATTCGGTGCATCCCGGCGGGATCGATACCGACATGCTGGGATCGATCATGGACCGCTATGTGGAACTGGGCGCGGTGGCATCGCGCGAGGTTGCGGTGCAGGGGATGGTGGCAAACCACCCGATTGGCCGCATGGGCCGCCCTGATGAAATGGGCGGCGGCGTGGTCTATCTGTGTTCGGAGGCGGCAAGCTTTGTCACTTGCGCCGAATTCCTGATGGATGGCGGGTTCAGCCAGATTTGATGGTGAAAGAGGTGGCGGGGCTTTGCGGCTCCGCCCCCGGCTTTTTAATCGGCAAAGACGGTGCGGTAGGAACGGCGTGTGAATTTCCATGCGCCGTCGATCTTGCGCAGTTCGTCGGTGTAGCATCCGGTGGTGTGGATGCGTTTGCCTGTGGCGGGATCGTCATAGATTTCGATGGTATAGGCGATGGCATCGGCCTTATCGCCCACCACTTCGATTGAGCCGGGCTGCATGAAGTAGATCATCGGTTTGGTGCAATTGTCCAACCCGTAGTGCTTCATCGATTCCACCCAGCCTGAAACGATCACGTCCTTGCCGGTAAAGCCGCCAAGATCGGGATAATCGGGCAGTTCCCAATAGGCATCTTCTGCCCAGATCGAGCCCCACAGTTCGGCGTCCTTGGTCATCACGCCGTGGGCGTGGGTGTCCATCAATTCGCGGATGGCGGTGCGATCCTCGATTGGTCCTGTAAACGGCATTGGCGCTTAACTCCTTACCAGACGTGGGTTTCGCCGTTCCATTTCCGGAAATCGCCCGATGTTTCGAGCGTCCAGTTGGCGGCGACAGTGCGGATGCCGGTGGCGCTTTCTTCGGGCGTGATGTCCGCCCCTTCTCCGCCCATATCGGTTTTCACCCAGCCGGGATGGACAAGCCCGATGATGATCCCGCGATCCTTGAGATCAACCGCGACCGAGCGCATCATGCGGTTGAGACCGGCTTTGGCGGCGACATAGGCGTAGAAACCGCCATAGGGCCATGTCGATGCGGCAAGCTGGCTGGAGATGTTGATGACTTTTGCACCTGCTTCCAGGCGGGGCAGGAAGGCGTGCAGGACGCGCAGCGGGCCTTGCACCATGATGCGTTGGGTATCGTCCCACGCGGCCCAGTCTGCACCGTCCAGTTCAGGGGCTTCGGGTCCGGCGATACCGGCGACGTTGTAGAGGATATCGATGGCAGCGTTGCCGGTGTCTGCGGCTCCGGCTTTGACCGAGGCATCGCTGCCGACGTCCATCTGGTGGACTGTCAACCTGTCGCCCGATGATGCGGCCAGATTTGCCAGCGTGGTTGCGCCTTGCGGATCGCGCACCAGTGCCAGTACGCGGTCCCCTGCTGCGACGTGCTGCCTTGCCAGTTCCAGCCCGATCCCGCGCCCTGCGCCGGTAATTGCGATGATGGCCATTTGTGTTTTCTCCCACTTTGGTGCCGGGCAAGGCTGCCCGAAATTGTTATGATTTGTAGAGCGCCCTGATGGCTTGCATCGAAAGCTGAAGGACCATGTCGATGCGGTCCTGCCCGAAGACGGGGCGGTGCAGCAGCAGGCCCGAATGCACCGCAATCGCAAAATCGCTGCCCAGCTTCATCGCGTGCCACTGATCGCGCCACTGCGGGAACGATTCGATCATCTCGGCGGTCCACACCTCGTCATAGCGGCGGGCGGCGGGTTCGAACGCGGCGTTGAGTTCGGGATCGGTGCGCGCGGCCACGGCCAGTTCGACATAGGCGGCATATTCGCGGGTTTGCACGCTGCGCCAGTGTGCCTGCGTTGCCAGATCAATCAGCTCATCATCGCCGCGCTGCGCCACTGTGCCCAGATAATCATCGAGAAACAGGCGCATGCGCTGGTAGAAAATGTGATCGACCACGGCTGCGACCAGTTCGATACGCGTGGCAAAGTGGTGGTGCATCGCCCCGCGTGACACGGCGGCGCGTTCGGCCACTTGGGCGGTGGTTAAACCGGCATAGCCGCCGGTTACGAGGCAATCGACCGCAGCTTCGAGCATTTTAAGCCGTGTTTGCGCGGATTTGCGCTGCTGCCAGCGCACGGGTTCATCGCCCAGAGCGGAGGGGCGCATCGCATCGAGCATGCGCTTTTGCATGGTGGAACCGGACATCGTCATGGTCCTGTCATGCCTTTTCGCGCTTGCCAAGACCTCCTGACAAAACCGCTAGTAGGCACCGTGCCACCGTTCAGATGATAAAACCGGCAGCATCGCCGGTTATTTGGCGATTCGCTCAATCTGGCGACCGGCGTGAAATGCTGGCGCCCATCCAAGGGAGGGAATTGATGAAAGCGACAAACGCCATTCGTCTGATGTCCGGGCTTTCCGCCATGGCATTGGCCACCGCGCCGACATATGCCGGAGCGCAGGAGGCGCAGGCCGAAGCCAACACCGGCGGCTTCAGCGAAATCATCGTGACAGCACAGAAGAAGGCCGAGAGCATCCAGTCGGTGCCGATCTCGATTGCGGCGGTTGGCGGCGAACAGCTTGCGGCGATGAACGTGACCACGTTGCAGGCGCTGCAAGGTTCGGTTCCCAACGTGCAGATCGATAACTTTGCCAATACCCCCAACAACGCGGTGTTCACCATTCGCGGCATCGGCGTGATCGAACCCGATCCCTATGCCGGAAACACCGTGTCGATCGTGGTTGATGGCGTGCCGCAGTTCTTCTCGATGGGGGCGCTGCTGGATACTTATGACACGGGCCGCGTGGAAATCCTGCGCGGGCCGCAGGGCACGCTGTTTGGCGCCAACACCACCGGCGGCGTTGTCAACGTGGTGACCAACCAGCCGACCGGCGAATTCGGCGGTTATCTGCGCGGCACATACGGCAACTGGAACCGGTTTGATGTGAACGCATCCATCGAGGCACCGCTGGTTAAAGATGTGGTGAGCCTGAAGGTTTCGGGTATCCACACCCAGCGCGATGGCTGGGTAACGAACGTTTGGAACGGCGAGGACATGGGCCGCAAGAATGTGGACGCGGTGCGCGGCCAGTTGCGCATCACGCCCAATTCCGATCTGACGGTTACGCTTCAGGGCGAATATGTGGCCGCGCGCAACGGTGCGCCGATTGTCGTCAACGGCGGGTTGCCGGGCGAGGCGAACCATGTTCCCGAAGGCACTTTCTGGAACAACGCCAAGCTGCCGATGTACCGCAGCCCCTGCGCTGTGCCGAACCAGCCCTGCGTTGCGCCTGACAAATACTTCTCGGGCAACAACGAAGTGCCTGACCAGTCGGACATGACGACGAAGTTCTTTGTCGGCACGATCCAGTACGACAACACCGCGCTGGGCGATATTACGGCGATCACCGGTTACAAGCGTTTCACCTTGTTCGAGTATACCGATCAGGATGGTACTGCGAAGACCAACAACGCCACACGCCGCCGTACGCAAGGCTGGCAGTTCAGCCAGGAATTGCGCAGTTCATTCGATGTGGGTGACAGCTTCAACGCCGTGGCCGGTCTGTTTTACCTCAAGACCGATTACAACCATTACCAGATGTACCATCTGGACTTCGCGCTGCCGGGCCTGATCCAGTACAATGTGCAGGATCAGGGGA
>CAZSTP010000182.1:0-5805 GCA_964609325.1 uncultured Novosphingobium sp. | reverse complement strand
ACCATCGGCCCGTCACCGGCATCGCCATGGCCGACGAAATTGCCCGCAATCGCCGCGAGCAAATCGGCAGGCGTCACGATACCTTCAAGGTGGCCATATTCGTCATGGACCAGTGCCACGGCCACTTCGGCCTGCTGGATCATGGTCAGCGCATCCATCGTATCCAGCTGGTCGGGCACGATGGCAGGCTTCTTCATCAAGCGGCCCAGTTGCACCTTGCGCCCGCGCAGCAGGGTGGAAAGCACATCGCGCACTTTGACCACGCCCACGATCTTGTCGACCGAACCATCGGCCACCAGCAGCAGCGAATGGGGTGAATCTTCAATCGCGGCGCGCAGTTCGGTTTCGGGCGCGCGGCGTTCGATCCAGTGCAGTTCTGTCCGCGGCGTCATCACCTCGCGAACCGGACGTTCGGCCAGCCGCATGATCCCGCTCATCAGCGCGCGCTCTTCCTCCTCGATCACGCCCGAACGCGTGGCCTCGGCAAAGATCATGTGCAGTTCTTCGGCGGTCACGTCCTGATCGGTCGCCTGCTTGAGACCCATCATACGGATCATCAGACCTGACGACTTGTCGAGCGTCCACACGAACGGCGCGGTGATGCGCGACATCATGGCCATGAAGGGCGCGGCAATCTTGGCGATGGGTTCCGCGGCGCGCAGCGCAAGCTGCTTGGGCACAAGCTCGCCCACCACGAGGCTCAGGTAGGTGGTGATCGCAATAACGATGGCAAAGCCTGCATCATCGGCAAAGCGCGCGGGCACGCCCCATGCAATCAGCCGCTCTGCCGTCGGCCCGCCAAGGCTCGATCCGGAATAGGCACCCGCAATGATACCTACCAAAGTAATTCCGATCTGGACGGTCGAAAGAAATTTTCCGGGATCGGCGGCGAGTTCAATCGCGATCTTCGCGCCCTTGCTGCCTTCCTCGGCGGCGACTTTCAGCCGCGCAGTGCGCGCGGATACAATCGCCAGTTCCGACATGGAAAACAAGCCGTTGAGCACAACGAGGCCCAAAATGAGCAGTACATCAGACCAAGGATAAGGTGTCACGATGGCGTCCCTAACAGATTTGAACGCCAAGGCGAAGGGCGCACATTCAGTTCCGTCGCGAACAGCCTGCAAATTCTGTTCGGGAACCGTTCAGTCGATATGGGCTTATCTCAACTGTCAAAACAGCAAACCGTTGCATATGATTGCGCCGGAATGTTGATCAAAGGGGACAGGAAATGACTATTCGTCGCATTATGATGTCGAGCGTTTGTGCGGTTTCGTTGATCGGACTTTCCGCTTGCGTAACCGACCCCAACACGGGTGAACGCAAGGTTTCGCGCACGGCTATCGGCGGCCTTGGCGGTGCGCTGGGTGGTGCACTGCTGGGCGGACTGATCGGCGGCAAGACAGGGCGCATCGTCGGCGCCGGCATCGGCGGCGTGGCTGGCGGCGTGATCGGCTATCAGAAAGACAAGCAGATCAAGGAACTGCGCGAACAGACCGCAGGCAGCGGGATTGATGTCAGCGAAACCGATGGCGGCAACGCGATCCTTGTGAACCTGCCCAACGGCGTCACCTTCGATGTCGATAGCTCGACCGTGCGTCCATCCTTCGCCGCCACGCTGGACCGCGTGGCACAATCGCTGATGCAGTATCCAAACTCGCTGATCGACGTTTACGGACATACCGATTCAACCGGATCTGATGCCTATAACCAGGCCCTGTCCGAACGCCGTGCCCGTGCGGTTGCGGATTATCTGATCTCGCGCGGGGTTGGCTATGCCCGCATCCGCAGCCAGGGCTTTGGCGAATCGCAACCCATCGCATCGAATGATACAGAGCAGGGCCGTTCGGCCAACCGCCGCGTTGAAATCAAGATTGTCCCCATCAGCCAGGATGATGTGAACGCTGCCCGCACCGGCAACTGATCGCCCATGGATTGAAGCCAGCGGCGTCGCTCCCCCGTGGAGCAGCGCCGTTTGCTATGTGGTGCAAACGATTCGCGGTTGACCGCCATGCCGTTGCGCTGGCATCGGCGGCGCCAGCAGGAGACTTGACCACATGCCGATCCAACCCCGCGCGATAAACGGACGCCTGACCAATCCGGTGGGCCTTGGCTGTATGTCGCTAAGCTGGGCCTATGGCGGGCAGCCAAGCGAAGAGGACGGCATCCGCCTGCTCCACCGCGCCATCGATATCGGCTACGATCATTTCGATACCGCGCGGCTTTACGGCTTGGGCCATAATGAAACGCAGGTCGGCATCGCGCTCAAAGGGCGGCGCGACAAAGTCTTCCTCGCCTCGAAAATGGGCATCTTTGCCAGTGGCGAAAAACGCGGGGTGGACTGCCACCCCGATACGATCCGCAGTGAACTCGAAACCTCGCTCAAGCTGCTCCAAACCGATCATATCGACCTCTATTACATGCACCGCCGCGATTTCACCGTGCCGATTGAGGATTCCGTCGGCGCGCTGGCGGACCTTGTCAAAGAGGGCAAGATCGGCAGCATCGGCCTGTCGGAAATGTCGGCTGATACCTTGCGCAAAGCCCATGCAGTCCACCCGATTGCCGCAATGCAGACCGAATACTCGCCGTGGACGCGCCAGGCCGAAATCGCCGTGCTTGATGCCTGCCGCGAATTGGGCACAACCTTTGTGGCGTTCTCGCCCGTGGCGCGCGGCGTGCTGGCCAATGGGGTAAGTGATCCTGCGGCACTGGAGGAAAAAGACATCCGCCGCGCCATGCCGCGCTTTATGGGCGATAACTGGACGAACAATCTGGCGCTGGTCCGGCAATTCAACGCCATCGCCGCGTGTGCAGAGGTCACTCCGGCGCAATTGTGTTTGGCATGGGTGCTATCGCGCGGGGATCACATCGTGACCATTCCCGGCACCGGCAAGATCGCCCATCTGGAAGAAAACATCGCGCGCTGGGACTGGGAATTGCCCGCAGCCATCGCCGCCGAAGTAGATACCCTGATCAACCATCAGACCGTGATGGGCCACCGCTATGCCGGTGCGATCATGTCCACCATCGACACTGAAGATTTCGATTAAGTCCAGGCCCTCTCCGCACGGTCGGCCAAACGCTCGATCGCAGCGGCATGGATGGCAGGCGCTGTAACCAGCAGCCCGAAGGCGCGCGGATCGCGTTTGTTGAACGAGATCGGCTTGCCAAACACGTCGCTGATCGCTGCCCCTGCCTCGCGCGCGATCAGCGTGGCGGCGGCAATATCCCATTCAAAGCCCCAGCGGATCGTAGCCAGCAAATCCGCCTCGTCAGCGCCCACCATGGCGATGCGCAGCGCGATGGAATTGGGCTTGTCGACCGTCACAAGGTCCGAATCGACACGCGCCAAGCTGTCTGCCGGGACGCGCGATCCCGTCAATTGCGTCCGGCTGCTGGCGAAAAGCTTTTGCCCGTTGCGTGTGGCGCCCTGGCCCGCGATGGCAGACCAGTATTCACCGCGTGCAGGCGCGCTCAAAATGCCGAACAGCGGTCGGCCCTCGCTCACCAGCGCCACAGAGACCGACCAGCCGGGGCGGCCATGAACAAAATCGCGCGTGCCATCAATCGGATCGACCAGCCAGCACAGGCCGTGATTCAAGCGTTCCGGATGATCGACTGTTTCTTCGGAAAGCCAGCCCGCCGAGGGCAATAGCGCGCCCAGCTCGCGCTTCAGGAAAGTGTCCACCGCGATATCGGCTTCGCATACCGGGCTGCCGGGCACCTTTTCCCACACCTTCAGCGCGTGACCGTGGCCTGGCCATTGGGCAAGGGCCATGGCCCCTGCCTGGGCAACGATCTGGTGAAGGCGGTCATGGTCAATCATGCTACTTTTCGTCAGGTGGCCGTTCTTGGGGGGCGACGCAAGACGCATTCCGCCTATACTTTGCGTAAGGAGGGCGTTTACGCCCCTTTTCAAGCCCTCTGCGCTGTGCTTAAGGCAGCGGGACTCAAGCACCAACGGCGGTGCATACCGTTGCGTCAGCGGCTTGACCCGTTGCCGTAATGGCGCGCGCAGCCGGGGCCCATTGCATAGCGAGGATCACGCATGAACGTTCATGAATATCAGGGCAAAGAACTCCTTGCGAAGTTTGGCGTTGGCATTCCGGCAGGCATCGCCGCGCTGACGGTTGAAGAAGCCGTTGCTGCTGCCAAGCAACTTCCCGGACCGCTGTATGTGGTCAAGGCGCAGATCCACGCCGGTGGCCGCGGCAAGGGCAAGTTCAAGGAACTGCCAGCCGATGCCAAGGGCGGCGTGCGCTTGGCCAAGAGCATCGAGGAAGTCGAAGCTTTCGCCAAGGAAATGCTCGGCAACACGCTCGTCACCATCCAGACGGGTGAAGCCGGCAAGCAGGTGAACCGCCTCTATGTCACCGATGGCGTTGATATCGCCAAGGAATACTACCTCTCGATGGTCGTTGATCGTGGCACCAGCCGCATCGCGCTGATCGTGTCGACCGAAGGCGGCATGGACATCGAAGAAGTCGCGCACTCCACGCCGGAAAAGATCGCCACGATCGTGATCGATCCGGTTGAAGGCTTCATGCCGCACCATGGCCGCGCTGTCGGCTTTGCGCTCGGCCTGTCGGGCGATCTGCACAAGCAGGCCGCGAAGATCGCGAACCAGCTTTACAACGCGTTTGTCGCGCTTGATTGCGACATGCTCGAAATCAACCCGCTGGTCGAAACCAAGGACGGAAACCTCTTGGTTCTCGACACCAAGATGAGCTTCGATTCGAACGCGCTCTATCGTCACCCCGACGTATTCGCGCTGCGCGATGAAACCGAAGAAGATCCGGCTGAAATCGAAGCATCGAAGTATGACCTTGCCTACATCAAGCTTGACGGCAACATCGGCTGCATGGTCAATGGCGCTGGCCTTGCCATGGCAACGATGGACATCATCAAGCTGAACGGCGAATTCCCTGCCAACTTCCTCGACGTTGGCGGCGGCGCCAACAAGGAAAAGGTCACCGCTGCGTTCAAGATCATCCTCAAGGACCCTGCCGTGAAGGGCATCCTCGTCAACATCTTTGGCGGGATCATGAAGTGCGACATCATCGCTGAAGGCATCGTTGCCGCAGCGAAGGAAGTGAACCTCTCGGTTCCTTTGGTTGTCCGCCTCGAAGGCACCAACGTCGAGCAGGGCAAGGACATTCTGGCAAACTCCGGTCTGCCTATCGTCGCTGCCAACGATCTGGGCGATGCCGCCAAGAAGATCGTCGCCGAAGTGCGCGCGGTCGCCTGATCGCACAAGCACCGGTAATGAACGAAAGGGGCGCTGGGCAACCGGCGCCCCTTTCTGCATTCTGGCAAGGCCTACATGAAGCGCGATTCGATAATGTCATTACAACCGTGATTGACGTTTACGTAAGCGTGAATTATGGGGCGTCGATTGGATTAAAGGAAAGGACTGCTGGCCGATGAAAGCCCTGGTCTGCGTGAAGCGCGTGATCGATTATAACGTGAAGCCGCGAGTGAAGGCGGATGGCACGGGCGTTGATCTTGCGAACGTGAAGATGAGCATGAACCCGTTTGACGAGATCGCGGTTGAGGAAGCCATTCGCCTGAAGGAAAAGGGCGTGGTGACCGAGATTGTGGCGGTTTCGGTGGGCCCGCAAAAGGCGCAGGAAACGCTGCGCACGGCGCTGGCAATGGGCGCAGACCGCGCTGTTCTGGTCATGACCGATGACGAGGTCGAGCCACTGGCCGTCGCCAAGATCATCAAGGGCATTGCCGATGAAGAGGCGCCCGGCCTGATCATCACCGGCAAGCAGGCGATTGACGATGACAGCAACCAGGTCG
>CAZSTP010000181.1:0-5809 GCA_964609325.1 uncultured Novosphingobium sp. | reverse complement strand
ATCTGGCGATGATCGAGCTGGACGGCACGGAAAACAAGAGCCGTCTGGGTGCGAATGCGATTCTTGGCGTCAGCCTTGCGACCGCCAAGGCCGCCGCAGATGCGCGCGGATTGCCGCTTTACAGCTATGTCGGCGGGGTTTCGGCGCATGTGCTGCCGGTGCCGATGATGAACATCATCAACGGCGGCGAGCATGCCGATAACCCGATTGATTTCCAGGAATTCATGATCATGCCGGTGGGCGCACCGACGCTGGCCGAGGCTGTGCGCTGGGGTGCAGAAGTGTTCCACACGCTGAAGAAGGGCCTGCACGATAAGGGCCTGGCGACCGCCGTGGGCGATGAAGGCGGCTTTGCGCCCAACCTTGCCAGCACGCGCGATGCGCTCGATTTCGTGATGGGGTCGATTGAAAAGGCGGGCTTCAAACCGGGTGTGGACATGATGCTGGCGCTCGATTGCGCGGCGACCGAATTCTTCAAGAACGGCAAGTATGAAATCAGCGGTGAGGGCCTCTCGCTTTCGCCCGATGCCATGGCCGATTATCTGGCCGCGCTGTGCGATGCCTATCCGATCATCTCGATCGAAGACGGCATGAGCGAAGACGATTTCGAAGGCTGGGCGGCGTTGACGTCGAAGGTTGGCAAGCGCGTGCAATTGGTCGGCGACGATCTGTTCGTGACCAATCCCAAGCGCCTGACGATGGGCATCGGCAAGGGCCTTGCCAACTCGCTGCTGGTGAAGGTCAACCAGATCGGCACGCTGACCGAAACGCTGGAAGCGGTGAGCATTGCGCAGCGCAACGGCTATACCGCCGTCATGTCGCACCGTTCGGGCGAAACCGAAGATGCAACGATTGCCGATCTGGCAGTCGCCACCAACTGCGGCCAGATCAAGACCGGCTCGCTCGCGCGGTCGGACCGGTTGGCCAAGTACAACCAGTTGATCCGCATTGAAGAAGAGCTGGGTGCTTCGGCGCGCTATGCCGGCAAGGGCGCGTTTGGCCGCCTTGGGGCCTGATTTCGGCTGACTGCAATACAAAAGGGCGGCTCTTGCGGGCCGCCCTTTTTGCATGGTGGATCAGTTGGCGACGCGGTAGGCGGGTGGCTCGATGTGTTCATCCTGCCGCATGTTTCCGGCAACGCTGCTGAAATAGGAGATCATCTTTTCGTAGCCATCGGTTGACAGGCGGACGAACACGCGGCGGGCATCTGCAGCGTCGTTTTCGCGGACGATCAGGCCTTTGTCTTCCAGCACGGTCAACCAGCGCAAGGCGGTGGTGACGGGAACCGCCGCGCCGATGCAGGCGCTGGTGACAGGAAGGCGTTTGCGTTCCTTGGCAGCAATGAACAGATCGAGCATGATGTCCCATGCCGGTTCGCCAAAGAGCGCCGGATCGTCGAAGACTTCGCCACGGCGTCGGCGTTCGCGATAGGTTGCCCGGGCGACTTCGGCCCAGGCAGGGCTGTCCTTGGCGTTGTAACTTGTGCTCTTGTCCGCCGGGTGGGAACTGCCTTCGTTGAGTTCCAGTTCGTGTGCGATAGCAAGCAATTCGTTCGCAGCAGCAATCAATCTGCGCGCTTTGGCCTTAAGCTGGTTCTGGCTCATCCGATGATACCCCCGTCGGCTACCGGAATGCCGATCCCGCGTCATTCCATCATCGTTAATCTGCCAAGCTACGTCGTTTAACTATTCGGTTAAGTGCTAAGTAATCACACGTATAAAGTTAAGAAGCGCGTAAAATAATCAATAAAGACAGTATTATCAGAGGCATATATCGATTCTTTGAAAAAGCAAAGGGCGCATGCTGCCCTTTTGAGTAACGGGTTATCGAGCGGATTTGCCAGCGGGAGCACAATTCATGCTCCGGTTGGTGGGATACTGGATTCAGATTCCGACGTTGCAGAATACCGCACCGAGGGCACAAGCTCTGACATTTTTTGGAGTAGTTCCTGTAGGATATCGGAGAATAATGGTGAAAATTGTCACAATAGTTAACGATGGTTAATTGCTCTCTCCGATGAATTTGTAAATGAATGTGACAGCGGCTTCGTTTGCGAAAGCCGAGCGATCATTTGCAAGTTTGCGTGGGGGATGCATGGTAAACAACGCTTTGGTGCCGACGGTACGTTTGGCCACTCGCATTGATGGCGGCTTGGCGCCGGTGTTGTCTGATACGGATGACGGAGAGAGCGATGTCGGGCTGACGGCGCTGGATGGCGGTGGATTCGTTGCGCATTGGCTTGTCGATAATGGCAACCTTGACGGTACGGCAAGTGGTATAGCGGTGCAGCGTTTTGCCGCCAACGGGACGAAGCAGGGCGGGGTGACGCTCCTGCAAGGGTTGCCGCAAGACCTTATCAACAATCAGGAAAATGCGTCTTACGATCTGCAAGCGCTGGCAGGTGGTGGCTATGCGCTCACATATTCGCTTGGGCTGGAGGGCGGAGGGCGGTTTGCGACGGCTGTTTCCGGGGGATTGCCGCTCAATTTTGCAATCGCGGGACGGCCTGAATCGTTTTCGGTCCAAGGCAATCCTGCCGGCGCCAGTTATGCGTTGTTCGGTGCGGGCAATAATGGCGCACCCTTAACGGTTCCACTCACAGTTGATGCATTTGGCCAGATCCAGATCACGCGGGCGATCCTTGACCAGTTCGTCATCGACAATCGGTTTAACCTGGTAGTCACCGGTGCAGCATCGGGGCAAAACGTAAACATCGGTATCAATATCCGCGAAGACGTGCGGTATGATCCGGCAGCCGCCTTGACCGATGTGGCAGCCAGCGCGGTCACCGGTTCAGCCGGTTTTGCGGCATTGGCCGTCGGGTCAGGCCGTCCCGAAGCTTTCAGCATCGATTCTGCCACCTTTGCCAATGGCACCGGGCCGACAGCCGTCATCCTGCAGATCACGCCTGCAACCGACATCGGTTTTGACCTTACCGGAATTGCCGGAGCCTCGCGTCTGCCCAGTGGCACGATCCAGATTACCGGCGTCACGCCCGATGCCAACGGCGAATACCGCGTTCCACCTGCGTTGCTCGCCCAGCTTGGCACTGCTGACGCGCAAACCTTCTTTATTGTTGGCGGTCTGACTGTTGGATCGACGCTGAGCGGCACTGTGAGCACGCGTCCGTCCATTGCCAATCCAGAAGGTCTGTTCGTTCAGACCTTCAATGCCAGCGGGGTGGCGATTGGCACGCAAAGTCCCCGACTTGATGGCGGGGCTGCGCCAGTGCTCGACGACACCGACAGCGGGCGGAACAACATCGGCCTTACAGCGCTGGATGACGGTGGCTTCATCTTGCACTGGTTGGTCGATGACGGCGCTGTAAATAACAGCGCCGGTGGCCTTGCAGTACAGCGGTTTGCCGCCAACGGCACGCAGCAGGGCGGGGTGACGGTCCTGCAAGGGTTGTCGCAAGAGGTGCTCAATGCGCCGGATGTTTCATCGTATGACCTGCAAGCGCTGGCAGGAGGCGGTTATGCCCTGACCTATGCGCTGGGCCTTGAGAGCGGGGGGCGCGGAGCCACGGTGACCGCAAGCGGGCAAGGCCAGACTTTCAGATTGTTTGTGGTTGGTCGTCCCGACGCGTTCTTCGTGCAATCAGCTCCTGCCAACGCCAGTTACGCGCTGCTGGGTTTAGGAAATAATGGCCAACTGGTAACGGTTGCGCTCACCCCCGATGAATTTGGCCGGATCCAGATAACGCAGGCTATCCTTGACCAGTTCAGCATAGACAACCGCCTGAATTTGCAGGTGACAGGGCTGACGCAGGGCCAGAGCGTCAACCTCAGCATTTCGATCGAGGAAGACGTGCGGTATGATCCGGCCGCCGCCTTGGTAGATGTGCCTATCAGCTCTGTCGTTTCAGCCAGCGGTGTCGGGCTTATATCCACAGGATCTGGACGACCTGAAGTTTTCAGCATCGATTCTGCAACTTTTGCCAATGGCACCGGGCCCAGTTCGGTGATCATGGAGTTCACCCCTGCAACCGATATTGGCTTTAACCTAACCGGAATTCCCGGAGCAACGCGGCTGCCGAGTGGCACGATCCAGATTACCGGCCTGACACCTGATGCCAACGGTGATTACCGCGTCCCCGCTCAACTGCTGGCCCAGCTTGGTCCGAATGATGCACAACCCGCTCTGATCGTTTTCGGCCTTGCTGCCGGTTCAACGCTAACCGCCACTATAGGTGCGCGTCCGGCCATAACGATACCCGAAGGGCTTTATGTCCAGACCTTCAACGCCAGCGGCGTGGCGACGGGGGCGCTTGGCCCGCGTATTGATACCCTGTCCGCGCCGGTACTGACCGACACGGATGACGGCCGTTTCAATGTGGGCATGACCGCGCTCGATGGTGGCGGGTTTGTCGTGCATTGGCTGGTCGATGCCAATGATGCAACCGGCGGTGCCAGCGGTATTGCTGTTCAGCGCTTTGCCGCGAACGGGACGAGGCAAGGCGGCGTGACGGTGTTGCAGGGGCTGTCACAAGAGCTTATCGATGGTCAGGAAAATGCCTCTTACGATCTGCAAGCTCTCGCGAACGGGGGTTACGCCCTCACTTATGCGCTGGGGCTGGAAGGTGGAGGGCGTTTTTCGACCGTCACGGCAAGCGTTCCCAACGAGACAATCAACCTGATCGTTGCAGGCCGTCCCTCGGCGTTCTTTTTCCAATCCCCACCTGCCAATGCCAGATTTGCTTTGGCTGGCGTGGGCAACGATGGCGCACCCGTGACGGTTGCGCTCACGCCCGACCAGTTTGGCCGGGTGCAGATTACCCAGGCTATCCTTGACCGGTTCGGTATCGACAACCGCATGAACTTGCAGGTAACCGGCCTGAATCAGGGGCAAAGCGTTAGCGTCTCGATATCGGTCCAGCAGGACCTGACTTATAGCCAGACAGCGGCGCTGGTTGATGTGTCCACCAGCACGACAGTTTTGCCCAACGGGTTCGGGTTCATAGCCACCCCAAGCGGCCGTGCGGAAACCTTCCAGATCGATTCGGCCACTTATGCCAATGGCACCGGGCCAACGTCGGTCGGGTTGCTGGTCACGCCGTCATCGAATTTCGCGATCAATCTCGGCGGCGTTCCCGGCGCGGTCTTGTTGTCTTCGGGATCGATCCAGATACCCGCGCTAACACCTGATGCCAATGGTGAGTACCGGATCCCGTCTGCTTTGCTGACCCAGTTGGGCACGATGGATGCGCAAGTCTTCCTGATCGTAGGCGGCCTGACCGCCGGGTAACGCTGACCGGCACGATTGGTGCGCGCCCGGGCACTCCTGTTGCCGAAGGCGTGTTCGTTCAGACATTCGACGCCAGTGGTGCGGCCGTTCCTACAGGTCTGAACGTTACCGGCACGATCCGGGCAGATACGATTACCGGCAGCGGGCAGGGCGACGTGCTGAGGGGCGATGCCGGCGATGACATTCTGACAGGGTCTGCCGGAGACGACGTTATCAACGGTGGCGCAGGCACGGATGTTGCGGTTTATTCTGTTGCGCGCGCACAGGCCACGGTGACCCGCAACGCCAATGGCACGCTGACAGTTGCTGCAGGGGCTGACGGGACCGATACGGTTGCCAATGTCGAGCGCTTGCAGTTCAGCGACGGCACATTCTCGTTCAGGTTCGCCAATACCGGCGGCGTGCTGGTGAACAACTTTGCGGTGGGGGCCGGTGGCTGGAGCAGCCAGAATCTCTTTCCCCGTCACATTGCCGATGTGAATGGCGACGGATTCAACGATATCGTCGGCTTCGGTTTTGCCGGGGTGCTGGTATCGTTTGGCGCGGCCAACAACAGCTTCAC
>CAZSTP010000180.1:0-5827 GCA_964609325.1 uncultured Novosphingobium sp. | reverse complement strand
AGCCGAGGTTGATGCCCATGTAAAAGATGGTGAAGCCCGCATCGCGCCGCCGGTCGCCTTCGGCATAGAGCGTGCCGACCATGGTGGAGATGTTGGGTTTGAAAAAGCCGTTGCCGACCGTGACGATCGACAGGCCGACCAGCAGCAGCGCGACATGGAAGGACGAGCGTTCGCCATCGGATTCAAAGCCGCCCGGCGCAATCCGCCGCGCTTCCGAGCCATCGGCGGCTTTGAGCGAAACCGATTTGTCATCATTGCCGACGATTTCGAGGCGCTGCCCGCCCATTTCGAGCGAGCGGACCTCGGTACCGTTTGTTTCGGCCACGGTCACTTCGTAGCGCTGGCCCTCGATCGTGGCATAAGGCTTGGCCGCCTCGCCGCCGAAGCAGAGCATGAAATAGCCCAGCGCCATCAGGATCGCGCCGAATTTGACCGAGCGTTTCGAGCCGAGATAGCGGTCGGCGATCAGCCCGCCAATCAGCGGGGTGAGATAGACCAGCGCGGTGAAGCCGCCGTAAATGCCGGTGCTGGTGGTATCGTTGAACAGGAAATGCTTGGCGAGATAGAGCGTCAGGATCGCCCGCATGCCGTAATAGCCGAACCGTTCCCACATTTCGGTGGTGAACAGGCGTTTCAACTGTGCGGGATGGCCAAACCAGTCACCGTGGGCCGGTCGGGTAGGGATGGGCGCGCTGGTGTTGTGCGAAGCCATAAGGGCGAGTGTTCTCGTCGTTGGAGCCAAGTGCGGTGCGCCTCTCCCGGGCGCGGCGACTTGCGCTTTAGTGGCACGAACCGCGCTGGCAAGAAACTATTTTCAATCGCAACCAGTCTGTGCGGCGATGCTCGGGTGGGGGCGTGCGGATGGGGGCGCTATGATGTCTGACGCGGGCGTTGCGTGCATTGCTGTATTATGGCAGTGCATCACCTATGAACAGTTCCAGCCGTCCGGTCTATTTGCGCCTGAGAGATCACATATGTGCCGGTATTCTTGAAGGGCGCTTTGCCGAAGGAGCGATGCTGCCCTCGGTGCGATCCTTTGCGGCAGAGCAAGGTGCCAACCCTTTGACGGTCGCCAAAGCTTACCAACAGTTTCAGGATGAAGGGTTGGTGACCGTGCAACGCGGGATCGGAATGTTTGTCGCAGACGGGGCAGTTGCCGTTTTGCGCGCGAGGGAGCGCGAATCATTCCTAACGGAAGAGTGGCCAGCCATTACCTTTCGAATGAAACTTCTAGGTCTAAAGTTAAAAGATTTGGGCGAATTGGTCTAAATCTGTTCAATTTGGTGGGATGAAGGCCGAATCAACCGATTGTAATGCCCGTTCCGGCGTGGCAGGAATACTTAATGCGTTTTTACGGGGGTATGGGCGCAGGGGTCGTCAACAAGGGGGACGCAAGCATTGCGTCTGGCGGAGGGTATCGGATGATTAGGTCGGAGCTGTTGCAGGCGCTCGCAAAAGAGTGCCCCGATATGCGCAGCGAGGAAATCGAGCGCGTGGTTGACGTGTTCTTTGACGAAATTGCCAAGCGTCTGGCCGATGGCGGACGGGTTGAGCTGCGCGGCTTTGGCGCATTCTCGACGCGCGATCGCGATCCGCGCAAGGGCCGCAACCCGCGCACGGGCGAAACCGTTGATGTGCCGGGCAAACGCGTCCCTTATTTCAAGGCTGGCAAGGAAATGCGCGTGCGGCTCAACGCCGACTGACGCATTATCTACCCACACAAACATGTAAAAGCCGCTGCAACCGGAAGTTGCGGCGGCTTTCATGCTGTGGCAAGCGCGTGGTGCATGTGCGGACGTGGCGGAATGGTAGACGCCAGGGACTTAAAATCCCTTGATCCTTGATCGTGCGGGTTCGAGTCCCGCCGTCCGCACCATGACAATAGCCTCGTTACCCTGTCATACTTCCGAAACAGCGTAATTTTTCTGACGCTGAATTGTCGCGGTGGCGTCAACTGGAGCTCCTAGGCGCGTGTCAAACACACGATCCTCAGGGGGTTCTTATGACAAACTTCGTTCGCGCCGCATCACGCGGCCATTTCGGCCTGCGCATTCTGTTGCTGGGCACCACCGCACTTGCCCTGGCTGTGCCGGCCCATGCAGCCGATGCTGCCGCCGAGGAAGAGGCCAATGCGCCGATCATCGTGAACGGTTCGCGGCCCATCGCGGAATCGGAAGCGGCGGCACTGGAAGTGCAGAAGAACTCCGATTCATTGGTAACCGTGCTCTCGGCCGATGGCGTGGGCCGCCTGCCCGACCAGAACATCGCCCAGGCCACCAGCCGCCTGCCGGGTGTTGCGATCGAACGTGACCAGGGCCAGGCGCGCTATATCAGCTTGCGCGGTGCGCCCAATTACTGGACGACGCTTTCGTTCGACGGGATCAACGTCGTCAGCCCCGAAGGCCGCGACGCGCGGTTTGATTCGATCCCTTCGGCGATTGCCAAGCAGGTTATCGTATCGAAGGCTGTGACGCCCGACATGCCGGGCGAAACGGTATCGGGCAACGTCAACGTCATCACCCGCTCTGCTTTCGATTTCGATGGCCTGCATGTGCAAGGCAAGGCCGGGATCGGTTTTGCCGAACTGGGTGATCGCCGCGAATACGAAGGTTCGCTGGTCTTGTCCGACCGTTTCAAGGCGGGCGACGGCGAAATCGGCGTGCTGGTTTCGGGCAGCTTCTTTGAACGCAACATGGTGACCGATAACTTCGAGATCGACTGGGAGCGCGTCAGCCAGGACCAGCGCCCCGGTAATGGCACGCGCTTCTGGGCGCGCGAGACCGAAAACAAGCTGTACCGTTTGCAGCGCCGCAACTGGTCGGTTTCGGGCCGTTTGGACTGGAAGCCGGATGCGGACAACACCATCTCCTTGCGTTCGGTCTATACGATCTTCACCGATAACGAAGCGCGCGATAACTACATCTTCGACCTTGATGACCGTCAGGGTGATTTGTCGAACAGCAATGCCGCTTGCACGATTGCGGCCAACACGACGCCGACCAACACCGGCTATGCCGACGTTTGCATCGGCAATACGCCGCTGACCGGCACCGTCTATGGCATCGATATCAACCAGCGTTCGACGTTGCGCAATTTCCGCCAATCGATCTTCACGAACACGCTGGAAGGCACGCACGAGTTCGGCGAAGGCTGGAAGGTGAACTGGCTGGGCAACTTTACCGAATCGACAGATGACCGGTCGGTGATTGGTGAAGCACGCTGGAACAGCCCTTCGACACGTAATTTGCGCGCCACTGTTGCCTATGATTTCCGCGATGTGAACCGCAACACCCCGCTGTTGTTCAACACCGTGCAGCTTTCCGGCCCGACGCGCTATACTGCGGGCACGGCGGTGACGGCGATTGATACCTTCACCAAGCCGCTGGCATCGCTGCGTTTGCTGGATGCGGTGGACACGACCAAGGCCTATACCGGCCGCCTGATCGTATCGAAGGATGCCGATTTCCTTGGCGCGAACGCGACGTTCAAGGTGGGCGTGCAGTTTGACCAGCGCACCAAGGTGGCGGATGAAAGCCAGATCGAAATCACTTCGGCAGCGGATTTCACGCGGGTTGGCATTGGCACCAATTACAACGACTTTTCGCTGAACGATGCGTTCCAGGGCGCGCTGCCCATGGGTTATACGTTCCGCTACTTTGATACGGACAAGATGCGCCAGGTTGCCGCTGCCACGCGCGCAGCCTTTACCTTCACGCCGAACACAGCAAACAACTATGATGTGCGCGAACAAGTCCTTGCCGGTTTTGTCATGGGCACGCTGCGCTATGACTGGGGTTCGATTGTCGGCGGTGTGCGTGTCGAGAACGTCAAGAATCGCGGTATTGCCGAGGCCACGATTGCCGGGGTATCCGGTCTGGTAACAGCAGAATCCAGCCAGACGCTGGCGTTTCCAAGCCTGCACGTGAATTACGATCTGGCCGAAGACAAGAAGGTGCGTGTTTCGTTCAACAGCGGTGCCGCGCGGGCTGATTACGACCTGTTGCGCCCGAACGTGGTGGTCAACGATGCCAACCTGACGATCTCGGGTGGCAATCCTGCGGTCAAGCCTGAGCGCGCCTATGGCGTTGATGCCTACTTCGAATGGTATCTGAAGCCGCAGGGCTATCTGATGGCTGGCGTCTTCTACAAGAAGGTCGAGGACGTTCTTTATACGCAGCGCCGCACTTTCAATTCCGATGCCCTGAACATCGGCGGTACGGACCGTTCGCAGTATACTTTCAGCGGGATCACCAATGGTGGCAGTGGGCGGATCTACGGTTTTGAAGTCGCCGCCCAGCTCCAGCTTGAGCCATGGACGCAAAACCTTGGCCTGCCCGATTGGATGGGCGGTTTCGGGGTGAGCGCGAACCTGACTTATAATGATAGCGAAGTGACCAAGCCCGAAGTGCTCGCATCTGCGGTTCCTGCCCGCAAGGTGCGGCTGCCCGGAACGTCTGACGTGATTTATAACGTCGGGGCCTATTACGAGAAGTACGGCATTTCGATGCGCTTGCAGTACCAGCGCCGCAGCACATGGCTGGATGGCTATGCCGATGATCTGGCCGATGCTGGCGATACCTATTGGGCAGCCGATGACGAACTCGATTTCTCGGCGCGTTATGCGATCACGCCGAACTTCGAGGTTTATTTCGATGCCTCGAACCTGCTCAACAATCCGGGGCGCCGTTATTCCGAACCCGGCAACCTCTTGACGGCAACGGGCACGCCCACGCCTGCAAGCGATATCCAGACGATCGAATGGGAGCGCTTTGGCCGTCGTTATGCCGCTGGCGTGCGGATCAACTTCTGATGGGAAAAGGCATTTTGCCGCGTATCTGGCCGGGGGCTTTGCTCCCGGCCTTTGCGCTTTCCGCCTGCGCCGGGGTTCAGGCCCCGCCGCGCCCGTTTTATCCGGCATATGACGTCATGGCTTCCGGCGAGACAGCGCCGGTTGGCACGGCGGCGGCAGATGCGGCGGATGATCCGGCGATCTGGCGCAATGCGGGCAATCCGGCGGCCAGCCTGATTGTGGGCACGGACAAGAAGGCCGGGCTCTATGTCTATGGCCTTGATGGTAAAGTGCGCGATTTCGTGGCGGCGGGCGAATTGAATAATGTTGATCTGCGCGAAGTGCGTCCCGGCGTGATCGTGGTGGCGGCGAGTGACCGGACGGACCGCGCCGAGCCGCGCATCGCGCTGTTCCGGCTGGATGGGGCGAGCGGCAAGCTGGCCACCTTGGGCGCGCAGACTTTCCTGCCAGCGGGCCATGCGCCTGCCGAAGCCTATGGCTTTTGCATGGGCGGTGGGCTGGCGGCGGGCGAATTGGCGCGGGCTTATGTGGTGCTGAAGGATGGCACCGTTGCCGAAAGCCGTCTGGTGGAACGTGATGGCACGATCCTGCCTGAATATGTGCGCAGTGTGAAGTTTGCCACGCAATCGGAAGGCTGCGTGGTGGATGACCGGACCGGCACGCTTTATGTGGCCGAAGAGGATGTCGGCATCTGGAAGGTCGATCTGCGCACTTCAGGTCTTGTCGCAACTGCTTTTGCCAAAGTGGGTGCAGAGCAGGGTCTGGTCGATGATGTTGAAGGACTGGCGCTGGCACCTGAAGGCGCGGGTGGCGGCTGGCTGGTAGCTTCGAGTCAGGGCGATAATGCTTATGTCTTGCTTGATCTGGCCACAGCCAAGGCGGATAAGCGCTTTCGCATTGTAGCGGGACAATATGGCGCGACCAGCGATACCGATGGCATCGAACTGGCTTTGGGCGATTTTGGCCCTGCCTATCCCGCCGGACTGTTTGTGGCGCAAGATGGCAACAATGCGCCGG
>CAZSTP010000179.1:0-5856 GCA_964609325.1 uncultured Novosphingobium sp. | reverse complement strand
TTCGATTCGCACCCCAGCCCCAGCAGCAGCACGCCTGCCGCATTGGGATTGGCGGCTAGGCCCGCCAGCAAAGCCCGCGTGCCATCCAGATCATCGCCCAATTGCGAACAGCCGTGCGGATGGGCAAAGGCCATCACGCCATCAATTCGCCCCGCAGCAATCAGCGCGGCGTGGCGCAAATTGGCATCGCGCGCCACCTGCTCTGCAGTCAGCCCGACACACCCCACGCTCGGCAAAATCCACACCTCGTTGCGCGTGGCGGCGCGACCATCCTCGCGCAAATAGCCTTGCCACGTGCGGCTTGAAGGCACCGCCCCCTTTGCCTCAACCTCTTCTGCCGCAACCACTTCTGCTGGAGCGACATAGGCCACCTCCCCTGTCAGCGCCGTGGCAAGATTATGCCCATGCACATGCGCCCCTGCCGCAATGGCGCACCTGGCCTTGCCAATCGGCAAACCATATTTCGTCACCGCAGCGCCCGCCGCGATGGCTGACAGCGCTATTTTGTGCCCTTGCGGCACATGATCGGCCAGAGTCACCGTGCCAAACGCCCCGCGCACCACTGCACCCCGCTCCAGCGCGCACAGCGCCACGGCGACGTTATCAATCGCGTGGATTTGCAAAGCCTTGGCGGCAATATCAGACAGGTCAGACATCAGCTCTCCGCAACCGGCACCATCGCAGGCCCCTGCGTGGTAACCGGTGTCATCCGTGCTACCATTGCATTTGCCCCGATGCAACGGCTAGGAGGATCACCATACTGACACCGGTGTGTTTTTGAGGAATCAGCGTGAAAATCAAACGCGACGGCAAGCCGACGATCAACGATGTGGCCCGTCTTTCCGGCGTGTCCAAAAAGACCGTCAGCCGCGTGATAAACCGCTCGCCCCTGCTCAACGAGGCGACGCGCGAAAAGGTCGAGGCGGTTATCGCCGATCTCGGCTATGTGCCAAACCCGCAGGCCCGTGCGCTGGCGCTGCGCCGCAATTTCCTGATCGGGCTGATCCACGATAACCCCAACGCGCAGATGGTGCTGGGCGTGCAGGAAGGCATCCTTTCCGCCATCCGCGAAACCGAATTCGCGCTGGTCGTGCGGCCGGTCAACCGCCGCTCGCCCACCATGCGCGAAGATGTGCGCGCGTTCCTTGAACAGCAGCGACTCTATGGCGTGCTGATCCTGCCCCCCATTTCCGAAAACGATGATCTTGCCGCCGTCTGCGATGAACTGGGCGTATCATGGGTGCGCATGGGTTCGGCGCAATTGGACGCTGAAGAGCACATGGTCGCCTCGAACGACCGTGAAGCCGTGGCCAAGGCGGTCGCCTATCTGATCGGGCGCGGCCACCGCCGGATCGGCTTCGTCGCAGGCCCCGAAGGCTTCCGCTCCGCTGCCGAACGCGCACTGGGCTATGGCGATGCACTGGCCAGCGCCGCCATCACCGCCGATCCCGCGATCATGGCCGGGGGCAACTACACTTTCGAAAGCGGCCACGCGGCGGGCGAGAAACTCCTCGCCACCACCCCCCGCCCGACCGCAATCTTCGCCAGCAACGATGAAATGGCCGCAGGCGTGCTCCATGCCGCACGCGAACAGGGCCTCTCTGTGCCCGAAGATCTCTCCATCGTCGGCTTCGACGATACCGCCATCGCCGCCCACATCTGGCCCCCGCTCACCACTGTGCGCTGGCCGATCCAGGCCATGGCCCGCGCCGCCGCCATCAAGCTGATCGACCCCGCCACAGCCCGCCGCGAACCCTCGCTCTTCCTGTCAGACCTGATCGAACGCGCCTCGGTAAACGACGTATAGCGTTGGGCAGCTATCCCCATGGGCAACTTACAACCAAAACCGTCACCCTGAAATTGTTTGGCGATTATCCCGTCCGCATACGTTATCTCGCATCCGTCACCCTGAACTTGTTTCAGGGTCCATTTCTCCCCACGAACAGCCGTGCGCGTTGATAGATGGATGCTGAAACAAGTTCAGCATGACGGGACGGGATTTACGTTGCCGAAGGGGATAATCGCCAAACAAGTTCAGGGTGACGGGAACTGGACTAAACGGTATCGAGCGGGAGGTGCGCAGCACGGTTTCACGCAGAGACGCAGAGAAGAAGGGAGACGCGGAGATCGCGCGCGTGGCCAAAGGCCACTGCCGATCCGTCAAAGTTGAGCGACTAAACGTTCTGCAAACACCCGCTGAACTTCTACACACCTTCGTCATTACGAGCCGCGCAAAGCGCGGAGAAGCAATCCAGAGTTGGCCGGAACCACCTCCGATTGCTCCGCCAGCCTCGCCTGTGCCCCACCCCCTCCGCGTCTCCCTTCTCCTCTGCGTCTCTGCGTGAAACAAAACCCGCAGGACCAAAACCACCACGCCCCAACCATCAAGAATCGGCTTGCGCGATTTTATGACACCGGTTACCAAGCCTTCAACCACTTAACGATGAAGCCCCGGCACCATCACGCCGGGACGAGAGGACATTCATGAAAATCGCGCTGATCATCGAGAATAGCCAGGCTGCCAAGAACGCCGTGGTCAACGAAGCCCTGACCGCCGTGGCAGAACCTTTGGGCCATCAGGTGTTCAACTATGGCATGTACACGCCCGAAGACACCGCATCGCTGACTTATGTGATGAACGGCTTGCTCGCGGGCATCCTGCTCAATTCGGGTGCGGCGGATTTCGTCGTCACCGGTTGCGGCACCGGCATGGGTTCGATGCTGGCGGCCAACGCCATGCCCGGCGTGTTCTGCGGCTTGGTGATCGATCCGACCGATGCTTTCCTGTTTGGCCAGATCAACGATGGCAATGCCATTTCGATGCCCTATTCCAAGGGCTTTGGCTGGGCCGCCGAACTGAACCTGCAAGACGTTTACCGCAAGCTGTTCGAAGGCGAACGCGGCCTTGGCTACCCCAAGGAGCGCGCGCATTTCATGGCCGCAAACCGCAGCATTCTGAAAGACATGAAGGCCGCATCGTGCCGCGATATGCTCACCGTCCTGAAAACCGTCGATCAGGATTTGCTCAAGGCCGCAATTGCCGGTGAACGCTTCGCCGAATACTTCTATGCCAATGCCAAGGATGAAGCGATTGTCGCTTACTTGCGCGAACTGACGGCTTAAGCACGGCAATCATGAACAGCAGCTTTGATCTTTCGGGCCGCGTCGCGGTGGTCACCGGTGCCAATACCGGCATCGGACAGGGGATCGCCGTGGCGCTGGCGGCGGCGGGCGCGGATATCGCCGCCGTGGGCCGCTCGTCTGCGGATGAAACCGCCGCGATGGTGCGCGCGCTGGGCCGCAAGTGTGAACTTGTCAGCGCCGATCTGTCGTCCATCGCACCGGTCGGCGATGTGGTCGAACAGGTCGTCTCATCCTTGGGCGGGCTGGATATTCTGGTCAACAATGCCGGGATCATCCGCCGCGCCGATGCGGTCGATTTCACCGAAGAGGATTGGGATGCGGTGATCGACACCAATCTCAAATCGGTATTCTTCCTGTGTCAGGCTGCGGGCCGCCACATGATCGCCCGCCACGAGAGCACCGGCCAGCGCGGCAAGATCATCAACATCGCCTCGATGCTCAGCTTTCAGGGCGGCATCCGCGTGCCCAGCTACACCGCCAGCAAAAGCGGCGTTGCGGGGCTGACCAAGCTGCTCGCCTGCGAATGGGCGGCCAAGGGCGTCAACGTCAACGCCATCGCGCCCGGCTATATCGCCACCAACAACACCGCCGCGCTGCAAGCCGATGAAACGCGCAACCGCCAGATTATGGAGCGCATTCCCGAGGGCCGCTGGGGCAGCCCCGAGGATATCGGCGGGGCCGCCGTGTTCCTTTCCAGCAAGGCCGCCGATTACGTGCAAGGCCATGTGCTCGCGGTCGATGGCGGATGGCTCGCGCGGTGACGCACAGCGGTCCTGTCGTCTGCTTTGGCGAAATGCTGCTCCGCCTCTCGCCACCCGGCGCGCGGCTGATGGTGCAGGCCGATAGTCTGGAGATGAACGTCGGCGGGGCCGAGGCCAATGTCGCCGCCGCACTCGCATCGCTCGGCCACGCCACGCGCATGGTCACGCGTCTGCCCGATAGCCCGCCGGGCGCAAAGGCACGCGCAGGCTTGGGCAGCGCGGGCGTCGATACGCGCTTTACCGTGCAAGGGCCGGGCCGGATGGGGCTCTATTTCCTTGAACCCGGCGCAGGCCTGCGACCTTCCTCGATCACGTATGACCGCGCAGGTTCCGCCTTCGCCCAAGCGCGCGTCGAAGATTTCGATCTGACAGGCGCGTTGGACGGCGCGCGCCTGCTGCACATGTCGGGCATCACCCCCGCGCTTGGCCCCAATGGCGTGGCATTGGCCTTTGCCGCGATGGCGGCGGCCAAAGCGGCGGGCGTGCCGATCTGTTTCGATGGCAATTACCGCGCGCTTTTGTGGGATGCATGGGACAGCGATCCGCGCAGTATCCTGACCGAACTGGTCAGCGCCTCCACGATCCTGATCGGCAATCACCGCGATATCTCGCTGCTTTTGGGCAAGACCTTCTCGGGCGATGGCGCAGAGCGGCGGCGCGAAGCGGTCGACGCCGCCTTTGCCGCCTTCCCGAACTTGCAACTGGTCGCCTCGACCGCGCGCCACGTGGTCAGCAGCGATCACCACCGCCTCGCCGCCCGCGTCGACACGCGCGGCGGCAAATTCCAGACGCCCGAAATCGACGTGACCGGCATTGTTGACCGGATCGGCACCGGCGATGCCTTTGCCGCAGGCGTCCTGCACCAGTGGTTGCATGCAGGCGATGAACAGGCGATGGCCGAGGGCGGCCTCGCGCTCGCCGCGCTCAAGCATTCGCAAACGGGCGATATGTGCCTGATCGGTGCTGGCGAACTCGCCGCATTTTCGGCACAAGGCGGCGATGTCCGCCGCTAATATCACCCGCCGCACCCTGCTCGGCAGTAGCGCGGCGCTCCTGGCCACGCCGGCGCTCGCAAGCCGCTTCACCGGCCTGCGCGAAAACGGCGTACAAGCGTTCAAAGGCATCCGCTATGGCCGCGCCGCACGGTTCGCGCGGGCCATTGCCGAGCCCTACACCGGCCCGCCGGTAAAGGCGCAAAGCTTCGCCCCCATCGCCCCGCAACGCGGCGGCGGTGATGAAGCGCAATCCGAGGACTGCCTGTTCCTCAACGTCTGGACCCCCGCCGCCGACCCCCGCGCCCGCCGCGCGGTCATGGTCTATTTCCACGGCGGGGCTTACACTTCGGGCACCGTCACCGATCCGCTCACCCACGGCGCAGCCCTTGCCGCGCAAGGCGATGTCGTGGTCGTCACCGTCAATCACCGCTTGAACGCGCTGGGCTATGCCTGGCTCAAACCGTTCGGGAGCCGCTTTGCCGATAGCGGCAACCTCGGCCAGCTTGACCTGATCCTCGCGCTCGAATGGGTGCGGACACACATCGCCGGTTTCGGCGGCGATCCGGCGCGGGTGATGGTGTTCGGGCAATCGGGCGGCGGCGCGAAAATCGCCACGCTCATGGCCATGCCCGCCGCGCGCGGCCTGTTCCACGCCGCCGCCACGATGAGCGGCCAGCAAGTCACCGCCAGCGGTCCCAATGCCGCATGGCGGCGCACGCAAGCGCTGATGGCAGCCCTCAAACTGCAACCCGATGACGTGGAGGCCTTGCGCACCATGCCCGTGGCGCAATTGATCGAGGGACTTGGCGCAATCGATCCGGTGATGGGCGGCACCTCGCTCTACTTCGGGCCGGTGCTCGATATGACCAACCTGCCGCGCCATCCGTTCCTGCCCGATGCCGCGCCGCAATCGCTGGCCATCCCGATGATCCTTGGCAACACGCGCGAGGAAACCC
>CAZSTP010000178.1:0-5918 GCA_964609325.1 uncultured Novosphingobium sp. | reverse complement strand
TCGGGCAGGACGAACGCAAGCGGCTTTCGATCTGGGAGCAGACGGTCTTTCCGTTCCGCCCGCTGATCGACAAATGGAAAGCTGCACGTGCCAACGACGAGACACCTCGCGGATCGGCGGCGGCATGATGGGCCGCAGCACGCTTCGCGCACTGCCGCTGGCCATTGCCTTGGCTAGCGGCACCCCCGCCCTCGCGGCGAATGCCCCTCAAACCCGGCTGGTTGAATGCGGCGCACAAAGCTGTCTTGTCATCACCGGCAGTAGAGACGCGGTTGATTCGTCCGTGACCATCAATGGCCAGACGGTGAAGACTTTCGGCGGTCGGCGCTGGCGGGTTCGTATGCCGGTCGAGGCAGTGCGCAGTCTGTCCGCACCCTATGCGCGGACAATTTCCGTGGCTGTGGACGGCGCTAAAAAAGAGGCGAAACTGCCGGTTGGCATGATGGGCCATGCCGATCTTGCCATGCTGGTCGTCCGCGTGAAGTAATAACCTGCCCGAGTCAGAGTAATAAAGTTCTGATTTCAGGTAATTTATTGAAGGTTTCATCGTCTGCGGCTATATAAGGCGCAGCGGCCGTAGAGCCGTAATCGTTCTACGCAGGAGATGACCTTGAAAACTGCTCTCGTGGCGCTCGCCACTTTCGCATTCGCAACATCGGCTACTGCCGCAACCGCGAACACCAATCCTTTCGCACAAGACAAAGCGATCCTGAACCTTCAGGGCCTTGATCTGGCGACGGCCGATGGCCAGCAACGTCTCGCTATTCGGGTCGATCAGGCAGCGCGCGCCGTTTGTGGCGATCGCGTATCCGGTCTGCACCTCACGGTTGAAGCAAAGGCACAAGAATGCCGGGCCGCCGTCTCTGCCGATGTCCGCGCGCAGATCGAAACGCGCCTCGCCAAGGCTGGCAGCGCTTCTGCCGTCCGCCTCGCTTCGGCCCGCTGATCAAAAAACAGACCTGCCGCGGCCCGCATATCTGGCGGGCCGCGGACGGGTTACATACCGTGCGCCAGGATCGGTTCCGGCCACCATGTGATCGTCTTTACATCATGGGCAGATGTCCAGATACCTGAAGGGGTGTAGCGCAGCGCACCACTACCCTCCGCTTTGCCCAACCGGCTGACGACGGTCATGCTGACCGGATCAATCGCGACGAAGGTTTGTGCTTCGGTCGTCCGCAGCCAGACTAGCCCCGCGCCAGTATCGATATCCCCCCATTTGAGCACTTCGCCGACCTTGACCCGTCCGGTCACCTCGCCGGTGGCAGGATCAACCCGCGCCACCGTGCCATCGCCTTGTTCCTGAACCCATATCCCGCCTACGCCAGCGGCGGTGAAGCCGGGGTCCTTGCCAAGTGCCGTAGTTTTGACGACTGTATTGCTTGCAGGATCAATGCGCTGGATCGTCTTGCTCTCGCTGCTTACGGCCCAGAGTGAGTCAAAGCCGAACGCCAGATAGTGCGTGCCAAGGCTGACCTTGATCTTCGCTATCACTTTGTTGGTGGCCGGATCTATGCGCGAGACTACGCCCTTCTGGTCACTGGCGACCCAGACAGACCCTGCTCCGGCAACAACGTTCAATTCGCCCTTGGGATTGGCGATCCCCGTCGGAATTGTCGCGATTTTCCGGGACGTTGCTGTATCGATGCGGACGAGCGCGCTTTCCTTGCAGTCGGCTACCCACAGGCTGCCGGTGGTGATGGCCATGGCGCCGCACGGGCGGGACATCGCGACTTCGGCGAGTTTGCCTTGGCGTGACCAGCGCTCTACCCGCCCGATGTTGGTGGCCCAAACGCTATCGCCTTCGACGACAAGAAAATCGGCGGAACCGGGGGCTTCAAGCACCTGCTCTTTGTGCGCCAGCGCGACAGAGGGGAGCGAAGAGATGCTGGCGGCCAGTGCTGCGGCAAGAATTCCAAGCTTTTGCATCGTATGCCCTTTTCGTCCGGATGATGGGGAAATGTCAGGCGAGCTGCGCGATGTAGGCGCGCCAACCGCCAAGGCTGGTGATGTCTTTCGCGCCGATCAATGCGCGCGGTTCGGCGACGAAGCCTTTGACGCTGGTGCCATCGATAAGGGTGACGGTGCCGATGGCCAGCGGTGGCGGGACTTCGACGACGAAGCTGCCGAATGCTTCAACGCTGAGTTCGTAGACCTCAAGCGCGATGGCTGCGCCTTCCTCGCTGTAGACCAGCGCGGGCTTGGGCGGGACGCTGTCGGCGATGGCGTAAAGCCGGTAATTCGGGGCGGTTTCGAACGCGCCTACGAACTTCGCATCGCGCGAGGTGAGTTGCCAGTGGAGCGGCATATCCTTGAGGTGAGCGCCGACAACGGCCAGTTTCACGGTCTGCATTTTGCCCTCCAGATCGAGCGGGGGTGGGGATGGGAGGTCGGCGATGGCGAGATAGGCATCTGCGGCATCGAGCAGGGCGCGGTCGGTATCGGCAGGGCCGATCAGGGTTATGCCGAAGCCGGTGTGGTTGGTGCGGGTGCCGGCGGGTACGGCCAAAGCGGCCATATCCAACAGATTGACGAAGTTGGTGTAGAACCCGAAGGCGCTGTTGAGAGCGATGGGGGATGCCTGGAGTTCGGCCACGCGGTAGGTTGTTCCGGTAGTCGGAAATGCCATTATATCAATAGTTTGCCACAGGTTGTCGGCATAACGCCTTAACTCGGCGAGGCGGTATATGCCGTTGAACAAGTCGACTGCGCTGGTCCGGAAACCCGGCTCGACGATCTCTCGCACGGTGGGATCGACGGCTTCGGGGTTGCTGGCGAGGATGGATGCCATCGCGGCGGTGCGTTCGGCAACCCATGGCCCGCTGTAGAGAAGCTGTGCAGCTTCTTGCAGGGGGACGTAGTCGATCTCGACCACGTTGTAGAGTTGGCCGAGCTTTTCTATTGCACGATCAAAGAGATACTCGGATTCAAGATCGCCGAAAAACACGCGCTGGTTGCGGCGCGGGACGCCGATGGTCTTGCGTTCGATTGCGCGGTTGGCCAGCGGTTTGGAATAGGCATCGCGCGCATCATAGCCTGCCACGACGCCGTCGATCAGGCGCGCGTCGGCGGTGTCGTCGGTGAAGACGGTGATGCAATCGAGGGTGCGGCAGGCGGGGACGAGGCCGGTGTTGCTCCACCTGCCCTTGGTCGGTTTGAAGCCGATAAGGTGTTGAAATGCTGCGGGAACCCGTCCTGATCCGGCGGTGTCTGTACCCAGTGCGAAGGCGACAAGACCGGCGGCGGTGGCCGATGCCGAGCCCGAGCTGGAGCCGCCGCTGACATAGGCCAGATTGTAGGCGTTGCGCGGCGCGCCGTAGGGGCTGCGGGTGCCGTTGAGACCGGTGGCGAACTGATCGAGGTTGGTTTTGCCAACGCATAGTGCGCCCGCCGCGAGCAGGCGTTCAACGACTGTGGCGGAGGCTTGCGGACGATAGGCGAAGGCGGGACAAGCTGCTGTAGTTTCAAAGCCTTGGACGTCGATATTGTCCTTTACTGCGAAGGGCACGCCCGCCAGCGGCAGGGCTTCGCCAGCGGCCACGCGGGCATCAATCGCGCGGGCGGCGGCGCGCAGATCATCATCGGAGGCGCGGCTGATCCAGATTTGCGGCTGGATGGCATCATAAGCGGAAATGCGCGCAATTACGTCTTCAGCAACGGCAATTGCGCTGATTTTTCCGTTACTTACAGCCTCTGCGATAGAGGTGGCTTTTTGGCGGCAAAATGTGGTCATGTGTGCCTCGTCAGTGCCAAAATCGGCGTTCCGGGCTGCACGGCCTGGCGCTCTTGTGCATAGAGCGCAGATACCGTCCCTGCCCCCGGACTTTCGACCCGGCATTCCATTTTCATCGCCTCGATGATCGCGATGGTTTCGCCTGCCAGAACTTCATCGCCGACGCCGACGAGCATTTTCCAGACGCTGCCGCCGAAGGGTGCCTCGACCATGTCTGCGCCGTCCGGCACGACAACCGCACCTGCATCGACCACTTCGGCTTCAGCGGCATCGGTGCGATCAAACTCGCCGCGACGCTGCCATTCGGCGCGCTCTTCATCAAAGGCGGATTGGCGGTGGGCTTCGAAGCTGGAAATCTGCGCGGCGTTGTCTGCCAGGAAGGCGCGATAATCGGCGAGGCGGAATTCGGAGGGTTCGATGCGGATCGAGCGGCGACCGGTAGGGAAATCACGCCGCCACTCGGTAAGTTCATCGGCGCTGACCGGATAGAACCGGATCTGGTCGAAGAAGCGCAGCAGCCATGGCTTGCCTTCGATGAAGGCGTCGGTCTGGCGATAAGTGTTCCAGACCTGAAGCGTGCGGCCGAACAACTGGTAACCGCCGGGGCCTTCCATGCCATAAATGCACATGTATGCGCCGCCGATGCCGACGACATTGGGTGGCGTCCAGGTGCGTGCGGGGTTGTATTTGGTGGTGACGAGACGGTGGCGCGGATCGACCGGGGTGGCGACCGGAGCGCCGAGATAAACATCGCCGAGGCCGAGGACGAGGTAGTTGGCTTCGAAGATCAGGTTTTCGACCGCCGCTGCATCGGGAAGGCCATTGATGCGGCGGATGAATTCGATGTTGTCCGGGCACCACGGCGCATCATCGCGCACCGCGCCCATATACTTTTCGATGGTTTCGATGGTGGCGGGATCGCGCCAGCTGAGCGGCAGGTGGACGATGCGCGAGGGGATGGTGAAATCCTCAAGATCGCCAAGCCGCTCTTCAGCGGCGATCAGTGTCGCCAGTGCCGCGCTTTGCGTCATCGTGACGCCATCAAAATGGAATTGCAGCGAGCGGATGCCGGGGACGATATCGATAACGCCGGGAAGCGCGAGGCGTTCGAGTTCGGTCATCAAGGCCTGGACGCGGATGCGCAATTCGATGTCGAGCACGATCGGGCCGTATTCGACGAGGATGTTGCGATCCCCCTGCTGACGATAGACGGTGCGCGGACGCTGCGGGCCTTCGGGGATTTCGCCAAGGATGGGCGTGAGTGTTTCGATGGGGCGCGCAGGGCCGGTGCCGTGGCCTTCGCCGCTCTCCAGCAAACGGCGCTGGAACGTGTCTGCCATGGCGGCATCGACCGCATTGACGGGCACGAAGCGCAGTTTGTCGCCGGGGGCCAGTTGTCCGATTTTCCAGCGGTCTGCCGCGATGACCACGAAGGGGCAGACGAAACCGCCGAGCGATGGACCATCGGGGCCGAGGATGATCGGCATGTCGCCGGTGAAATCCACCGCGCCGATGGCGTAAGGGTTATCGTGGATGTTGGAGGGGTGCAGCCCTGCCTCGCCGCCATCCTTGCGCGCCCATTGCGGCTTGGGACCGATCAGGCGGACGCCGGTGCGGTTGCTGTTGTAATGGACCTGCCATTCGGCGGCGACGAAAGTATCGACATCTTCATCGGTGAAGAAATCGGGTGCGCCATGGGGGCCATAGAGGACGCGCAAGGCCCATTCATTGGATAGCGCGGGCAATGTAGCATCGGCCAGCGCCGGTTCTGCGCCTTCGCCTGCAAGGTGGATCGTATCGCCTGCGAGCAAGCGGCGCGCGGCGTGGCCGCCAAATTGCCCCAGTTCAAAGGTGCTGCGGCTGCCGAGATAGGGCGCGATATCGAGCCCGCCTGCGAACAGGATATAGCCGCGCAAACCGCCGCCGACCAAGCGGCCAAGCGCGAGGGTTTGACCGGCGGCAACATCAATCGCCACACCCCGCGACAGGGGAACACCATCAAGCGTTGCGCCGAAGTCCGCGCCGGTCAGGCAGATGCGGGTGGCGGTGTTGAAGGTGAGCGTGGGGCCGGTGATCGTGACTTCGAGCCCCGCTGTGCCTTCAGGATTGCCGAGCAGGCGGTTGCCGAGACGGAACGATTGATCGTCCATCGGGCCGGATGGCGGGACGCCGATGGACCAGAGGC
>CAZSTP010000177.1:0-5954 GCA_964609325.1 uncultured Novosphingobium sp. | reverse complement strand
CGAGAACCGGAATTGGCAGGAGGTTAATGAACCCCAAGTTAATCGAGATCAGCGCGACGAAACCGATGAAGGCCTGCCAGCCGGAAACGAGCTGTTCGCCCGAATATTTGGCGATCTTGATCGGGCCGCCAAGCTCTTTGACTTCGCGCTTGCCGGTGACGATCTGGCCGATGCCGGTGACCATCATGCCGATAATGCCGCCGGTTTGCTTGACGCCTTCGACCAGCGCGGTGCCGGGGCCGACGGGGACGACTTCAAAGCTTTTGGGGCCGATGCCGAGGAAGCCGATCTTCTGCGTGTTGCCGAAGCGGTCGCTTTCCACTTTGACCGAAGCGGTGGTGGCGATTTCAACCTGGCGGCCTTCGCGCAGGATCACCATTTCCAGCGGATCGCCCGGAAACTGGCCGATTTCAAGCCGGACATCGAGGAACGAGCCCATCGCCTTGCCCCGGATCGAAACAACGCGGTCGCCGTCTTTCAGCCCTGCGCGTTCGGCCACAGAGCCTGCCATGACCTGCCCGATGACGGGCGGCACTTCGACTTTGCCGTAAGCATAGGTGAAGCTTGCGAGGATCAGGACGGCGAAGAGCAGATTGGTGATCGGGCCTGCCAGCACGATCAGCGCGCGCTGCCACAAGGCCTTTGCCTGAAACGTGCGGTTGCGCTCTTCCGCCGGAAGCGCGAGCCAATCGGCGCTGGGCTGGCTGGCGGGGTTCATGTCTCCGGCAAACTGGACATAGCCGCCCAAGGGGAGCGCGCTGAGCTTCCAGCGGGTGCCGCGCTTGTCGGTCCAGCCGAACAGTTCCTTGCCAAAGCCGATGGAGAAGACATTGGCCTTCACCCCGAACCAGCGCCCGACGATGTAGTGGCCGAATTCATGGATGAACACGAGCGGCCCCAGCACCAGCACGAAGGCCAGCAGCGTGGTCAGAATTCCGGGGCTTTCCAGCATTGGCATCAGCGCACAGGCTCCATCAATTCACGCGCCCTCGCCCGCGCTTCTGCATCGATTGCGATGACATCTTCAAGGCAAGTTGGCGCAGGCGCAAGTTTGAGGGACAGCACATTCTCGACCGATTGCACGATGCGGGTGAACCCGATCTGACTATCGAGGAATGCGGCCACGGCAATTTCGTTGGCGGCGTTCATCACCGCAGGGGCAGCGCCGCCTTCGATCACCGCAGCGCGGGCAAGGCGCGTGGCGGGGAAGCGCGTTTCATCGGGCGCGCGGAAGGTGAGCTGGCCGATGGCTGCAAGATCGAGCGGGGCGCAAGGCGTGTCCATCCGCGCAGGCCACGCCAGCGCCGAGGCGATGGGCACGCGCATATCGGAGGGGCCGAGTTGCGCGAGCGTGGAGCCATCGCGGTACTCGACCATCGAATGGACGATGGACTGGGGGTGGACGATGATGCGCAGCCGTTCGACCCCGACGGGGAACAAGTGATAGGCTTCGATGAATTCGAGGCCCTTGTTCATCATCGTGGCGGAATCGACGCTGATCTTTGCGCCCATCGACCAGTTGGGATGCTTGACCGCTTCGGCAGGGGTGGCTTTTTCGAGCTGTTCGAGCGACCAATCGCGGAACGGGCCGCCACTGGCGGTGAGCGTGATGGCGTGGACATGGGCGATATCGTTGCCCTGAAGGCACTGGAAGATCGCGTTGTGTTCGGAATCGACCGGCAGCAGGGTTGCGCCATGGCGGGCGACGGCGGCGGTCATCACATCGCCTGCGGAAACCAGCGCTTCCTTGTTGGCCAGCGCGATCACGCCGCCCTGTTCAATCGCGGCCATGGTGGGGGCAAGGCCTGCGCAGCCGACGATGGCGGCGACGGTGACATCCGCGCCGCGTGCAGCGGCTTCGATCTGTGCAGGCGCACCGGCGGCGGCTTCGATAGTGGTTCCGGCCAATGCCTCCCGCAAGGCGGGCAGCGCGGCTTCATCGGAGACGACGGCGATTTCGGCCTGGAATTCGCGCGCAAGGGCGGCGAGTTCGACAGCGCTGCTGTGCGCGGTGAGCGCGACGACGCGCCATTCATCGCGGTGTCGCCGGATCAAATCGAGGGTGGAAGCGCCAATCGATCCGGTTGCGCCAAGGACGGTGATCGAACGGCTTTTCATATCAGGCCCCCACCTGCGATGCGGCCCATGCAGTTCCGGCGATAATCGCGACCGGCAGCAGGCCATCGACGCGATCAAACAAGCCGCCGTGGCCGGGGATCAGGCGCGAGGAATCCTTCACCCCTGCCCGCCGCTTGAGCCATGATTCGTAGAAGTCACCGGCTTGGGCGAAGACCGCGAGGGTTGCCCCGACGAGGGCGGCGACGCCAACGTTGGCCACTTCCAGTGCAGAGGCAAGGCTCGGGCCGGTCGGGCCGATGGCGGAGAGCAGATATCCCGCACCAAGCACGACGACAGCAGCCCAAATCCCCGCCGCCGCCATGCCGCCCGCAAGGCCCGACCATGTTTTGGAGGGGCTGATAGCAGGCGCGATTTTGGGTCCGCCCAGCGAACGCCCGGTAAAGTAGGCGCCGGTATCGGTGAAGATTACGAGGCCCAGAACGCCAAGCATCAAGGGTTCGGGCATTACCGCCAAGGCAAGCCCGGCCCAGCCGATATAGACCGCGCCGCCGATCACCATCGGCACCAGCGCGGCGGGCGTCGTGGCGATCTTGCTGGCCAGCATCACGTATTCGACGAAAACCCCGAAGGCGACAGCGGCGATGAACAGATCCAGCGCCATGCCGCCGAACCAGAACGCGGTTCCGGCAATCGCCAGCATGACCACCGCAGAGGCGACACGCACTTTGAGGTCAGACGTCTTGGGCTCGGCCACGGGCGGCACAAAGGCAGGTTCAGCGTCCACCGAACCGCCTTTCGCGCGATGTGAATTGCGCGAGCGCCTCGGCCAGATGGGCAGGCTTGAAATCGGGCCACAGCACATCGGTGAACCACATTTCGGCATAGGCGGCCTGCCACAGCAGGAAGTTCGACAGGCGGATTTCGCCCGAGGTGCGGATCAACAGATCGAGCGGGGGCAGACAGGCGGTATCGAGTTCTGCCTCGATAGCCTCGGGCGTGATCGGCCCTTTTTCAGCCGCGCGTGCGGCGGCGCGGGCGATTTCCTGCTGCGATCCGTAATTGAGCGCGATGGCCAGCGTAGTGCCATCATTGGCGGCAGTGCGCGCCATGGCATCTTCGATCAATTCCACGATATCGGGCGCAAGTGCCTGATAATCGCCAATGATCCGCAGGCGGACGTTGTTGGCGACAAACTCTTCCAGATCGCTGCGGATAAAGCTGCGCAGCATGCCCATCAGATCGGAAATCTCGTCTGCCGGGCGCTTCCAGTTTTCCGACGAGAAGGCATAGAGCGTGAGCGCTTCAAGCCCCATGTCGCGCGCGGCACGGGCGATTTCGCGCACCGTATCGACGCCGCGCTTGTGCCCGAAGGCGCGCGGCATCATGCGCTTTTTGGCCCAGCGGCCATTGCCGTCCATGATGATGGCGACGTGGCGCGCTTTGCCCGCGCTGCCGCCGTCACCTTCATCGATCGAGGCCGCAACCGGCGTCACTTGCCGAGGATTTCCTTTTCCTTGGCCGCAGCCGCTTCATCGGCCTGCTTGATCACTTCGTCGGTCAGCTTTTGCAGGTCGGTCTCGGCGCGCTTGCGTTCGTCTTCCGAGATTTCCTTTTTGTTTTCATCGGTCTTGAGCGCGTCCATGCCATCGCGGCGGACATTGCGGATCGCGATGCGGGCGTTTTCGGCATATTTGCTGGCAAGTTTGGCCAGTTCCTTGCGGCGTTCCTCGGTCAAGTCCGGGATCGGCAGGCGCAGGGTATTGCCATCATTGATCGGGTTGAGGCCAAGGCCTGCCGAGCGGATCGCCTTTTCGACAGGGCCGATGGAGGACTTGTCCCAGACCTGCACGGTCAACATGCGCGGTTCAGGGGCAGAGATTGTGGCGACTTGCGTGATCGGCATATGCTGACCGTAAACATCGACCATGATCGGTTCGAGCAACGCCGTGTTGGCGCGGCCGGTGCGAAGGCCCACGAGATCATGCTTCAACGATTCGACAGCGCCCTTCATGCGGCGCTCAAGATCGGCCTTGTCATATTTGGCCATGGTTCAGGCTCCTTTCTGGACGACCGTCTGCGTGCCCCCACCGCTGAGCACCTGGGCCAGATTGCCCCGCTCACGAATGGAAAAGACGACGATCGGAATGCTGTTATCACGGCACAGCGCAACCGCGCTGGCATCCATGACTTGAAGATTTTGGGCGAGGACCGTGTCGTAATCCACGGTATCGAAACGCTTTGCTGACGTGTCTTTCTTGGGGTCAGCGCTGTAGACACCGTCTACGCTGGTGCCCTTGAACAAGGCGTCACACTTCATTTCGGCAGCGCGCAAGGCGGCGCCGGAATCGGTGGTAAAATAAGGAGCGCCAACGCCTGCGGCGAAGATCACGATGCGGCCCTTTTCCAGGTGCCGTTCGGCGCGGCGGCGGATGACCGGTTCGCACACCTGATCCATCTGCACGGCAGACTGGACGCGGGTGCCAACGCCCAGTTGCTCAAGCGCGTTCTGCATGGCCAGCGCGTTCATCACCGTGGCAAGCATGCCCATATAATCGGCCTGGGCGCGGTCCATGCCCTTGGCAGCGCCTGCCATGCCGCGAAAGATATTGCCGCCACCGATCACGAGGCAAATCTGCAAGCCGGTGTCACGGGCGTCCTTCACCTCTTGGGCAAGGCGCGCGACATAATCGGTATCGATCCCGAACTGCTGCTCTCCCATCAGCACCTCGCCCGAAAGCTTTAGCAAGATGCGCTTTAACGGGGGCAGACTCATGGGGCTATCAAACTCTGTTCGGTTAGGGACGGCGGCTCTTATACCCCTGTCGGGGTCCGTGCCAAGAGCGCGTGCACGGTTTCAGACACAACAATCCCCGCACTGGCAGGCCACCACACTTGGCAGCCCGCCGATGCGGGGATGGTTGGGCGTCAGACTTACTTGATACCGGCGGCAGCAGCCACTTCGGCAGCGAAGTCGGATTCTTCCTTTTCGATGCCTTCACCAAGCTGGAAGCGGACATAGTCCACCAGCGTGATCTTGGTGCCAGCTTCCTTGCCGGCTGCATCGACGACCTGCTGGATGGTCGACTTGTTGTCCATCACGAAGATCTGCGAAAGGAGAGCGTTTTCCTTGGCATACTTGGCAACGGCACCATCAACCATCTTGGCCTGGACTTCGGCAGGCTTGCCGCTTTCGGCAGCCTTTTCCGCTGCGATCTTGCGTTCGCGCGCGATCAGCTCAGGATCGAGGCCTTCGGTCGTCAGTGCCTGCGGGAAGGCAGCGGCGATGTGCATCGCGATCTGCTTGCCCAGCGCGGTCAGCACATCGGCAGCAGCTTCGGATTCCAGCGCGACGAGCACGCCGATCTTGCCGAGGTTCGGCGCAGCGGCATTGTGCATATAAGGCACGACGACGCCGTTGGTGACAGCAACCTGCTTGATACGGCGCAGCTGCTGGTTTTCACCGATGGTGGCGACGTTGTTGGTCAGCGTGTCCGAAACGGTGCCGCCATCTGGATAGGCCGCAGCCTTGAGCGCTTCGACTTCGGTGACGCCGGTGTTCAGGGCGACTTCGGTAGCCTTGCGCACGAAATCCTGGAACTGGTCGTTCTTGGCGACGAAATCGGTTTCGGAGTTGACTTCGACAGCCACACCCTTGGTGCCCGAAACGGCAACGCCCACCAGACCTTCAGCCGCAGTGCGGCTCGACTTCTTGGCGGCAGCCGCAAGGCCCTTCGAGCGCAGCGCGTCAACCGCGGCTTCGATATCGCCATTGGCTTCTTCGAGAGCCTTTTTGCAATCCATCATGCCGGCGCCAGTGCGCTCGCGCAGGTTCTTCACGTCAGCGGCGGTATAAGCCATCGCGTTGATCCTTTATT
>CAZSTP010000176.1:0-5954 GCA_964609325.1 uncultured Novosphingobium sp. | reverse complement strand
AGTTGCCGCCAAGGCCCATGTTATCAATCAGGCGCGCAGCCCCGATGCGGGCGGCCACCAGCAGGCGCGCGGGCTGGCCGGTAAACGCGGTCAATTCCTCCAGCGTCGCCGCATCGCGCAAATCGGCGTAATCGACGGACAGGAAGCCTGCTGCGAGGATATCGGCGTTAAGCACAGATAGGCTTGCCGTTACATCCGCCCCGCCCTCAATCGCCGCAACTGCTTTGCGCATCGCGGCAGAAAGCTCCGCTGCCTGATCACGCTCGACCGCAGTCAGATACTGGTTGCGGCTGCTCATCGCCAACCCGCTAGACTCACGCACCGTAGGCACGCCGATGATCGCATCGACATGCGGCAGCGTCAGATCAAGATCGCGGGCCATGCGGCGGATCACCGCCAATTGCTGCCAGTCCTTCTCGCCAAACAGCGCCACATCCGGGCGGACCTGATTGAATAGCTTGCACACCACTGTGGCCACACCATCGAAGTGCCCCGGCCTTGCCGCACCACAAGCGACCTCGCTCACCCCGCTCACGGAAATGTTGGTGGCATAGCCATCGGGATACATCTGGTCGACCGTGGGTGCCCAGAGCAGTGCTACACCTTCTGCTTCAAGCAGCGCGGCATCGGCGGCCATGCGGCGGGGATAGGCATCAAGATCCTCGTTCGGACCGAACTGGCGCGGATTGACGAAGATCGAGGCGATCACATGATCGGCCCGTTTGGCAGCTTCGCGCGCCAGCGTCAGATGTCCTTCGTGCAACGCACCCATCGTGGGGACAAGGGCAACACGTTTTCCCCCGTTTTTGAGCGTATCGACCGCTTCGCGCAGCTCAACAAGCCGATTGATGGTTTGCACGTGAGGCCCCTCTCCACTAAGTCCGAGAGGAAGGGCGATAGGGGGGCAAGCGTCCTCTCGCAAGCCTGACCCGCGCACCACAATAGAGAGTAACGCCCTTTGTCGAATGGCCCTCACCGCATCGTCTTCGCCAACGAAAAAGGCGGCACCGGCAAGTCTACCACGGCTGTCCATGTTGCTGTGGCACTGGCCTATCAGGGCGCGCGCGTGGCCGCGATCGATCTTGATGCCCGCCAGCGCACGATGCACCGCTATTTTGAAAACCGCGCGGAAACCATGCGCCGCCGGTCGATTGCGCTGCCCACTGCCACTTTCGAAGTCTATGACGCGCAAAGCGTTGAAGAGCTTGACGCGCTGACCGACCGCTTGGCAGAAACGCATGATTTTATCGTCTACGATACGCCGGGTCGTGATGATCCGCTCGCGCGCCACGTGGCCACCCGTGCCGATACACTGGTGACGCCGCTCAACGACAGTTTCGTCGATTTCGATCTGATCGGGCAGGTGGATGCTGAAACCTTCAAGGTGCGCCGTCTGTCATTCTATGCCGAGCTGATCTGGGAAGCGCGCAAGAAGCGGGCGATGGCCACGATCAAGGATGCGCGGCGCGAAATGGACTGGGTCGTGGTGCGCAACCGCACCGGCTATACCGAAGCGCGCAACCAGCGCCGCATCGATACCGCGCTCACCGAATTGTCCAAGCGCGTCGGCTTCCGCATCGCCAGCGGCTTGTCCGAACGCGTGATCTATCGCGAATTGTTCCCCTCGGGCCTGACCTTGCTGGACAAGGGGCATCTGGGTGAATTGGGCACCAGCCACCTTGTTGCCCGTCAGGAATTGCGCACGCTGGTGGCAGGCCTGAATTTGCCCGTGGCGGCAAAGACGGACCCGGCCAAGGCGGCGCTGGACAGCGCGGCCTGATGATCAAGCTGCTCGCGCTTGTCGCCCTGGTCAGCATCGCATGCAAAATGCTGGCAGGGCGCTGGCCGTGGGAATTGCTGGCAGGTGATCCCCGCCAGACCAACGAAGCCAAAGCGCGCAACCTGCTGGGTATTTCAGTTTCTGCGGGCCATGACGAAATAATCGAAGCCCACCGCCGCCTGATCACGCAAGTCCACCCCGATCGCGGCGGTTCGAACGAAGCCGTGTACGAGGCCAATGCCGCGCGCGACCTGCTGCTAGCCCGGCTGGGTGATCGCCGGAACGGTTAGGGCGGTGCGCCACCGTTTCGATCCCTCGATCCTGCGCGAATACGATATTCGCGGTGTGTTTGGTGAAACCCTGGGAACGGCTGACGCCTATGCCATAGGGCGCAGCTTCGGCACGCGGGTGACGCAGATTGGTGGCAAGCGCGTTGTTGTTGGCTATGACGGGCGGTTGAGTTCGCCGGTGCTCGAACAGGCGCTGGTCGAAGGGCTTATCGCAAGCGGGATCGATGTGGTGCGGATTGGCATGGGGCCTACCCCGATGCTGTATTATGCCGCCGCCTCACTTCCAGATGTACAGGGCGGCATTCAGGTAACCGGCAGCCACAATCCCGCCGATCACAATGGCTTCAAGGCGGTACTTGAAGGGCGATCGTTTTTCGGGGCCGATATAATCGATCTCGGGCGCATCGCCGATGAAGGCCGCTTTGTAACGGGCAGTGGCAGCGTCACCGATGTGGCCATCATGGATGCCTACGTTGATCGCCTGACCAGTGGACTGGACGGGATCGACCGAGCCGCGCTGGAAGGCTTGCGCATCGGCTGGGATGCCGGCAACGGCGCTGCCGGTCCCGTTGTCGAGGCTTTGACCGCCAGACTGCCCGGGCATCATGCTTTGCTGTTTACGTTTGTGGACGGCCATTTTCCCAACCATCATCCTGATCCGACTGTTGAGGCAAATCTTGCCGATCTTGTGCAGGCTGTCGCGTTGGGAAACCTCGACTTCGGAGTAGCATTCGACGGAGATGGAGACCGGATTGGCGTAATCGACAGCTCAGGTCGCACGATCTGGGGCGATCAATTGCTAAGCATTTTTGCGGAGGATGTGTTGCAAACCTCGCCCGGGGCAATAATCATCGGCGATGTGAAGTGCAGCAGCGCGCTGTTTGAGCGGATTTCCGCGCTGGGCGGCATTCCGCAAATGTGGAAGAGCGGGCACTCTTTAATCAAATCCAGAATGAACGAAACTGGTGCGCTGCTCGGCGGCGAAATGAGCGGTCATGTCTGCTTTGCCGACCGGTATTACGGTTTTGACGATGCGCTTTATGCCGCCATCCGCCTGATCGCGGCCACGGTGCGACTCGGCACATCGGTCACGCAGATGCGCGAGGGCATGCCTGCGATGATCAACACGCCCGAACTGCGGTTTCAGGTTGATGAAGCGCGCAAATTTGCAGTCGTGGCCGAAGTGGCAGCGCGGCTGCGCGATGAAAACGCCCGGATCAACGCCATTGACGGCGTACGTGTCGATACCCCCGACGGGTGGTGGCTGCTGCGCGCGTCCAATACGCAAGATGTGCTGGTGGTCCGCGCCGAAAGCCGCAGTGATGCGGGCCTTTACCGCTTGCTCGCGCAGGTAGATGCGCAATTGGCGGCATCGGGCATCACGCGTGGCTCGCAATTCGGCCACTGATAACCATCTTGACCCCGATGACAGATCAGCACGGACCCAAACGCGCAAACGCAAACTGGCTCTTCAGCGCGCCCGAGGCAAAGGGCACGTCCGAGCCGACGCTGACGACGCGGTTGGGCGAAAGTGCGCAATCGCTTGATGTGACGCGCGGTTTTGCTGCGGCGCAAGCCCCGGCCGAGCAAGCCATTGCGATGGCGCGCGATCCGTTCACCCGACCTGTTTTGCTCGGGTTGGAACAGAATGCCGATGCGGTGATGCCGGGTTGGGCGCACGAACAGGCGCTGCGCCGTTTGCTGCTGCCCGAAGGCGCAGGTGATGGATTAAAGCCATTGCAAGGCTGGGAAGAGGCGATGGCGCGGGGGCACTTGAAGGCGGTGCTGCACAATGCCGGGAACGGGGACGCCGCCGCGTTCGACACGCTGGATGATTGGTTGTCGCGCTTGCTCTGCGATAGCTGGCCGCGATCTGCCCCGTTGCTGGAACCTGCCGCGCAAGTGTTTTCATGGGAGGCAGAGCGTAGCCAGGACAGCGGGCGCGCGGCGGTTGCTTTCCTGAACAGCCGTCTGCGTGCGGTTCGGTTCGGCAAGGACGTGCAGGTGTCGGGCCATCCGTTGCACAGGGCGTGGGATGAACTCACCGCACCGGCGCAACCGGGCAGTCGTCGGGGCTTGTTCGCCAGGCACCGCGACGTTGCGGCGCTGCTTGAAACGGTGCGCGCGTATTTCCCCGAGCTTGAGCAGCACTTCGATCCCGCGCGGGTGGCGCTGTGGGAACGGGATGGCCCGGCTGTTGGGTTGGCTGGCAAAGGCCCTTGGATCGCGCTCGCACTTGTCCTTGTGGTTTTGGTGATCCGGAGCCTGATGTGAAGGCCAGCCTTTCGGTTATGCCCGGAACACCCTATCTAAAGGGCGATGACGCTCCCCCCCTCCATTGCTGATTGGTTTGCGCAGCGCGGCTGGCGTGTGCGGCAGCACCAGTGGGACATGCTGGAGGCGGCGCGGACGGGTGATCATGCGCTGCTGGTGGCCGATACGGGGGCGGGCAAGACGCTGGCGGGGTTTCTGCCGACGCTGGCTGATTTTGCGGGCGATGCGCCGCCCGGTGATGGTCTGCACACGCTCTATGTCTCGCCGCTGAAAGCGCTGGCGCATGATGTGCAGCGCAATCTGCTGACGCCGATTGACGACATCGGCCTGAAAGTGCGGGTCGAGACGCGCAGCGGGGATACGCCTTCGGACCGCAAGGCGCGGCAGCGGGCCAAGCCGCCGCATGTGTTGCTGACGACGCCTGAATCGCTCTCGCTTCTGCTGAGTTACCCTGAATCGGCGACGATGTTTGCCGGGTTGAAGCGGGTGATAGTTGATGAAGTACATGCGCTGGCTATTGGCAAGCGGGGTGATCTGGTCGCGCTTTCGCTGGCGAGGTTGCAATCGATTGCACCTGATATGCAGCGGGTAGCATTGTCGGCGACGGTGGCGGATCCGGATGACTTCCGGCGCTGGCTCGCGCCGGGGGGTGATGCGGCGGCGGTGCGACTGGTGCATGGCGAAGTTGGCGCGCCGCCTGAGGTGGCGATCCTGCACCCCGAGGACCAGCGCGTGCCGTGGGGCGGACATGCGGCGGCTTGGGCGGTGCCGCAGTTGTATCAGGCGATCAAGCGCAACAAGACCACGCTGATCTTCACCAACACACGGTTTCTGGCCGAATACATCTTCCAACTGCTGTGGGATGTGAACGAGGACAAGCTGCCCATCGGCATCCACCATGGGTCGCTTTCCAAAGAGGCGCGGCGCAAGGTGGAGGGGGCGATGGCCAGGGGCGAGTTGCGTGGGCTGGTTTGCACCGCGAGCCTTGATCTGGGGGTGGACTGGGGCGACATCGATCTGGTGGTCCAGATGGGGGCGCCCAAGGGTTCATCGCGGTTGTTGCAGCGGATTGGCCGCGCCAATCATCGGCTGGACTGCCCGAGCCGGGCGCTGCTGGTGCCGGGCAACCGCTTTGAGTTTCTGGAGGCTTTTGCCGCGCAAGAGGCGGTTGAGGAAGGACAACGCGATGGCGAGGACTTCCGTGCCGGCGGGCTGGATGTGCTGGCGCAACATGTGATGGCCTGTGCCTGTGCGGGGCCGTTCGATGAAGCCGCGCTGCTGGCCGAGGTGCGCTCCTCGCACTCCTATGGGTGGATCGATGAAGCGCTGTGGACGCGCGTGCTCGAATTTGTCGCAACGGGTGGCTATTCGCTGCGCGCCTATGACCGGTTCAAGCGGATCGTACGTGACAAACAGGGTACGTGGCGGCTGGTGCATCCTGAACATGCCGCGCGGCACCGCCTGAACGCCGGGATCATCGTGGATTCCGAGATGCTGGAGGTGCGCTTTCGCAACGGGCGCAGCCTTGGCAAAGTGGAGGAGAGTTTCGGGGCTTCGCTATCGCCGGGCGATACGATCCGCTTTGCCGGAATGGATCTGGAAGTGGAGGG
>CAZSTP010000175.1:0-5955 GCA_964609325.1 uncultured Novosphingobium sp. | reverse complement strand
GTTCGAACCGCACTTTGCCATCGACCACAATCACCAGCCCCGCCGTGCGCTGGCTTTTCATGAATGCGTCGACGCCGGGGATCACCAGCGGCTTGCCCACCGGCAATGGCAGTGGATTGGCCGAGGGTGCTATCGTGTTGGACTTGGCCAGAAACGAGAGCCGGTCCATCGCGCGGAACCCTGCATCGCGCTGTGCCACATTCCACGATAGGACATCGGCGTTGGTCGGCAGCGCCATCAGCACCCCGCGCGTTTCCTTGTCGAGACTGGCAAAGCCCACCCCGCCCGCCAATGCAAGCGCGCCGATGGCTCCCAACAAAACCGAGCGTATGCGCATAGCCATCTCCCCTGCTAACATTGATGACAATAACGACAAAAGCCTGTCCTACAACATGGCAACCTGCCAAACTTCACCCCATGCCATCACTCCGCCCTCTCCTGCTTGAAAACCCCGCAAATCCAAGCCATGGCGGGGCCGCGAAGTTTTTCCCAGAACAGTGTAAACTGTGTAAACCTGTTCAGGTTGCGAGGGCGTAAGATGAACAAATTGACGCATCTCGATTCGGCCGGGAACGCGCGGATGGTCGATGTTGGCAGCAAAGCGGAAACGCACCGCGTCGCCATTGCCAAGGGCCTGATCCGGATGAACGCTGCCACTCTGGCCGCCATCGCAGCGGGCAACGCGCCCAAAGGCGATGTGCTTGGCACCGCACGCATCGCCGGGATCATGGCTGCCAAGAAAACGGGAGAACTCATCCCGCTGTGCCATCCCCTCGGTCTTGATGCGGTGAACATCGATTTCGAACTGGTGGAAAACGGTGTCGAATGCACCGCCACCGCCTCTCTCACCGGCAAAACCGGCATCGAAATGGAGGCGCTCACCGCCGTCACGGTCGCGCTGCTCACAGTCTATGATATGGCCAAGGCGCTCGACAAGGGCATGGTGATCGAGGGCGTCCGCCTGATTGAAAAACGCGGCGGCAAATCGGGAATCTGGCGGGCAGACGACGCTTGAGATCACCGCCACTCCCCCTCGCCGAAGCACAGGCCCGCCTGCTCGCGCTGTCCCCCGCCTTGCCCGTGGAACAGCGCCCCGTCACCAAATGCCTCGGCCACTACCTCGCCGAACCCCTCCTCGCCCGCCGCACCCAACCTGCCGCCGCCCTCTCCGCGATGGATGGTTACGCAATGCGCTCCGCCGACTTGCCCGGCCCGTGGGAGGTAATCGGTGAAAGCGCCGCCGGACAACCCTTTGCGGGCACCATCGGCAAGGCCCAAGCTGCGCGGATCAGCACCGGCGCGGTCGTCCCGTCCGGTGCTGACATGGTGCTGCTGCAAGAAGACAGCACCCGCGATGGCAACACGTTATCCCTCACCGGAGAGCCACCCGCTCCGCCCGAACGCCACATCCGCCCCGCCGGGATGGACTTTTCCGCCGATACTGTGCTGATCGAAGCTGGCACCCACATCGGCCCCGCCCAGATCGCGCTTGCTATCGCGGGGGGGCACAGCCACCTCGCCGTCCGCCGCACCGTGGCACTTACCGTGATCGATAGCGGCGATGAACTGGTCCCGCCCGGCCATTTACCCGAACTCCACCAGCTCCCCGCCAGCAACGGCCCGATGCTCTGCGCGATGGCCGCAGCGCTGCCCGTCAACATCACGCATAAGGGTCCAGTTGCAGACAAACTGGCCGATCTCGCCACGGCCCTCGAAGCCGCCAGCGCCGCTGACGTCATCATCACCAGCGGCGGCGCTTCCGTCGGCGATCACGATCTGATCCGCCCCGCCCTCGAAGCCATTGGCGCGACCATAGATTTCTGGCGTGTCGGAATCAAACCCGGCAAGCCGCTGCTCATCGCCACGCGCGGACACCAGATCATCATCGGCCTGCCCGGCAATCCCGCCTCGGCCTATGTCACCGCGTTCCTGTTCATGTTGCCGCTCTTGCGCGCCATGCTCGGCGCGGCGCAGCCATTGCCGCGCACGATCCCCGCCCGCCTCACCGGCCCGATGCCCAAAGGCGGCAGCCGCATGGAGTTTTTGCGCGCACATTGGGATGGCGCAAACGTCACCCTCGACGCGCTGCAAGACTCGGGAGCTTTATCCCCCTTGGCCCGCGCCAACGCGCTCGTGGTGCGCGAAGCTTGGGCCGATCCCAGAGCCGCCGGAACGGATGTTCCGGTTTACCTGCTCGAAAATGGCGGTTTTGCTTGACGAGTCGTGATTGGTTGCTTATCCGTTCCGTATTCGTTCACCTGCGGAGAACCGCCAATGTTAACGCGCAAGCAGCACGAACTGCTCACCTTCATCCAGGTCCGCCTGGAGGAATCCGGCATCTCTCCCAGTTTTGAGGAGATGAAGGAAGCACTCGATCTCAAGTCGAAGTCCGGCGTCCACCGCCTGATTTCTGCACTCGAAGAACGCGGTTTCATCCGCCGCCTGCCGAACCGCGCCCGCGCGTTGGAAGTGCTGCGCCAACCCGATAGCGCGGTAACCAAAGGCGGCTCTGCCCCTGCGCCAGTCCGCGCGGCGGCGAACACCAATTCAGCGCTCACCCCGCTCCGCGCTCCGCCCAAGGTTGCTCCTGCTCCGGCGAATGACGTCATCGAACTGCCCCTACACGGCAAGATCGCGGCAGGCGTTCCGATTGAGGCTTTCGAAACCAACGCAACCTTGCCTGTTCCCGCCGCCCTGCTCGGCGCGGGTGAACATTACGCGCTCGAAGTCTCGGGCGACTCCATGGTTGAAGCGGGCATCTTTGATGGCGATTACGCACTCGTTCGCAAAACCGATGCGGCGCGGGACGGTGAAATCGTCGTGGCTCTGGTGCGCGGCGAGGAAGCGACGCTGAAATACCTCCACCGTGAAAAGGGCATGATCCGCCTCGATCCCGCGAACGCCGCTTATGATCCACAGTTCTACCGACCGGAAGAGGTTATCGTGCAAGGCAAACTGGCCGGGCTGCTGCGCCGCTATCATTGATGGCACTGGGGGTATCATGCTTGTGCCGCTGGCCCAACTTTCAGGGCGGCGGCGCACGCCGACAGGTGCATAAGATCATTGTGCCACTTGGACAGGCAACGTGCGATCAGGTTCGTACGTTGGTTTCACCTTCACGTCCTTAACCGGCCAACGATACCAACCCTGCATCCCTTGCGTTTCAGCCACAGTGCGGATGTGCCCAGACACAAGGTTGATTGTGATGCCGCCGGTCTGGCCCAGAAACGTCCGGTCGGCCTTCAGCATTTTTGGGCGGCATGACCATGGCAGACGGCGGTCGGCTATGACGATGTCGGCGCGTTCGCAGGCCGAGGCCAGCGCCATGTCGTCGACGTACTCGCGGGTGCGGGCCATGAGTAGGGTAAAGCGCTTGCCACCCCGGTTGATGGCGAGAGTGCAGAAATCAGCGCTGCACCGGGCAGCGGGCCAGTCTTCGAGCGTGCGCAGTTCGCCCTCCATTCCAGCCAGTTCGAGCAGGCTGTCGCGCATATAGTCGCCCCGTCCCGCGCGCAGGACGAGCAGATCATTGCCCTCACCCGTGATGCCGACATGGTGACCATCACCGGTAACCAGGATATCGGGCGTAGGAGCAAGGATCATTACCGTGACAGCGATGGCGGCGGGAATGCCTCCCCAAAGCCGCACACGGCCTGTCCATAGGGCAAGCCAAAGCATACCAGCGATGAAAAGGCCAAAGCTCCACGGCGCGACAGGCGGCAGCATCGTGACTGCTCCGGGTCGCGCGGCAACGAAGTGGGCGATGGCAAGGAGAAACTCCAAGCTCTTGCCTGTGAGCCACCAAGCCGGAGCGCCAAGACCAATGCTATCGAGCAGCAGGGCGATACCGATGAGTGGCATGGTAACGAAGGTGGTGAGCGGGATGGCAATGACGTTGGCGAGTGAGCCGTAGACACCTGCACGGTGGAAGTGAAACAACCCAATCGGCATAAGCGCCATTTCGATCACAATTCCCGTGGCGAACAAAAGGATCAGACTTCGTGCCGAGCGGACAAGCGGGCCGTGATGTTCGGCGGTGAGGAAGCCACGCACCGGTGCGGCAGAATGAAAGGCGATGATGGCGATGACTGCGGCGAAACTCATCTGGAAACTTGGGCCGAGCACCGCTTCTGGCCAGAACAGCATGACCACCAAACTGCCCACCGCAACAAGTCTGAGTGACAGCGGATCACGTCCCAACGCCAGCGCTACCAATACCAGCAGCGCGCCTATGCACGAACGAATTGTCGGCACTTCGGCGCCCGTAAGCAGTGTATAGGCGATGCCCGCCAAGGCACCAGCCAAAGCAGCGGCAATCGGTACCCTGACCCTGAGTGCGATCCAAGGCACAAGCGCAAGCGAGCGGGCAAACAGCCAGTAAATGAAGCCCACCAGTGCGCTGACGTGCAAACCGCTGATCGATAGCAAATGGGTAAGGCCCGCATCCCGCATTGCATCTTCATCGGTCTTGGCGATGGCACCGCGATCACCGCTGGCCAAGGCGGCTGCGATACTACCGGGGGAACCAGCGAGCGTTGCGCGGATATGATTGGCAAGCGAGGATTGCAGCCCCCGCAAGGTCGTGTTGCGATCTGATTCGCGCAGGACCTCCACTTTTGTAAGCGCCGATCCGGTCCCGGCGATTCCTCCGAACCAGGCCGTTCGGGCAAAGTCATATCCACCCGGCAGCATCGGCGGCGCAGGCGGCATAATGCGCGCGCGCAAGCGGACAATAGCGCCTTCCCGCGCTGTGACATTGTCCTTTTCCGTTGACACATTCACCCGGACAGTGACGGACTTTGCAAAACCTTTGGCGGTACCGCGGAGCAATAGCCTTGCGCGGGCCTTGGCCGGTTCTTCGCGGCGTTCAACCACATTGGCGGTCAGCCAAACAACGCTAGGTGCGGCAATGCCGGGTTGCCCAACAAGTTCGGACTTGACCCAAATCGTCGCCAAACCGGCTGAGCCCATCACGACAAGGCCGAGGACCGTAAGCCTCAGCCGTCCGAACTGGGCCTCATCAAGCAGAATCGCGCCCAGAATCGCCAATCCGGCCAATGCGAGTAGCAACGCAATCCATTGGGCAAGCGTGGGCAATGCGATCCACGCAACGATCCCGGCGGCAAAGGCGACAACCAGCCACAACCCGCGTTCAAACGGATGGGCCTCAAGGAACGCTTCTGCATGTGCAAGGACTCTGGACAATCGCGTCGTGATGTCCCAATGCCCGCCGCGTCTGACCGGCGATCCCGTTGGGTCGGCAGCAGGGAACCCTGCCGCCGGATCATCCGTTGCGGAAGCACTGGATTGAGCGGACGCCATGAGTTTTAAAGGGAAGGAAAGCGCGGCCAATGGCAAGCGCCACTGACACCATTCTTGCAGGATCGCGCCCGAATGGCGGGGTCGTCACGCGTTTTGCGCCCTCGCCCACCGGGTTCCTGCACATTGGCGGCGCGCGTACCGCGCTGTTCAACTGGCTTTATGCGCGCCATCACGGCGGCACCTACTTGTTGCGGGTTGAGGATACTGACCGCGCGCGATCAACCGACGCTGCGATTGAAGCGATCTTTGACGGGCTGGATTGGCTGGGGCTTGGCGGGGATGAACCACCGGTGTTCCAGTTCTCGCGGTCTGATCGCCATGCGCAAGTGGCGCACCAATTGCTTGACGCGGGGCATGCCTATCGCTGCTATCTGACGCAGGAAGAGCTGGCGGCGCGGCGCGAAAAGGCACAGGCAGAGCGCCGCCCGTTCCGCATCGACAGCGAATGGCGCGATGCGACGCCGGAGCAATGGCCCGAGGGCGCATCTTACGTCGTGCGGATGAAATCGCCGCGTGAAGGCGAGACGGTGATCGCCGATCAGGTCCAGGGATCGATCACGGTCCAGAACAGCGAACTTGACGATTTCATCGTGCTGCGATCCGATGGCACACCGACTTACATGTTGGCCGTGG
>CAZSTP010000174.1:0-5970 GCA_964609325.1 uncultured Novosphingobium sp. | reverse complement strand
GGCGTGTCGGTGATCCGCGATACGGTGCAGACGCTGAAGCCGACGCCGGGCGTGTACCGTATGCTCGATGCACGCGGCGATGTGCTTTATGTGGGCAAGGCACGGGCGCTGAAGAACCGGGTGGTCAATTATACGCAAGTGGACCGGTTGACCAACCGGTTGCGCCGCATGGTCAGCCAGACCCGGTCGATGACGATCATCACGACCAATTCCGAAGCCGAGGCGCTGCTGCTGGAAGCGCAGCTGATAAAGCGCTTCCGCCCACCCTATAACGTGCTGTTGCGCGATGATAAATCGTTTCCGTTCATCCTGTTGCGCGCCGATCATGCATTCCCGCGAATCCAGAAGCATCGCGGGGCGCGCAAGGCCAAGGGCAATTACTACGGGCCGTTTGCCAGTGCGGGCAGTGTGAACACCACGATCAATGCGCTGCAAAAGCTGTTCCTTTTGCGCAGTTGCAACGATGGCTTCATGGCGCGGCGCGACCGGCCCTGCTTGCTCTATCAGATCAAGCGCTGTTCAGCGCCATGCGTCGACCGCATTTCCGAAGGCGACTATGCCGAACTGGTGCGGCAGGCGAAGGACTTTCTGGGCGGGAAATCCAGCGCGGTGCAGCGCGAGATCGAGACGCAGATGCAGGCGGCGGCGGATAACCTCGATTTCGAGCGCGCCGCGATGATGCGCGACCGGTTGCGCGCCGCCACGTTCATCCAGGGCAGCCAGGCGATCAATGCCGAAGGCGTGGGCAACGCCGATGTCTTCGCGATGGCGACCAAGGGCGGGCAAGTGGCGGTGCAGGCGTTCTTCATTCGCGGCGGGCAGAACTGGGGCCACCGCGCGTTCTTCCCGACGCACACCGATGGCTTGGCCGAGGAAGAGGTGATGACCAGCTTCCTGGCGCAGTTCTATGAAGAAGTGCCGCCCGCGCGGTTGATTCTGGTGGATCGTGAATTGCCCGAGGCCGATTTGCTGGCCGAAGCATTGTGCGAGGCGGCGGGCGGTAAAGTCGATATCTCGGTGCCGCAGCGCGGGGACCGGCGGCGGTTGATGGAACAGGCACAGCGCAATGCCACAGAATCGCTGGAACGGCGCATGGCCGAAAGCGGGACCAAGGCCAAAGTCATGCGCGAGCTGGCCGAGTTTCTGGAATTGCCCGAAGTGCCGCAGCGGATCGAGGTTTACGACAACAGCCATATCCAGGGCACCAATGCCTTGGGCGCGATGATCGTTGCGGGGCCGGAAGGCTTTGTAAAAGCGCAATATCGCAAGTGGAACATCAAGACCGCGCAGACCAATGACGACTTTGGCATGATGCGCGAAGTGATGACGCGCCGCTTCGGGAAGGCGCAGGAAGATGATCCTGACCGCGAGAACGGCATGTGGCCCGATCTGGTGCTGATCGATGGCGGCAAAGGGCAGATGTCGGCGGTGAAAGAGGCGCTGGGCGAGCTGGGCATAGAGGATGTGGCGCTGGTGGCGATTGCCAAAGGGCCGCACCACGGGCGCGACGGGCGCGAGGTGTTCCATTTCCCCGACGGGCGCGAAAAGATGCTGCCGGTCAATTCACCCGTGCTGTTCCATTTGCAGGTGATGCGCGATGAAGTGCACCGCTTTGCCATCGGCGCGCACCGCGCCAAGCGCAGCCGCGCGATTACCGCCAGTCCGCTCGATGAAATTGCGGGCATCGGCCCCGCACGCAAACGGGCGCTGCTGCTGCATTTCGGCACGGCGGGCAAAGTACGCGCGGCCAGCCTTGAGGATTTGCAGCGTGCTCCGGGCGTCAGCGCGGCGGTGGCGCAGACCGTTTACGATTTCTACCATCCTTCGGGTTAGGGAGCGAGATGACCAAGGCACGGCGAGCATGGACGGACGAAGCGGTAAAACGCATCGAGGCGGACTTTAACCGTTCGGCAGACACGCATTTGATTCGTGTAGAATTGCCGCGTTTCCAAGGTATTACGCTGTATCTGAAGGATGAGAGTGTACATCCCACCGGCAGCTTGAAACACCGGCTGGCGCGTTCGCTTATACTTTATGGATTGTGCAACAATCGCATCGGTCCCGACACACTGCTGGTTGACGCAACAAGCGGTTCCACGGCGGTTTCAGAAGCCTATTTCGCGCGGCTGATCGGTTTGAAGTTTGTGGCGGTCATTCCCAAAAGCACATCGCCAGCCAAGATCGACGCAATCCGTTTTTACGGAGGTGACGTGCATATGGTTGATAGCGCGGCCGAAATGTATGAAGCTGCGGCAAATCTTGCGGTTGAGGCCAATGGCCTGTTTCTTGACCAGTTCACAAATGCAGAACGGGCTACGGACTGGCGCGGCAATAACAACATTGCCCAATCGATTTACCAGCAAATGGCAAAGGAAGATCATTCTGTGCCGGCATGGTTGGTATGTGGTGCGGGAACCGGAGGCACTTCGGCGACTTTGGGTCGGTTCATCCGCTATGGCCGATATGCGACGCAGCTTTGCGTAGCCGATCCGGAAGGCTCGGTGTTCCATCGCCATCACGCTGACCGGAGCATTGTCACGCCGCCGGAAGGCGCAGGATGCATCATCGAAGGAATCGGACGAGCACGGGTTGAGCCTTCGTTTTTGCCGGATGTCATTGATCGGATGATTGCCGTGCCAGACGGTGCATCGATCGGGGCAATGCGCGCGATAGCAGAGCAGCTGGGCCGCCCGGTGGGGGGCTCTACGGGAACCAATATCTTTGCCTGTCTGGAACTGGTGCAAGAGATGGCAAAGGCCGGCGAGACCGGATCAATCGTTACAATTCTCTGCGATTCCGGCCTTAGGTACACTCAAACATACTATAACGATGACTGGCTTGATGCGCAGGGCATCGATTGGCGCGCCGCCAACGCACGCATCAAAGATCTAATCGGATATAATTGAAATAATTGTCCTTTCTGCTTTGGTAACCTTGTCCGTTTGCTCCTCCTTCAGACTCTTGGTGCTTTTTCAGTGTCGTAAGTTTGAAACCTGCGCGGGGGTGCAGAACATGGGGATGCGGAACAATGGGAAAGAAGCGACATCTGGGTGGAGCCATCGCGCTGGCGCTATGCCTTGCAGCACCGGCATGGGCCGATAGCGGCAACGGGGTTGGCACCCAGTTTGAACTGGCGTTCTGGCAATCGGTCAGCGGAAGCGATGATCCGGCGCTGTACGATGCCTACTTGCAGCAATATCCGGCGGGCACATTCAGCGCGCTGGCCAAAGCCAAAGTGGCCAAGTTGAACAAAGGCGCAGAGCCTGCAAGGATCACCCCGGCTGCCGCTGCGCCGGTTACCCCTGCGCCCGTTCCCGCGCCGCCTGTGGCAGCACCTTTGGCGCAAGCTGCGGTTGCGGTGACACGTGGCAGTGCTGCCGCGCTTCCGGCAAAAGTTGCTGCAGCAATTCCTGCAACAGTCGCTGCAACAGTTGCCGGGCCCGCCGTTCAGCCTGTAGCGGCTTCGGCACCTCCTTTGGCTTCTGCGGGAGGCGCTGCATCGGGGGCAAAGCTTGTGCGGCTGGCTTATGATACCGCGCAGATGACGGACGATACCGCGCCAAAGTCTGACGACACCGCACTGCTGGAAGAGCTGGCGAAATCGCAAGAGATGGGTGCGGTTTCGTTGAAAGTGGCTGTGGCGCAAGGGTTTTCGCTGCCGGCGCGTCCGGTGATAACCGATGTGCCGGACCTGCCGCTGCCAACCGCGTTCTGTTCGGTCGAACAGCGCAATGCCTTCCATGAAACGCGATACAAGCCGCTGATGGAGATTGCGCAAGCGAACAATTCACTGGCGGTGGTGCATATGCAGCGTTTGCAGCAAATCTATGACAGCTACCAACTGGCGCGCGATCCGGCTCCGATGAATGCGTTGGCCAAGGAGGCCAGCGCCTGGCGGCAAGTGGCGGCCCAGGCCTATAACCGCCAGATGGCGATGGTGCAGCAGTTCCATGCGATCATGGCTGTGCCCGTGACCGCATGCAAGATGGCAGCAGCGCAATGAGGGCGCTGGCAAGCATCGGGGTGATCGCGGGGCTGCTTGTTGCAGCTCCGGCCAACGCAAAAGGTTGCCTTGACCAGGCAACGCTGACAGCGGCGCGGCTTAACCAGTTCGGCATGATGATGATGGCGGTGAATTTGCGCTGCAAGGCCATCGGTGCGGATATGTCGGTAGGGTATGAGGCAATGCTGGAGGCCCATCGCACGGCTTTCGCCGCCGCCGACCGGCGTTTGCGCCATCACTTTTCCGATCAGGATCGATCTTTTGACAAGTATGAAACGCAGATAGGCAACCGTTACGGCGGCGGAGCCACCAACCATGCCAATTGCGCGCGGTTTGAAAAGGTGGCGCGCGATCTGGCGGACAAACCGGACACCGCAGCTTTGGGCAGGGTGGTGTTTGCCATGGTTGCAACACCGCGCATTGAAGGCACGGCCTGCCCGGCGCCCTGATCAGGCGCTTGGGGGCTTTGGCGATGTCGGGCGGATCATGCCTTCCTGGCTGACATTGGCGACAAGTTTGCCTTCGGCGGTGTAGATCCGTCCGCGATTGAAGCCGCGTGCGCGCCCGGCCCACGGACTGTCACACGCATAGAGCAGCCATTCATCGGCGCGGAAATCATCGTGGAACCAGATCGCGTGATCGAGACTGGCCCGCATAAAATCGCGCATGATGTTGACAGCGAACGGTTTCGTCGCCGTGTCGAGCAATGTCATGTCGCTGGCGTAGGCAAGAATGGCGCGATGAATGCGCGGATTATCAGGCAAAGGCGCAACAGACCGGAACCAGGTGTGGGATAGGGGGGCTTGCGGTTTCCCGTCAATCCAGTGGCGGGGTTCAACCGGTCGCAACTCTATAGGCCGGGGTTGGAGGAGGAACCTGCGAATATTCTCCGGCGCTTTTTCAGCGTGTAACCGGCGCAGCGTGGCTTCACTCTGCAAGCCTTCAGGGCCGGGGACCTGCGGCATGGGTTCGGCGTGGTAAAAGCCCTCTTCGCGCTTGTGGAATGAGGCGACCATGTTGAGAATGGGTTTGCCCAGCTGGCTGGCGACGATACGGCGGTTGGAAAAACTGCCGCCATCCAGATCGCGCTCGACGCGGAAATCGATCTCGTGATCTTCGCTGCCGCCGCGCAGGAAATAGGCGTGGAGCGAGTGGACGGGGCGATCATCAGGCACGGTGCGTTCTGCGCTGGCCAGTGCCTGCCCGATCACCTGACCGCCGAAAACGCGGCCGATCCCGCCGATCTTGCGCCTGCCTTCGAAGCGGTCGCCGCCGTGGTCTTTGACGTCGAGCAGATCGAGCAGGCGTTGGACAAGTTCTTGCGGCGTGAGAGATGCGGTCTCGGTCATGGTTTTGCGATGGACTGGGATGGCGTTTGCGTCAACGCCGTGCTTTTCAGCGCAGGTTGCTGGCCTTGCGATAGAGCCGCCAGCCCAAGGCTTTGGCACGATTGCGGGCGGGCCAGCGTCCGGGCGCACGCGGGGTGATGCCCGCCTTGCGCAGCAGGCTGTTGAAGGCGCGCGCGTCGGCCTCAGCAAAGCTCCATTCGGAGCGCCATGTGATGGAGAGCGAGACAGATGGGGCTGGACCGTTCCTGACGAAGTGCGGCGACATGACCGGCACATAAAGTGCTTCGCCGGGGGCGAGCGCCCATTCGCGTCCGCCTGCAATCAGTTCATCGCGCCAGAACAAGTCGCGCCCGCCGCCGGTGTGGTAGGTTTCGTGGGTTTCGTCGGGCGCATAGCGCGCATCGCCTGCGGGGAACATGGTCATCACTTTGCTGCCCATCAATTGCAGCAAGATGTTGTGTTCAGGATCAAAGTGATAGGGCGTAACGCCGTTGGGGCTGGTGATGAACACGAAGCCTTGCGGTTTGAGCATTGCGCCTGTGCGCGCCTCGATGGTCGGGCGCAGTTCTGCAAGCAGAGTGTCCAGCAGGTCGCTGTAAACCGGGACCTGCTCAATGT
>CAZSTP010000173.1:0-5981 GCA_964609325.1 uncultured Novosphingobium sp. | reverse complement strand
GGCCCCAGCCCTGCGCCAAGGCAGAACACGCCCAGCACGCCGCCATAAGTCGCGCCGTAATTGGCAATCGCGGCATAACGTCCGGTGAAATAGGCGAGCATGTCGACCTCGGCCCCGGCGGCAAGGCCCAGCATCAGCGCCGCTGGCACCACCGGCCCGCCACCCCACAGCAGCAGCGCGGCCACAACCGGTGAGAGCAGGAACAGCGCCGCCACATAAGGCGCATGGAACCGGTCGAACAGATATCCCACTACCAATCGCGCCACGAGCACCGCCGCGCCAACGCCTGCTGCCACGCGCGCCGCCTCTGCCGCCGCCATCCCGCGATCCACCAGCATCGGCACCAGATGCACGATCAATCCGGCCACGATCAGGCCCAACAAGAACGCGATCACCAGCAGCATCAGCGTCTGCCGGTTCACCTCGAACCGGCCCCGTTGCTTTGCGCCTGCCACGGGCCGGTCAGACGTGCCGATCATCAGGCTGGCGGGCAGGCCGACAGCCAGCGTCACCGCCGCCATCACCAGCACCGCGCTGCGCCACCCGCTTTGCGCAAAGACCGGGCCGAGCAAGGCAGGCGCGAGCATCGCCGCCGCGCCTGTACCCATCAGCATCAGCCCCAGCGCCAGCCCGCGCGCCTGATCAAACTTCAGCGATACGATCCGCGCCCAGATGGCAGGCGTCGTGCCCGCGCCCGCCAGCGCCACCAGCAGCCACAGCCCATCCCACGCCATCACCGAATTGCCGGTGCGCGATAATGCCAGCAACGCGAGCGGCATCAGAACGAAGCTGGCGACCGCAATCGGCCGCGCGCCCGCGCGATCGGCCAGCCAGCCCACCACTGGCGCGGACAGGAATATGCCGAACTGCTGAAACGTCGCCGCGCCCGAAACCGCCGCGCGGCTCCACCCGAATTCGGCCTCCAGCGGCTTGACGAACAGGCCCAGCGAATAGAACCCGATGCCCATCGTGCCAACGCCGATGGCCAATGCGGCGGCCAGCACCAGCGGCCAGCCTTGCGCCAGTTCCGCGCGGGCTTGGGGGGTAAGGGTTAGGGCCATGGTTGATCCTTTATCGGGACTTTAACGGGCGTTGCGCATTTGCCCACCCCGCTGCGACTAGATTCGCCTGCGGCTCAGACAAGTCTCGCGGCCCTCCCGCAAGCGGTTGGGCAAAGAGAAAAGCCACTTCTTCCCCCCTCCCGCTAGCGGGAGGGGTCGGGGGTGGGCATGCGCCACCACAATACGGTCACGCCCACCCTCACCCCAAACCAAAAACCCCCGCACGGCACAAGTCCGCACGGGGGTTTGCCAAGCAACACGTGAGAGGGCGCTGCTCAGGATCGGTTATTCGGGCTTGCGCATCGGCAGCGCGGCGGGCGCGGGCGGCGGCTTCGGCGGGGTCCAGCCCGCTGGCACTGGCGCCGGCGTTTGTTCGCGCGCGTAATTCTCAAGGCTCGACAGCGAAGGACCGTAATCCTCGGTTGGCGAATGCAGCCACTTTTCGTCCATCGCGCGGGCGGCGGCCACCAGATCGGCGGGCAGGCCCTTGATGCCATCGGGGATGGTCTGGAAGTGCGTGAAGTAATTGATCATGCCATCGGCTTGACCCATCAGCATCCACGGCAGCCACGGCGTCACGCGGCTCCACGCACCGATGTGCGGGATATGCGTCAGGTGCGGATTTTCCACGTCCTCGCGCTTCACGGTATAGATGAAGTGTTCCGAAACGCGGTTCATCACGCCCGAGCTTTCGCGCACCCACTTATCGGGCTGCAAGGCATTGGGATAGACCATGTCGATCCCGGTTTGCAGCAGCATCGTGCCGTTGGGGCCAAATTCCCAGTTCTGCAGGAACGGGATCCTGGTGGGCTCTGCCTTTTGCAAGCCGCCGTACGATGGCGGGCCCTGGATGAATTCGCTGATCGTGAAGTTGAACGGATCGTTGGCAATCGGCACCACCTTCACCCGTTCACCGGTATAGGGGTTGTCCCATTCCTTCAGGATCTCGCCCGTCACCGGATCGCGATAGAACACGATTTCACGCAGCATCCGGCGATAGCTGCCGTCTTCCAGCCGCTTGGTCCGCACAAAGCTGAAGCCTTCGACGCCAAACAGCGTGCGGACCTTTTCGTTGGGCCGCACGCCCATCGCCTTGCCCTTGATCCAGCCGCACTTTTCCTTGGTCGGATCGATGTCGGCATCGATGCGGGCGTATGTATCGCGGGTCCACTTGGGATCCTTGAAATCGATCTTGGTGATGAAATCGAACTTCGGCTTCCCCTTTGGCGCTTTTGCTTTGGCAGCAGCCATGGCCGAGGCGGGCGCAGCAGCCATGCCTGCCACCAATGCGGCAAGGCCCAAGCTTTCACGACGGGAAAAAGTGTTATCGTCCATTCGCGCCTGTTCCTCCGGAATCATAAAATCTGTATGGACAACTTTGCGCTGAATCGCACAGCCTGCACTGTCCGGCCCGATGTTGTCCGCCAAGCGGATAGCACCCCGCTGTGACCCTTGCCGAACAGTGCCCCGGCAGCGCATGTCAGGGCAAGCGCGATCAGCCTAGCGGAGTCGCTTCAATGCTCAATACCTTCCAGCAAGCCGATCATCCGATCCTGCCGAAAGCCACGGCTGATGAAGCCTCGCGGCAGGAATTCACCAAAAGCTTCAAAGGCTTCATCCAGTCCACGCTGCTTCCGGGGCTGACGCCGGTCTACAAGACCCGCGTCTCGAAGCGCTTTGAAAAAGAGCACGGCCGCGCTCCTGTCGATCGCCGCGATATCCGCAGCGGCATGGTCAAGGACATGTATTTCCAGCACTATGCCGCGGCCAACCGCGTCGCGCAGGAATTGCTGTGGGATTCCGTCGCCAGCTCGATTGACCGTCAATTGCCCGAACTGATCGAAAAGGCGCGCGAATTGTCCGCCTCTGCCAAGGGCGCGCTGGTCATGCCCGAAGGCTTCACCGCGCCGCGCTATATCACCACGCTCGATATTCACTGCATGCCCGGCGGCTATTGTGGCGAAGTGGCGCAAGACGATATCTCGGTCGGCGCGCTCTATGATCGCGGCGTGTACCTTTATTCGATGGGCTATACCGGGCCGGACAACGATGATCTGGGCCGCTCGGTGGTGAATTACCTGAAACGCCACATGCCCGATTTCAAACCGCGCCGCATTCTCGATATGGGCTGCACCGTCGGCCATTCGACCCTGCCCTACAAGGAACTGTTCCCCGATGCCGAAGTCTGGGGCATCGATGTGGGCGGCCCCTGCGTGCGCTATGCCCATGCCCGCGCCGCCGGAATGGGCCTCGAGGTGAACTTCGCGCATATGAATGCCGAGGAAACCACCTTCCCCGATGAACACTTCGATCTGGTCGTCAGCCATATCCTGCTGCACGAAACCAGCGGCAAGGCGATGCCGCGCATCTTCAATGAGGCGCACCGCGTGCTCGCTCCGGGCGGGCTGATGATCCACGCCGATTTGCCGCCGTTCGATCTGATGGACCCGTTCACCCAGTTCATTCTCGACAATGAAACATGGTACAACAACGAACCGTTCTGGGGGGCGATGCGCGATATGGACCAGTTCGCGCTGGCGCAAAAAGCCGGGTTCGATCTGGCAAATGTCAAGTTCGATACAGCGCCGATGGCGGTGATGGAATTTGCCGCCGCTGCCGAAGGTTACAGCCAGGAAGCCTCCGAAGCCGTGGCCGAGCGCGATTTCACCGCCGGTGAATTTGCTCCGGGCGGTGGCTGGGAAGTGCTGATCGCCCACAAACCGCTGAAACAGCAGATCGCCGCATGAACGGAATTGATATGACCCAAGCCAAACGCCCCCACGTCATCCGCCACGCGCGCGGCAAACGTCCCGAATTCTATGACACTCCCGGCCTCGATCAGGCGATGTCGATGATCATGGTGCTGGCCAACGAAATGTCGGTGCTGCGTGACCGGCTCGACAGCGCCGAGCGCGTGGCCCAAGCATCAGGCCTTGATCTGGCCGCCGGAATCGAAACCCTCGAACTCGATCAAGCCGCGCTGGAGGAGCGCGAAGAGCGCCGCCAGGACTTCCTGCGCCGCCTGTTCTACCTGCAATTGAAAGATGCCGACGAAGCCGCGCAGGCTCAAACGGCTGAAGGCTTTACCGCAGCGATTGAAGAGATCGCCCTACAGGATTGATTTTCCACCCCATGCATGTGGGGCCTGTCAGACAAGCCGGATCTTTTGCAAAAGCAAAGGCTGTAAACCCTCCCCCGGCCCCTCCCTTAAGGGAGGGGAGCGAGACTTATTGAGCCAAAGGCGAAATTAGTCGCAGCGGGGTGGGTGCTCGGCCTTTGCGTTTACAAACGCAGCCCCACCCTATTTCCGCATCAACCGTACCGGCAGCTCATCGCGCACCAACCCGTCCAGCCGCCGCCGCGCCCGCCGGTCCCCGCGCCCGAACGCATCGACAAACAGCGCTGAAATCCGCGCCGCATCGGCCAGTTGCTCTATCCGCTTTGGCCCCGGCAGATCATAGCGGCAAATCGCGCCGCCGAAGTAATGGTCCACCCCGTCCAGCACCAAGCCATAGCGCTGGCCGCCCGCCGCCGCTGCCTCAAACGGCACCATATGCCCGCGCCAGCCCTCGCCATCGGTCGTGGTGATGCCGGGCACGATGTCCTTCGTGCCGGTCTGGATCAATGCCGGAACCGCCAGCGCGGCATAGCCCTGCGCGGTGCATAAAGCCGGAATCGGCGCAGGCGGGCTGAACGCCACGACCGCGCGCACATTGAGATCGGAGAGGGGGCCGCTCAAACCCGCAGGCACAACCGCCGCCGCGCCGCCCATCGTCAAAGCCACCAGCCCGCCATAGGAATGGCCAGCGGCGATCCACGGGCGTTCGCCAACGTGGGCTGACAGAACCCGCATATCCTCGATCCGCGCCTTCCAACTGGCAAGGCCGGGAAACTCCTTCGTGCGCGGATGTTCCAGCGAATCCACATGCAACGGCGCAAGAATATGGAACCCCGCCGCCACCCAGGGCGCGAACACCCCTTCATAAAAGCGCGGCGATGATGCCGCACCATGGCTGAACAGGACCAGCGCTTTGGCTTTGCCGCGCGGCTTCCATTCGCTGATGCGCACCTCGCGGCCATCCGGCCCCGCCAGCGTGAACTGCCGCTCTGCCACAGGCTTTGCCGCCATCGCCAACACCGGCGATGCCGCCAGCAGCGCACCACTTCCCGCCAACACGTCTCTGCGCGATACCGTCATTTGCGCCGCACCTTATGCCAAGCTTGCGCCCGCAACACCGCGTTGGCGCGAATGTCGGCCCAGAACAGGCCAACGTCATGAAAATGCATCGATCCGCCCGGCAGCGGCTCAAGCCCCAGTCCGGGCGCGGGCCACACCACGGCAATGCCGCGCCGGCACTCTACCGCCACGGCCCCCTTGCGCAAAGCCTGCATGGCCCCCAGCCCCGGCGCGCCCGGAACCGCGCCTTTCGCTTCGGCCGATAGTGCCAGCGGGCGACGCGCATCGAAAGTGACGGGGTTGATGCAAAGCGGCTCGCCCCCGCTCGCCCCGTTATGGGCTGCCGCATAGGCTTTGCCATAGGCTGCCAGCACCGGCTCCGGATCGCTTCCCGCCAGCAGGGAATTCCATTGAAGCATGCATCCTGTCTGCGCAGGCCTCGTACAGACGGGAATTCCCGCAAACCGCGTGTCCAGATCCCCTGCCAGCAGGTTGATCCCGATCACATAAGCGGCCACCATCTGCCGCTGGAGTGCCGTGCCCCTGATCCGCTTTTCCAGCAGGCTCGCCACATGGGCCGCGCCTTGGCTGTGGCCCGCCAGAATGAACGGGCGGCCCTTGTTCTCGTGCGCCAGATACCAGTCAAACGCGCGCTCCACATCGCCATAGGCCAGCGCAAAGGCGGTATCGCGCATCACCGGATCGAACACCGCCTTGGTAGTGGCAGCGCGATAGCGCGGCGC
>CAZSTP010000172.1:0-5994 GCA_964609325.1 uncultured Novosphingobium sp. | reverse complement strand
TGAGCCGACGCTGGAAGGCATCATCAGCGGTATGCCCGGTGGCGCGCCGCCGATCATGATCCGCACGCGCAAGAAAACGATCATTCCGCGCAGCCCGACGCAGATCGAATACATGAAGGCGCTGATCAGCCATGACGTGATCTTCGCGCTTGGCCCGGCAGGCACCGGCAAGACTTATGTTGCAGTGGCGCAAGCCGTGGCGCAACTGATGTCGGGATCGGTCCAACGTCTGATCCTTTCGCGCCCTGCGGTGGAAGCCGGTGAAAAGATTGGTTTCTTGCCGGGTGACATGAAGGAGAAGGTCGATCCTTACCTTCGCCCGCTTTACGATGCGCTGTATGATTGCATGCCGCCCGAACAGGTGGAGCGCCGGATTGCCAGCGGTGAAATCGAAATCGCGCCTATCGCGTTCATGCGCGGGCGCACGCTGGCCGATGCGTTCGTGATCCTTGACGAAGCGCAGAATACGACCCCTGCGCAGATGAAGATGTTCCTCACCCGCTTTGGCCAGAACAGCCGCATGGTGGTGTGCGGTGACCCCAAGCAGACGGACTTGCCCGGTGGCGTTGGTGCCAGCGGGCTGAACGATGCGGTGCAGCGGCTTGAAGGGGTTGAGGGCATCGCCACGGTGCGCTTCAACATCGCCGACGTGGTGCGCCATCCTATCGTGGGGCGGATTGTCGAAGCCTATGAAGGGAAGGATGCGTGAGGGTTGGTGTTTATTCTCCCCCTCCTTTTCAGCCGGAGGGTGGTGCTGGCCTTGGCCGCACTGCGCCTGTGCGCCACCACCCCCAAACCCCATCCTTTGAAGATGATGGGGCTTTTAGATGACCGCTCCTACACTTGAGATCGATATCGACCCTGTTTGGGGCGATGATGTGGATTGGGAAGCGCTGGCCAATCGCGCGGCGGAGGCTACGGCCAGGATCGCGCCCGAAATTGCGCATGAAAACCTGCTCGTCAGCCTGGTTATGGCGGATGACGAGGAAGTGCACGCGCTGAACAAGCAGTGGCGGGCCAAGGACAAGCCGACCAATGTCCTGTCTTTCCCGATGCTGTCGCGCGATGAGGTTCTGGTGGCAGCGGCCAACCAGAACGCGCCCGGAATGCTGGGCGATATGATCCTTGCGCACGGCGTTTGCGCGCGTGAAGCGGCGGAAAAGGGTGTGTCGGTCGAGGTCCATGCAACCCACCTTGTGGTGCACGGGCTGCTCCATCTGGCAGGCTATGACCATGAACTGGGTGAGGCCGAAGCCGAAGAAATGGAAGATCTGGAGCGGAAGTCGCTTGCACTGATGGGCATCGCCGACCCATATGCGGTCGAAGATTGACAGCAAGGAGTGCAAGATAGTGCCCGAGGGCAATGACCCGGACGGTTCGGACCGATCCGGAGACGCAGACAGTAGCAGCCGCCCGCTTTGGCGCGCGATCAAGGTCTTCTTTCGCGGGCCGGACTCTGACCAGTCGCTGCGCGCCCAGATCGAAGAGGCCATCGACGAACATGAGGGCGAAACGCGCTCTGCAAGCGCCGGCAAGGGCGATCTTGTGCCGCTTGAACGGCAGATGCTGCGCAACCTCCTGCATTTCAGCGAACATGACGCCGACGACGTAGCAATCCCGCGCGGCGAGATTGTGGCTGTGCCCGCCTCGGCTACGTTCGAAGAACTGGTCGCCGCCTTTGCCGAACATGGCCACAGCCGCATGCCGGTGTTTGGAGAATCGCTCGATGAAATCATCGGGATGATCCACGTGAAGGACGTGTTCGTGATCGTGGCGGGCATGTTGCTATCGGGCAAGGCACCGCCCAAGGACTGGACCAGCCTGATGCGCCAGCCGTTGTTTGTGCCGCAAGCGCGCGGCGCACTTGACGTATTGGCAGATATGCGCAGCAAGCGTACGCATTTGGCCGTAGTAATCGATGAGTATTCGGGAACCGATGGCATCATCACCATCGAGGATCTGGTTGAAGAGATCATCGGTGAAATTGAAGACGAACATGACGATGCGCCACAAGAATTGATCCGCCGTATTGATCCTGACACATGGGACGCCGATGCGCGTGCCGAACTGGACGACGTGGGGGAAATGATCGATCCAAGACTTGCAGAAGTCGAGGAAGATGTGGATACGCTGGGCGGATTGGCGGTGGTTCTGGCGGGCGAAGTGCCGCCTGTCGGGCGGGTGCTTGAACATGCCAGCGGCTGGCGACTGGAAGTGACAGGGGGCGACGAACGCCGCCTGACCCGCCTCCGGCTGCATGCACCGCAAACTGAAACTGTTGATGACGAATAGGACGAACCGATGATCCGCCGCCTGCCCCCGCTGCGCTCGCTTGAGGCGTTTATACGCGTCGTGCGGGCAGGCTCGGCCAAAACGGCCGCTGCGGAACTGGCGCTCAGCCCCTCGGCTTTGTCGCGGCGCTTGGGCGCGCTGGAGGAATTCGTCGGCAAACCGCTGTTCGAGCGCAAGCATCAGGCGCTGAAACTGACCGAGGAAGGCCAGCAGCTTTATGATGCGGTGGCACCGCTGATCGACGAGATGGCCGACCGGGTGGACCGGTTGATTGATACCGGCAAGGTGATGCGGTTGCGCTTGGGCGTGTTGCCGCTGTTCGGCAGCCAGCGCCTGTTCCCGCGCCTTGGCGAATTGCGCAAGCTGCATCCGCAACTGCACATCGACATCGATTCAGGCCATGCGGCGGAAACGAAGCTGGGCGATACGATCGATGCGGCCATCGTCCTTTCGGAAGGACCGGACGCCTCGCTCCATTCGGTGCGGCTTGACCACAATCGCGTCCACGCGATTACCTCGGTGGCGCTGGCCGAGGAACTGGGGCCGCGGCCCGATGTGGCCAAGCTTTCCAAGCAGACGTTCCTGATCCACAACGATCTGCCGATGAGCTTTGAGGCGTGGAAGAAGGCGCTGCATTTTGAAAAGCTTGAGCCTGCCGCGATTGACCATTTCGATTCAGGCCAGCTGATCCTCGAAGCGGCTGCGCAAGGGCTTGGCATCGCGATCATGCATGATGATCACTATCACCGCAGCCACGATTCCCGCCTCGCGCGGCTCTATGACATCGATGTGGATAGCCCCTATTCGTACTGGTTCGTCTGCCGCCCGCGCGCGCTGCAATCGCGCCCGGTGCGGCTGTTCCACGACTGGATGCTGAAGGCGGGGCTTTAAGCGTTAAAGACTTTGAGACGAGCCCTCACTGCGTAAGCCGTGAAATCTCCGCAGGGAATGACGCGCAGGCCCGGGTGGACGGGGCGGTTGTAGCGATAGGCTTGGGCCTTTATCGCACCCCCGCCCGCCAGACGGACGCGGACCGCCTCGCGCCGGTATTCGGAGCGTGACGGGCGGCGGGGAGCGCAACCCTCGTAAGCATCAAGCAGGCGCAGTTGCTTCGAGCCGAACCCACGCCTGGCCCGATATATCCGGCCAAGAACGCGGCCCTGCCCGGTGCAGAGCACGGGATAGCAGCCCTGTGCAGTCCTGACCGTGCGCAATTGCCCGCGCACGCTGCCACGCTGCCCGCCCGCGAGCAGCGGCATGATGGCGCGCGTGACCGCGTTATCGTGATCGTGGGTCAGCGTGCCGTAGAAGAAGAACCAGCGGCAGAGCATCGCATCAATGGTGGCAGGCCAGCGCCTCGACCACATCATCAAGCCGCGCGGGATCGCCCAGCGCGAGGACGTGGCCATCGGAGCCTGCGTGGAGCGGCTCGCCATTCCAATCGGCCATCGTGCCGCCTGCGCCTTCAACGATGGGCACGAGCGCCGCCCAATCGTGGAGTTTCAGGCCCGCTTCGCACACCACATCAAGCTGGCCGGTGGCGAGCATGGCGTAGTTGTAGCAATCGCCGCCCATGACCATGCGCTTGTGATCGGTCTTGGCGGCAAGGCCCATGAAATGCGCGCCATCGTGATCATCGAAGTAGTGCGGTCCGGTGGTGGCAAGCGTCGCCTCGTTCAATTCGCGGCAGGGGCGCGTGCGCACCGGTTTGCCGTTGAGCGTGGTCGCCCTGCCGGTAGCGCCGACCCAGCGTTCACCGGTGATCGGCTGATCCATAATGCCCATGACGGGGAACCCTTCGACCACCAGCGCGATCAGCGTGCCGAAAATCGGGCGGCCCGCAAGGAAACCGGCGGTGCCATCAATCGGATCAAGCACCCAACTGCGACCCGATGAACCCGCGCTCGCGCCGAATTCCTCACCAATAATGGTGTCACGCGGGACTTCGGCCGTTAAAATCCGGCGCATGGCTTCTTCGGCAGCGCGATCTGCCATGGTAACCGGGGTGTCATCACCTTTGCGTTCGGCCATGACGGTGCGGAAATAGGGTTTGATTGCTGCTGCTGCCGCATCGGCAAGGCGCATGGCAAGGGCGATATCTTGATCAAGCTTCATGCGATTGGTGTTCGCCTTTACAGCGCCACAGGTCAAGCCGCTGCGTAGCGCCGTTGTGATCGGTAAATCATTTACATATATGTTCGGCAGGCCGTGCAAAACCGCACAGACAGCTTTGCACATGCAGGGTATTCCCGGGGGCAACGACAGGTAAGGGGCGCATAGATGAGTCGCAGTAACAAGCCGGCGGTCGACCACGCGGTCGTATCGGCCAACGGCGCGACGCGTGACGGGCAGCCGATTTCATTCAGCCGCGCACCAGCCCCGGATCTGGAGCGGTGGGTGGGCCGGTTTTATGTGACCGTGGTGGATATGCCCGAGGATCACCGGCTCGATTGCGGGCTGCTGTGCGACTTCTCGTGCATCCGCGTGCAGACGCGCGGGAAATGGCAGGCAGAAACCGCCACCGGCACCAAACATTCCGAACGCGCGGCCATGCTGTTCGGCCCGCATTCCAAACGCATGCCGGTGAGCGTGACCGGCAGCTTCACCAGTGTCGGCGTGTTCTTGCGCCCGGGTGCCTGCCACGCCCTGAATGGCCCGGAGATTTCCGGCCTCAAGGATGATCTTGCCACATTTACGCAATTGAACATGCCCGAAGCGCGCTGGCTGAAACTGTTTGACCCCGATGGCACACCGGAGGACTGGACGCTGGCAATGGAGCAGGAAATGCGCCGCCTGATCGCGGAACGCGCTGTGCGCGAGCCTGAACCGGTCTCTGCCCGGTTCGAGGCCGCAGCCTTTATTGATCCCAACGCGACCGTTGCCCAACTGGCGGCGGATTTCGGAGTGGAGCAGCGGCGGCTGGAACGCATCGTGCGGCGCGATTTCGGGATGACGCCCAAGCAAGTGCTGCGCCGCGCCCGCGCGCTGGATATGGCCAGCCACTTGCGCGGGGTGGCCGATCAGGATGAAGCCGAGGAATTGGCGCTGCGCTATTACGACCAAAGCCACCTGATCCGGGAATTCACCGCAATGTTCGGGATGAGCCCGCGCCAGTTTGTTGAAAAGCCGCAGCCGCTTATCACCATCGGCCTTGAAACCCGCCAGAGCCGTCGCCTTGAAGCAATCCAGAGAATCGCGCCGGGCGGGATCAAACCCTGGGAATAATGCCCTGCGAATAAAGGTGGGCAGGTTGCGCGCAGCCTTTGGGCTGCGTAACGCACCGCCATGGCAAAAGCTGATCGTCTCGAACGTCTCGACAAGCGCCGCGCCGAAATGGAAGCGGATTACCTTGAAGCCCTGATCGAGGCGCTGCGCGTCACCGCGTCAGGCAAGTGGGGCCTGTTCGATCACAATGCCGACAAGATCATGCGCGCCGCCACCGCGCCGGTGATCGAGAACCTGCAACAGATCGCCGACGATATCGCCGAAGCGCGCGAAACGCTGTTCATGGAACCGTTCACGCTGCACGAGGAATTTTTGGCAGCACGCGGCAAACCCGGCGCGCATGCCGTGGGCGAACCCAAGCAGGCGCGGGCATGGCTGGAGCGGTTGCGGCTGGCGGGACAGCTACCAAGCTGAAGAAGCAGGACGCCTATCCCCTTTGGCAACGTAAAATCCAAACTCCGTCATGCTGAACTTGTT
>CAZSTP010000171.1:0-6005 GCA_964609325.1 uncultured Novosphingobium sp. | reverse complement strand
CATCTCCTTCGCATTAAGGTGTGCCCGCTTGGTGATCAGCGAGATTGGCGCATATCCGGCTGTCAGAGCCGCAATCTCGGTTGGGCGGGCATTTGGTGGCGTGTTGGCCAGAACTGAACGTGCGATATCTTGCACCTTCGCAGCATCAGCCTGCACCTTGCCCCCGTGCATGTGCTGTTTGATGAACTTCAGTAGCGCGGCATCGCTCTCTCTAACAAAGCCCACCGCCCAATCCAGATGCTCAAGCTTTACCATCGGCTTTCCGGGAGTGTCGAAAACTGCAAGCACTCCCGCGATACGAAGCGATTTTTCCAGTGTCCGGCCCAACAAGAGACGCTCAGGTGTCTCCTCGAGCAGCCGTTGTTCGGCGTCGTAAAGTCCGAACTTCAATGCCTCGACGCGCTGCTCTACCTCGTCACTCAAGGTGATCGCGCTGTGCGCAAGACCGATGGAACCCAACTTCGACAGCATTTCGTTGCTTAGCTCGAACTTCTGACGAACTCCGGGCTGTGGAGGCGCTGCCCCGTCGCCTGCGGCGAAGAGCATGCGGTTCAACAGCCCCGAAGCGATATCGCCGTCGGTAAGCGCTTCGCCAAGTTTGGCCGGTACAGCGAAGCCCATCAGGCTCAGCGATGGGTTGGCGATCGTGCGCGACATCGTCCCTGCCTTAGCCCTCGTCAGATAATCGCTTTGACTTGCTGAGAACAGCTTCAGGAGCATTCGCTCTATGTCTTTCAGGTGGGCCGTTCCTTGCTCCCCTCGGGCGGCAAGAACATGTGCTATCTCGTCGATATTGGCAAATAGTCCCCCCTCCTTTAGCGCATCCTCAAGGCCCGGTCCCGAGGCGAAGTCACCAAGCAACGTTGCGCCTGATGCACGCACGATTGTGCTAGCAACACGAAGCACATGATCCTTGCCCGATCCGGTAGTCGCTGCGCCGATGCCATAAAGGTTCAGGCGCATGCCATCAGGCAAATGGCTTGCAGAGCCGCAGGCTGCTGCCATGGCGACCAGTACGCCCAGCACTGTTAGCTCTGGCTGCCGCTTATGCGCTGTTGCCAGAGCCAACTCGACCACGTCGGCCATGAAGCCCGGAAAAGGCTCTACAGCCTTTCCTAGCGACGGCTCAACTGCCTTGGGGACAGGACCAGCGGCGATTACCGGATGGCTTGCTTCCTTGGCCATTTTGAGAACCGTGCGCATGGTCACTGGGCGCTTACCGGCTACCTGCCCTCGGAAACTATTATACTGGTACTCCAGATCATCGCGCCCCGAATACTTACCCCCTTTAGAGGACCATTCATCCCAGATGGCCAACCCCGTGTCATCTCCGTCGCACTCCAAATGAATTGCCAGACCGACCTTAATCCAGTCCTCTCGACCCATGTCGGGGTCGAGGGCAGCGATGGCCCGCTCAATATCTTCGACCGACAATCCAAGCTTCGGTTCGTGTCCGATCGTAAAGTCGACTTGATCGAAGGCGGCAGCGTTTGTCGACATTCGCGTTACCCCGAACGCATCAATCAACGCCTGCCAAACAACGTCAATCTGCTCTGCGCTGATATCTGGTGCACTCCCGGGGTTACCTTCCCATAGGATGCGGCTCCCGGAAGGATGTGTGCCGGATATCACGGCCTGTTGGCCGTTCCCAAGCAACTCGATCTTGTTAACGTGACCGAGATTAATCACGCGCTTGGGTATCTCTGCCTCGCACCGCACCAATATCGCGAACTTTGAGGAGTTTTCCCGAAACCGCAGCGGCGGCTCAACCCCAGTCATATTGCGTAATTTAGTGCGCAAAATATCCTCGACGCGCTTTGCAAGTTCAGCATCCTCGATATCCACGTCGAATACCTTGCTCTTGCGCGTCTGGATCGCGATGCCCAACCGATCATCGCTGGCCCAACGCTCCAAGTCGGCTGCCGTTGTTACATGATCTGGCCACCCCTTGATGCCGTGCGCCTCCCCAGCGCCGTTTATTTGACTGGGCACCTTTCCACGACTGGATAGTTGCGAAAACGCGCTAGTAGGCACCTTGGGGTCGCACACAACCGGGAGCAAGTCCTCAAGGAACCCGGCGTCGGCAAGAGCATACCACGCCTCACGTGATGCACCTGCGGCACTCACTTTGCACCGCCGATCTTGCCATCGTGTTTTAGCACAAATGAAGAAAATTGCTCAAATTCGGCGCTGACGGCATCGCGCAATTCCAGCGCCTCACTGTCGGATGGCTCATCAGGGTGCCAAAAAACTTGCACCGCGTAAACTCCCGAGCCTCCGTCTAGCAGCGCCAGTTCCAGCGCGTATTTGGGCGTCAACTGGGTCCATAAACGGCGCAGGATCGGCAAGTCTCTGCAGTCACGGATTTGCTGGCGCAAGCGCGCCTTATTTGATATGTAATTCATCGTGAATACCTTCTCTGGCCAGCGTTGCTCTGACAGGAGCCGCTGGTCATTTTTTATGCGTCGGCGGCGGCAGCTTCTGCTGTTGAGGCGAAGCGGCGTTGCTCACGCCATGCTGCGATATCTGCAGGATCATAAAGGACCTTACCGGTCCGGCCGGGGGTCTTAAGGAACTGGGGACCTACCCCGCGTATGCGCCAATTTTCCAGTGTTTCCGGTGAGATGCCAATAAATGCCGCTGCTTGGCGGCTGGGTATCAAGATGTCCATAACGATGCTCCACGTAGGCAACCGCAGACTTGCGGCGGCTTCGATGAGCAAGCGAAAGCACGTGTATCCTATCTGCCGCGAACTTCGGGCGAAAGTGCGACATTCAGTGTCGTAATATCAGTGATTTATGGGGGTAAGTGCGACGGATGCCGCAGCAAAACTGCGACGGCTTAACCTGTATGCTCCCACTTTGAGCCAGCGACTCGCCACCCGTCCGCATGACGCTCTAACCACTTCTTGAATGCCGTCCGCGCGAGCGGTTTATCCGTCCTACCCTCTGCCCACTCGACGTAATTCCGATGCTGGGCTATTGGCCCCCAAGGCCATCCTTTGGGCGGGTGCTTTCGGCACGTTTCCAGAAACTCGAACGCAACCTTCTGTTCCTCGCTAACCCGTTGCTGTTGCCACCGTTTCTTTGGGGGCTGCGCCGTTGCATCCTTGGTTTCGCGCCCATTCAGCAGCGCATCGAGTTCGTCCGAGTGGAAGGTGACACCCAGTAGCGTGATGTGCTCATATGCATCTCCTTGGTAGTGATCGTCCCAATATTCGATGCGCGACGAAAAGCTGCCTGGCCCCCAAAGCGCTTTAGTGGGCGGAGCTTCCCAGAAATCAGCCGGGATATTTGGCCAAGGACCCAACGTTGCACGTTCGAGTTCATCCGAAGGCGGTTCCTTGGGGAACTGACGTGCTATGCAAGGATCGTCATCGCTGAAGGTGCCACTCATAGCACGTGATTTTAGTTTGCCGAGCCTCGCCCACTCAATCAGATCTTCTTCGGTAAAGCCCGCGACTTTAACCCGGCGCGATGCCTCCATAGCGCGAATCCAGTCGCTCATACCCTTACCTCCGAGAGTGCTACCACGTTGCTTTCGTCAGGCCCCATCAGCACGCGATCCACATGCCTCGCCCATGCCTCTAGCGCCGAACGTTTCTCGTCTTTCCAGTTGTGCCGCTGATAGATGCCGACAATCCCGCTTCGTGACCCGCTGACGTGGTTCAGCACGGCCTCGGTCACTTCCAGCCGCACACCTAGCCGCTGAAGCCCTGTGGCCAGCGTGCGCCGCAGATCATGCAGCCTCCAAGGCTCCGGCGGTGTCAGTTCGCCCTCGTTTGCTAGGTCGACGACAATCTTATCGAGGCGGCGCTTGGCGCGGCTGTAGCCACTCACAGAGGTCTCGCCTGTTGTGCTGAACACGAAGCCCTTCCGAGGCCAGCGATCGCTGAGACCTATGCGCTGAGCCAACCCGTCCAGAACGCCGACAGCCGCCCCCGAGAGCGCGTTCTCTGCCGCTTGTGCATTCTTTGAGCGGGAAGCAGGAAGCGACCAAGTGGCGGCAGTTCGATCGAGTTCCGACCACTCCATCGCTGCGACCTCCTCGCGGCGAGCGCCCGTAAGGACGAGCAGGCGCACCAATGGGCCAAACGGATAGCCCAATTCTTCAGTCCCGCGCCAGACAAGTGCGAGATCATCATCCGATAGAACCCGGTCACGAGACGGCGGGAGTGGCGGCGGCTTCATACCCTCAATCGGGGAACGGTCGATGTCTTCCTGCTCAATCGCCCAACTGAACAGACGCCGCAAAACGGCAAACAGGTTTGAAGCAGTCGCGGTTTTATCGAGGACGGGAGCCAATGCGGCCTTAATGTCCTTGCGGGTGATGTCTGGCAGCGGCGTGTTGCCGATCACGGGAACGGCGTATGTCAGGAGAAGGCTTCCGACGTACTTGTGCGTTGCGGGCCACTCCTTAAGCAGACAGTCCCGATAGAACCTCTCGACGTAGGGCTTGAAGGCCAAGTCTATCGTCTTACGTATTTCGCGCACCTTCTCCCTTTGCGGGTCAACGCCGTTCGCCACGGATAAGGCGAGCATCTCGGCCTTCTTGCGCGCACTCTCCGTTGTGAGCTTGCCGTGCCTGCCGATGGTGAAGCGCCGCACCTTCGCACCGCGACCACCCATGCGGTACTGGAATATGTAGACCTTCGAACCGGCGGGCGTGACCTTCAAGCCAAAGCCACCAAGGCGATCGTCCCAGAGCACCCAATCCTTGGCCTCCGGTTGGGTAGCATCGACGTTAGTCTTGGTGATCCGTGCTGTAGGCATGTGATTGCTAGGCCTCCTGTAGCAATCACGGTACCATTGGTTTGGGTGACCATCAATGGGTCTGGGTGAAAACAAATCCCAGCAATTTCAGCGATATTCTCCCCATCGCTGAGGCATCTTCGGGCATGCCCCGCTAATTTACACCGAGAGGGTCAGCGGTTCGAGCCCGTTAGCGCCCACCACCGGACCGCTGGATATTGTTCCGGTATATCCCTAATCACAACGCTCACGCCAATGCGCGGGCATAGCGATCACGCTTTACTTGCGTGGCCTTGCGCGCTTCGGCCAGCGCGCGTTCTTCGGTTGCAAACAACAGGCCGTCCAGCACGGCGGAAAGATGCGCGCGCATCGCGGCGCGGGCGGCATTGGGATCACGTGCGCGCAAAGCGTCCAGCACGGCGGTGTGTTCTTCCACCACCGGCTTGATCTGGGCGTGACGCGCCTTTTCATGCAGCAGCGCCGCCTCGGGCGAGGTTGACCGCAAATCCCACAAGTGGGCAATCGCGTTATAAACCGCCACATTGCGCGTGGCGCGGGCAATGGCGAGGTGAAACTCCCTGTCGGCGCTTTCCGTGCCGTTGGGGTTCTGGTTCTCCTCGGCGATCTTCTGCACCAGCACTTCGATCTCGGCGATATCGGCATCGTTGACTTGCGTCGCCGCCAAGGCCGCAGCCTCGCCCTCGAACAGCAATCGCGCTTCGGTCAATTCAAATGCGGTCACGTCAAAGCCGGGGCGGTCCTCCTCGCCCGGCAGGCGCTTCACATAGGCACCCGAGCCAAGCCGCACTTCGACCAGGCCTTGCACTTCCAGCGCGATAACCGCTTCGCGTACAGTCGGTCGGCTGACGTCATAGCGCGATGCCAGATCACGTTCAGCCGGAAGCCGCGTGCCCACCGGATAGCGCCCTTGCGCCAGTTCCTCCATCAGGGAGCGGGCGAGGTCTTGGTACAGGCGATCATTGGATTTGACGTTCGGCACGAGAGCCATGGCGGACAACCTTTTGGTAAAACCAATTTTCAAAACTTGACAGACCGAAATTGGTCCGTCAATCGGTAATACCACATTAGGCCAACATAATGCGAGTGCCCGAGTCATGAAAATTACCGCCGCCCGTGTCATTGTCACTTGCCCCGGTCGCAACTTCGTCACGCTCAAGATCGAAACCGATCAGGGCGTTTACGGCATCGGCGATGCCACGCTCAACGGGCGCGAGCTTTCCGTGGTCGCCTATT
>CAZSTP010000170.1:0-6005 GCA_964609325.1 uncultured Novosphingobium sp. | reverse complement strand
TCGATCAGAAAGGCCGGGAAGGAGCGCTGGCGCGCGCCGAGACACGCGGCCTGATTCTGTCCGGCGAGCAGCGAGCGGCGTTCGAGCATGTGACAGACGGGCGGAGTCTCAGCGTTGTCGTCGGCTATGCCGGGACCGGCAAGAGCGCGATGCTGGGCGTTGCGCGCGAGGCATGGGAGAGCGCGGGCTATACCGTTCGCGGTGCTGCCCTATCTGGCATTGCAGCCGAGGGGTTGGAGCACGGTTCCGGCATTGCCTCGCGGACCATTGCCAGCCTTGAGCATCAGTGGGGCCATGGCCGCGAATTGCTCACCGCGCGCGATGTGCTGGTGATCGATGAGGCAGGCATGGTCGGCACGCGACAGATGGAGCGCGTGCTCTCCCATGCCGCCGATGCAGGCGCGAAAGTTGTCCTGGTCGGCGACCCGCAGCAGCTCCAGGCCATCGAAGCAGGCGCTGCCTTCCGTGCGATCCACGAACGGCACGGCGGCGTCGAAATCAGCGAGGTTCGCCGCCAGCATGACGGCTGGCAGCAGGACGCCACACGGCACCTAGCCACCGGGCGCACCGGACTTGCCATTCAGGCCTATGGAACACGCGATATGGTGCATGCCGCCGAGACGAGGGAAGCGGCACGCGGCGAGCTGATCGAGCGCTGGGATCGTGACCGGCAGGCCAGCCCCGGCGATACGCGCATCATCCTCACCCATACCAACGACGAAGTGCGCGAGCTCAATGACGCCGCGCGCGGGCGGCTGCGTGACACGGGCGAACTGGGCATGGACGTGTCGATCCACGCGACACGCGGCGAGCGCCAGTTCGCCAGCGGCGACCGCATCATGTTCCTGAGCAACGAACGCGGGCTGGGCGTCAAGAACGGCACGCTTGGCACGGTCGAGCGGATTAGCGCGCAAAGCATGGCCGTGCGCACCGACGATGGCCGCAATGTCGCCTTCGATACCAAGGATTATGCGCACATCGATCATGGCTATGCCGCCACGATCCATAAAGCGCAGGGCATGACGGTGGACCGCACCCATGTGCTCGCCACGCCGGGGATGGACAGCCACGGGGCGTATGTCGGCCTGTCGCGCCACCGCGACGGCGTGTCTCTGCATTATGGGCGCGAAGACTTCGCCGATCAGTCGAAACTCATCCGCACGCTCAGCCGGGAGCGCGGCAAGGACATGGCAAGCGACTATAAGCCGGAACGCCAGTTCGCTGAGCGGCGCGGGATCACGTTCCGCGAACGCATCGTCGAGATTGCACGGCAGGTGCCGGAGCGGGCGAAATCCATCTTCGCCAGTTTCCGTCCGAAGGCGCAGAAGCTCGAAGTCTTGCCGACCGAACAGGCCGGGCTGTCTGATCAGCGCCGAGCGGTCGAACGCTATGCCCGTGCCGCCGTCGAAATCGGCCAGATGCACGGTCAGAATTCACCCATCCTGCCACACCAGCGCGACGCGCTGGAGAAGGCCGGGAAGGCTCTTGACACAATCCGGCCCCATGCCGCCGCCGATCTTGCCAGCGCCATGCAGCGCCAGCCGGAGTTGGCGCGGGAGGCCGCCGATGGCCGCACACAGGGCGCAATGCGCGCCATGCAGCTTGAAGCCGAAATCCGCGTCGATCCGGCGCAGCGCGCCGACCGGTTCGTCAATGACTGGCAGCGGCTGGGGCGGCTTCGGGAAACGATGCAGCAGCGCGGCGACACGAACGGAGCACGCCAGGTCTCCAGCCGTATGGTCGACATGACGAAGGGCCTGGAGCGCGACTCGCAGGTCGACTCTCTGGTGCGCGGACGGGCGCACGAACTTGGCGTCAAACCAGAACTCGGTCGCGATCTGGCCCGCGACCTTGCCGCTTCCGTGTCGATGGAACGCAGCCGGTCAATCGGCATGGGCCTGTAGGAGAAACGAAATGGAAAATGCGCAAGCCGATGACGTCGAACTGGAACTGGTCCTTGAGCCGGAACCCGATCCTCACGCCGCGGAGGCCGCAGGCGATCCCGCCGCCGAAGCGTTCGCTCGCCTTGAAGGCGAGCTGGCCCTGATGCGCCGCGCCGTGCAGCACCTTGCCGCCGAGCGCGCGGACATTGTGATACCCGACTACGGCACGACGCTGACAGACATGGCCAAGCGATTGGGTGCAATCTCACGCGGCATCAACACCATCGCAGACCACCCTGCTATGCAGTTGACGCCCGATTGCCTTGGGGCGCGCATTGAAGCCGTGGCGGAATCGTCGCGGCGATCAGATCACGACAGAATCAAGCAGGCGCAGACGGACATGGACCATGCGACGCGGGACTTGCGCTCTCTCACCGCAAAGGCGCGAACAGCAGGCGAGCAGCGTCAGCAGCTCTTCCAGGTGGCAGGTGGCTGTGTGCTCGCCGGGATATTCCTCTGGTCATTCCTTCCCGGCACCATCGCCCGCACCATGCCGGAAAGCTGGCACTGGCCGGAGCGCATCGCTACCCGGATGGTTGGCGCACCTTCGATATGGGACGCGGGAGCACGGATGATGCAGGCTGGTGATCCACAGGCATGGAACGCGTTACTTCATGCCGCCGACATCCAGCGCGATAACCGGGAAGCTATTGAGGCTTGCAAGAAGTCCGCCACAACGTCGCAACAGCCCGTCCGCTGCACGGTGCGGATTCGGGCAGAAAACAAGGCCGAGCGGTGATATACTCGCCCACAAGAGACCGTGCATTATAGTCCCGCCTTGGCCCGGAAAAGATCAATCCGGCCCACACAAAATGTGGGAATAAATGTGGGATCAGATTTTCAGGATCTCCACTTTATCGTGTAAAGACAACACGATAAAGTGGTTGACTGGTGCCCAGAAGAACGACAGCCTTGTTGGCGACTCTCGCCGTCCTGCCGTCCGCGCTTGAGGCTTCAGTTGTCGACCAACTCAAGTCATTCGTAATTCTGCTTGAGAATGTCCGCCATTCCCGCGAACGGACATTAGCTTTTGATGCTCGCTTCCACCATGATTCAGGACGTTTCGGCTAATCCGCATCGGACAGACCATCTGACTAAGTTGCCGTTTAGCTGACCAAGTTCACGAATCATTCTGAGCCCTTTTTTTGAGATCGTCGAAGCGGAGGGCCAATCATCAACCCCGAAGTTACGCCCATCTGTTCACGGGTGAATATACACAAAGCCTAGGCCTTGAAGGCGGGCAAGCTCAGCAACGCCGCTTGGCACCACGTCCGCATCGGTTAGGCCATAAAGGTCGGCAGGCTTAAGCTTCAAACCATTGAGCGTATTGCGGCAAATCAGGAACTTCACGCCTTTGGCACGCAATCCGTCCAATCCTTTGGCAAGGTCCGGATCTTCTTTGGCCAACAGGAAGAGCTTTGCCCCGGCGGCAAAGCTGACGACACGGATTTCCACATTGCCATCGGTTGCACCGACGTGGGCACCAATGTTGCGAAGCAGGCGCTGGGCATAGCTTTTATCGTCAGGATAGCCGCCCGAATTTTGATAGACCACGCGCTGGAACACATAGCGGCTTGAATCCATCGGTTCAGCCACGGATTGCTGGCCTTGCGCGCTGACCGGGCCGAACGCGGCAGAAAGGCCGAGCGCCAGAACGCAGGCGATGGTTTTCAGACGGGACATTGCGTTTCTCCAATCAAGGCTTTGAAAGAATTGCCGTGGGGGTTTTGCGCATTGGCCCGAAGGGACCAAGCCGGTGCTGCTGCGGCAGATAATCATCCGCCCACGGACCATAAGCAGCATCGAGCGGCTTTTCGCTGCGCGTCGGGTAATCACGTTCAAGCCCTGCCATCTGCGGCCGTGGCTGGCTGTTGATATAGGCAGCCACGTCCCACGCATCCGCGCTGGCCACAGCGGGGGACTGCCAGGTGGTTCCTTGCGGCATATTGGCGTGAACGAAGTTGGCTGCGGTGATCAACCGCGCCATGCCCGCACCGTTGTTATAGCTGTCCTGCCCCCATAGCGGCGGAAAGGCATAACCTTGTGCATCGCCCACTTTGCCGACACGCTGGCCCTGACCGTCACCCCCGTGGCAGGCAGCGCAAGTATCGGCATAAACCACTTTGCCGCGCACCGGATCGGCCGGGCGCGAAAGTTCTGCCATACGAGGCAAGCCGCGTCCTGTTGTGGCAGCGCCCACGGCGCGTCCCATGTTGAGAAACCGCAGATACGATACCATCGCGACCATATCGGCATCGCCCGGTGGCAAAGCATGACCGTTCATGCTGCGCATCAGGCAACCGTTGATGCGGTCCTCGATCGTGTCAACTTTGCCCGAGCGCCCGCGATATTGCGGGAAATCCCCCAGCACGCCCACCAATGGCAGCGCATATTGTCGGGTACCGGCGCCCAGATGGCAGCTTTGGCAATTCAGGTTATTGCCCGCAATCCGCCGGGCCGGATCAGCCACTTCAGGCCCGATCAAGGCTGATGTCCGCGCAATCAGATCATGGCCCCGGCGCACCGTTTGGCCCCATGTGTCCTGTGGCAAAGTGGCGATGTCAGGGACTGTCCAAGCAGCGGGGGGAACTTGCGATTGTGCAGCGGGCAGGTTGGCGGCAAACAAAGCCGCAAGCATGCCAATGCCTGTCAGTGCAACAGTCGCTACGTAACGCAAGGCCAAAAGCCCCTTGGGCGCGGGCGATTTCGAGCCGGTTGCGCGGGGACGTCGTGAGGGTTTTGAACTTTGCGTCATTTTCTGCGCTGCGCCGGCCAGCTGATTGCAATCGCACCGCGCAATTCTCCGGGGCGAAAGCCGATCGCCCGATCATCGGGATAGAGCGATTGAATGCGAAGCTGCACATCTGGCGCAACATTTGTTCCGTGGCAGGCTGCGCAGGGTTGCTCCTTCATCGGAATGGCGCGCATGTAATGGGTTTGCGCAGCCTTCCCCTTGCCCGTGGTCCATTGCACCGTTGCAGGTTTTCCATCCGGCCCGACCGGCGCTCTGGCCAGCGCTTCAAGCCGCTTTTGCCATTCGCCTTCGGCAAGGGCGGAAGGATTGCGTTGCCGCAACGCAATCCGCCGGACCTGCGCACCGCTTCCATCGGACAGCGAAGAGGCAATGGCCGGTGCAACGGCATGGCACACATCGATGGCCCCCACTGGCCCGCCTTGCTGCATCGCTGCGGACAATTGCGCCTGAAGTTCAGCCTGAAAACGATCAGCCAGCACAGCCGACTTTTGCGCCACATCACCGGTTGCAAGTTCACCAGCCGGGTTTCCGGTGGGGCTGACACATGCCGCAAGGATCAAGGTGACCGAAGCCAGTCCTGCTTGAGAAGCCCTCCGAATGCGCATCGCCAACCTCCCGCTTTATCCTGAAACTTGTGTTGGGTAGCACTGGTGCTCCAACGTCACCCACGTCATCTTACGCTATTCGCGGTTTGCCATATGCCAGCCCAATCCGTCAATTTTGGCGAGAATGTCATCTGCCAATGTCGATGGCGGTGCCAGTTCTGCCCACGCCTGATGGAAACAGACAAGCCAGCCCTCCACTTCGGCCTTGCCGATCGGAGCCACGAAATGGCGCTGGCGCAACCGGGGATGTCCATATTTGTCGGTATAGAGCGGTGGGCCGCCGAGCCATCCTGTAAGGTATTCGAACAACTTTTCTTCGGCCCGCACCAGCGATGGCGGATGCACCGCACGGCATGCCGCAGCTTCAGGCAGCGTATCCATCAACACGTAGAACCGCGCACAAAGCGAACGAACGAACGCTTCACCGCCAAAGGCTTCGTAAGGTGTCACGGAGCTATGACCCGGCGGATCGCGTACCCGACGATCACAATCGTGACCACACTCATCGCCCATATGGCCACAAACCACGCCACCTTTTTTGCCGATCCAGCCATCAGTGATACCCGTCGTGGCCAACCTTGCCGCGAAACACCCAGTAGGACCAGGCGGTGTAGGCAAGGATGATGGGCACCATGATGGATGCACCAACCAGCATGAAGACCTGACTACGATGGGGGGCGGCGGCCTCCCAAATTGTGACCC
>CAZSTP010000169.1:0-6023 GCA_964609325.1 uncultured Novosphingobium sp. | reverse complement strand
TAGGGGCCGCCGCGTCCGAAGGGGCGGACGGGGCCTACTGCGCCGGATTGCAATGAGCGCTTCAGCTTCAACGAGGGCCATTCGATCCAGTCAACCGCGCCGCTCAGCCATGTCAGATTGCCGCCTGCCACCAGATGGCCATCGACGAACTTCATATCCTGAAACCGCGTTTGCGAGGGGTTGGGCACGATCCGTTCGGGCTGTTCGGGGTGCGCTTTTGCCAGATCGAACACATAGAGCAACTTGCTGTCCCAATTGCCCGCCACCAGCTTGCCGTCCACCGCGGCCACGCAGCCAAGGTGATCGGCCACATGGATCGTGCGGCGCACTTGCAGGGTGGCGGTGTCAATCTCCACCAGCACCGCGCTGCTCTTTGCTTTCATCTCGGCCACGGGCACCCAGATCGAGCCACCGGCAAGCGAAATGCCGCCGGGATGATAGCGCGCCCCGTCGGTCAATTCCAACCGCCGCCGCAGCTTGCCGCTGTGCCGGTCAAACTCGTGGATATAGCCGCGCTGATTGTCGTTATCGACCGAGGTGACCCAGATCGTGCCGCCCTGTATTTCAAGGCCCTGAACGTGGAACAATTCACCATCAAGCTGGAGCGCATCCAACAATTGCGCGTTTTCTATCGCGCCGGTGAATGGATCGGGAGAGGCGGCAAGTGTCAGGCTGGAGACGGCCATAAATACTGTGGCACAACCGGCAAGCAATACTTTGCGGATCATCTGGTAAGCCCCCCGGGCTGACCTTTCCAGCCCGGCTCCCAATGACAAGATCATGCGTCAGAACTGTTGCATAAGGTGAATAAAATTGCGTCTTTTCAGCGTAATACTTGTCCGAAATATGTAACTTGGGGTGGGCGGTTTTTGTCTGTCCTACAAGTGCGCCGTTGTGCCATGCAGGGGGCATGTCACCCGCCCGTCCGCCCTACGCCCGATATCGCAAAACCGGTCGCTTCCGGGGCGCGTCGGGAAGGGGCCGGAGTTTTCTCTCTGGACAGTGTAAACTGTGTAAACCCCCTCCGCTGCAAAATCGCCAAGACTTCCGCTTTCGGCTTGTTTCGGCGGTGCAATACGCTATGAATTTTTCACAGATATGAATTTGGAAGGGGCCTGAACCATGGCAAAGATCAAGACCACTCACGTCGGCAGCCTGCCACGCGGCGATGAACTCACGCCCCTCCTGCTCGCCCGCGACAAGGGTGAACCCTATGACGCCGAGGCTTTCGATACCGCCGTCTCGGCCGCCGTCGATGAAGCCGTGCGCCATCAGGTTGAAGCGGGCGTCTCGGTCGTGTCCGATGGCGAACTCGGCAAAGTCGGCTATTCTACCTACATGATCGAACGCCTTTCGGGCTTTGGCGGCCACATTGATCGCAAGCCCGCCGCTGACCTTGCCGAAGTGCCCGACCTTGCCAAAAAGCTCTCGGCGATCATGGGCAGCCAGGAATTCGTCCGCGCTTCGTGCATCGGCCCGGTCCGCAAGGTCACGCTGCAACCGTTGCACGATGATATCCGCCGCTTCAAATCGGCGCTGGCCAAGCATGCCGCGCCCGATACCCAAGCCTTCATGAATGCCGCATCGCCCGGCCTGATCACCGCGTTTCAGGTCAACCGCCACTATCCCAGCCACGAGGCTTATCTGGCTGATCTGGCCGATGCGATGCGCGAAGAGTATGAGACCATCGTTGATGCAGGCTTCCTGCTCCAGCTCGATTGCCCCGATCTGGCGATGAGCCGCCACACCGGCTATCAGGATATGGACGAGGCGGAATTCATCAAGATTGCGGCGGCCAACGTCGAGGCGCTCAACGCTGCCACCGCCAACATTCCGCCTGAAAAGATGCGCATGCACATCTGCTGGGGCAATTACGAAGGCCCGCACGATCACGACATTCCGCTGGAGCGCGTGGTCGATATCGTGATCGGCGCGCGCCCTGCCACCATCCTGTTCGAAGGTGCCAACCCGCGCCACGAACACGAATGGAAAGTGTGGAAAGACGCCAAGCTGCCCGATCACAAGATCCTCGCCCCCGGCCTGATCGATACCTGCTCGAACTACATCGAACACCCCGAACTGATCGCCCAGCGCATCGAACGCTTTGCCGGTTTCGTCGGCGCGGATCGCGTTGTCGCCAGCACCGATTGCGGCTTCGGCACGTTCGCAGGCTACGGCAAGCTCGATCCCATCGTCACCTGGCGCAAGCTCAAGTCCTTGCGCGAAGGTGCCGATATCGCGGCCGCCCGCCTATGAACGCCGATGACCGTCGCGCCGCCGAAGCCGATTGCGCCCGGCTGATCGCGCTCTACGCCAACCTCAACGATGAAGCGCGGTGGGACGAAGTCGCCGCGCTCTATGCCGAAGATGGCGTCATGTTCCGTCCCACCGCGCCCGATGCCCCCGTGGCAGGGCGTGAGGCGATCTTGGCGGCGTTCAAATCGCGCCCGCCGCGCACCACCCGCCACGTTTGCTCGAACGTGGTGGTCGATGTGGAAAGCGAAACCACCGCGCGCGGCACCAGCGCGATGCTGTTGTTCACGGGCGAGGGCGCGCCGCTGGTCGGCTCGTTCCATGATCGCTTTGTGCTCACCGGCGATGGCTGGCGCTTTGCCGAACGGCGCGGTAGCCTCACCTTCTGATGAACGCGCCTGCCGCCTCCAATCCTGTCAAATCGGCGATGCGCACGCTCGATGTGATCGAGTATGTCGTCGCCAATCGGCAGGGCGCGGTGGCGCAGGAAATCGCGGGCGCGCTGGCCATTCCGGTCAGCAGCCTGTCCTATCTGCTCGGCACTTTGGTTGAGCGTGGCTACCTCGCGCGCGCCGGGAGGCGCTACTTGCCGGGGCCGGGGCTGGAGCGCCTGCGCGCGCCGCAATCGGCGATGACGCTGGAAGATCGCGTGGCCCCGCTGGTCCGCGCGTTGCGGTCCGAACTCAACGAGACGTCATCGTTCATGGTCCGGCGCGGCTGGGAGGTCGAATCGCTGGTGACCGAAGCCAGCGATCACGCGCTGCGCTATGCGGTCGATCCCGGCACGCGGCGGCCCTTGCATGCGCTGGCTGCGGGCAAGGTTTTGCTGGCGTGGATGCCGCCCGAAGAGCAGGCGCGCTATTTCGCCGAAGCGCCGCGCCCGCAACTGACAGACAAAACGCGCACGGAGGAATCCGCCTTACGCGCAGATTTCGCCCGCATCGGAAGCGAAGGCATTTGCGTGGCGCGTGAGGAGGCGACTGTCGGCATCTGCGGTGTCGCGGCCCCTGTGTGGATCGACGGCGAGCTCGTCGGCGCGCTCAGCGTGGCCGTGCCAGCGGTCCGGTTCGATGACGCAATGGAAGAGCGGATCCGCGCCTTGCTGATCCGCTCCGCCGCCGCCATTCAGGGCGATTAGCGCTTCATACCCTCGGTAATCCGCCGGGTTTCGGCGCTGGTGGATTCAGGGCCGGTATTGCGCTTGTAAATCCCGCCCTGTCCCGCTGCACGGTTGAACAAGTCGGGATCGCCCTCACGCTGCTCCAGCCCGAACAGCGGGAACAGGCCGGGGTGGCGGCCCAATCCGCCGAACAGATCAAGGCAGCGCTCGATCCAGTCGCGCAGCGGATCTTCATTGGCCAGCACCGGAATTTTGCATACCGATGCGGTAAACAGAATGCCGCCCATGATGCGGAAATCGGCATAGTTCGGCGTCGATCCGCCAAGCCACGGATGCTGTGCCAGCGCGGCGCGCAAAGGCTCAAGCGCAGCCGAAATCTTCGGCAAACGCTCTTCACGCCCGGCCTGAACATCCTCCAGCTTGCGGCCCAGCATCTTCTCGCGGCTGTGCGTCACGTATTCGTGATCCTGCGGCAGTGAAAGATCGCGATAGTCCTGGCAGAAGCAGAACATCCACGGCCCGACAGCCGTATTCCAGAACCAGTGGTCCAGCGCCTTGAGCGTCGCCGCCACGCTTTCATGCGGGATCAGGGCAGGGCGATCAGGGTACTTGGCGTCAAGGTATTCGACAATGCCCCAGCTATCGAGTACAAACTCGCCATCATCGACAATCGCGGGCAAGCGCTCGGTCTTCCCGCCGGTGCGTTCCAGAATGCCGGTAAACCCGCCGGGCACGACATCCAGATCAAAGCCCTTATGCTTCAAGGCATACTTTGTCGCCCACACGAAGGGGCTGATCGTGGCCCCCGTGCTGAGCGCGAGATCGTAGAACGTGATGGTGTTGTTTTGTGCCATGGCATCCTCTTTCTTGTTGTCGATATTGTGCCAGATTTTGTTAGCAACACAAACTATATTTCATGTGGTAGACTGGTGTTTTGCAGCATCCGTCGACAGTCTCAGGTTGAGCAGGTGGACATGGGAAGTCCACCGATCCCGTTCGGCCCGAGCAACCTGCAAAAACGCAAAGAGCGCCGGACCCGTCGGGATGGGCCGGCGTTCTCGCAGTCAGGCTTTTGGCCCGAAGCTTATTTGCGGGTACGCCAGCCTTCGGCGTAATTGTCGCGTGCGGCGGCGACATAAGGGACGGCTGAGACGACGGCCTTGATCTCGGTCTGGACGTGCGGCTCGACGGTCGGCTTGCTGGTGCCGCCATTGGGTTCGCCCCACAGCAGGCTGACTTCGGTGCCCGGTGTTTCAAAGCCGGGTTCCATCATGGCCAATGTCAGGAACTTGCCTTCGTTGGCGGTGTAGCCGATCCATGTGGACAGGCCGACCATTTTGCCATTTGCCAGTACCTGATCGAACGGGTGCATGGAATAGACCGCACTCGGGTACTCCATGAACTTGGCGCGATCGCCTTGCGACAGTGCCGAGGACTGGACGCGCATGACGTCTTCGTTGTCGAGCGCAAGCGTCACCTTGGTGCGGTGCTTGCCTTCGGCGGCCATCTTTTCAAGCGCGGCGCGGCCGATGAAATCATGGTCGAACTTGACGAACGGTCCGTAACCCAGATCCCATGGCGTGGTGTAATAGCCCTCGATGGTTTCGGGCACATAGCTGCCGCCGACCGAGCACTTTGCTTCATAGGAATTGGCCGAGAGCCATGCGCGGTAAGGCGCAAGTGCTTCGCCGGTATAGATTGCGGGGAAGGGCGAGGGGATCCAGCCCGATTCCAGCGTGTTGGACGAATAAGCACGGCCACCGACCAGCGCCATCTGGAACTCCTTGCCGGCTTCGACCAGCGCGGCGTGAACCGCGCCATAATCTTCCCAAGGCCCCATCAGTTCAAAGCCCGGCTGGCCTGCCATGCCGTGGCGAAGGGCGCGCACTTCCTTGCCGCCGATGGTCATGCGGCACATGTGGAAGAACTTGAGTTCGGGCGCGGGCTTGCCGGTGGCCTTCTCGATGATCTTCATCGCATTCGGGCCCTGTACCTGGAAGCGATAGGAGTTGCGCTTGCCATCGCTGCGCATCGCCCAGCGCTCGTCCCGCTCGACCGTGACGTTCCAGTTGCCGCTGGCGGCGTGGTATTCGACCCATTCGATCGTGGGCGCGCGGCCGACCAGGTTGAAGTGGTTTTCATCCAGATAGAACAGGATCACGTCGCCGATGACGTAGCCATCGGGCGTGACGGGCACGAATTGCTTGGCGCGGTCGGGCTGAAAGTTCTTGAAGCTGTTGATGCCAAGATGTTCAAGCATCTTGAACGCGTCGGGGCCTTTTACGGCCAGATCGACCATGTGGTACGACTGGTTGTAAAGCACCGCAGTGTGGCCCCATGCCCACTGCTCTGCGCGCCAGTTCGAGAATTCCGAAGGAACGCCCGGATAGACGTTGGGCCCGACTTGCTGGTTGCGGACAAAGTTGACGAGATCGCCAGCGTTCTGGATGACCTGTTCAAGTGTTTGGGACATTTTTCGACTCTCCCGATGTGATTTCGCGATGTTGAAACCGCTCTGGCATATTTTCGCATGGATGAAAAGTTCGGAATGATGAATTCTACGAAAAATTGTATGTGTTGCTTACGGAATGTTTGTGTCTTTGGGCCGGAAGAAAAGGGTGTTTCGCGCAGAGGCGCAGAGGAGGCAGAG
>CAZSTP010000168.1:2609-6074 GCA_964609325.1 uncultured Novosphingobium sp. | reverse complement strand
CTGCGCCCAACCTTTCGCGCGATGTGCGTGAACAGGTGACCAAGAGCCTTGAAGGTTAAGGAAACAGGGATGAGCGTTAAAACGCTCGGCATTCGCCTCAATCGTCACCCTGAACTTGTTTCAGGGTCCATTTCTCCCCATGCACGGACGGAGTTTGCCGAGGGATGGATGCTGAAACAAGTTCAGCATGACGAAGTTGGAGGAGCATGGTGACGAGCGTGAGCGTCGAGGCGCTGACCCATCCCTTGCTGGCAGGCGCAGCGCACGGCTTTCTGGGCAGGCGTGGCGGGGTGAGCACGGGCGAGCTGGCGGGGCTGAACGTCAGCTATAGCGAGGATGACCCCGCGCTGACCGCGCAAAACCGCGCGCTGGCGGTGCAGGCGGTGCGCCCGGGCGGCACATTGCAGACCTGCTACCAGATCCATTCCGCCGATGTGGTGACGGTGGCACAGCCTTGGGCCGATGCCGACCGTCCCAAAGCCGATGCGCTGGTGACCGACCGCCCCGGCATCGTGCTGGGCGTGCTGACCGCCGATTGCGCGCCGGTGCTGTTCCATGATGCCAGCGCGGGCGTTGTCGGCGCGGCCCATGCGGGCTGGAAGGGCGCGTTCACCGGCGTGTGCGAGGCAACGCTGGACGCGATGGAGGCGCTGGGTGCCAATCGCGCCAACATCGCCGCCGTTGTCGGGCCGTGCATCGCGCAAAAAAGCTATGAAGTGGATGCCGCGTTCGAGGCGCGCTTTGCGGAACAAGCCGCAGAGAACGAGCGCTTCTTCCGCGCCGGACGCGAAGCCCACGCGTGGTTTGATCTTGAGGGCTATGTCGCCTCGCGCCTGCGTGATGCGGGCACAGGCAAAGTCGGCATGCTGGGCGAGGACACTTATGCGCAAGAGGCGCGGTTCTATTCGTTCCGCCGCGCCACGCACCGCGCCGAGGCGGGCTATGGACGGCAAATTTCGCTGATCGGGCTTGCCGCCGGGTGACGCCGGTCCTCTACAGCTTCCGCCGCTGCCCATATGCGATGCGCGCGCGGCTGGCGCTGGCGATCAGCGGCACGACCTGCGCCTTGCGCGAGGTAAAGCTGGCGGCCAAACCCGCCGCCATGCTCGCCGTATCGCCCAAAGGCACGGTGCCGGTGCTGGTCCTGCCAGATGGAACGGTGATCGAACAAAGCCTTGAAGTGATGCACTGGGCGCTGGCGCAAAGTGATCCCGAAGGCTGGCTTGCGCGCAACGATCCCGCCTTGATCGCGCGCAATGACGGCGCGTTCAAGCACGACCTTGACCGCTACAAATATCCCGACCGCCACGGCTCGGATGCGCTGGCCCACCGCGAAAACGGCCTCGCCTTCCTGCGCGATCTTGAGGCGCGGCTGGCCTCCCATGGCCAATTGTGCGGGCCACAACGCGGGCTGGCCGACATGGCCGTCATGCCCTTCGTGCGCCAGTTCGCCAGCGTCGACGCGGCCTGGTTCGCCAGTCTCGACTTGCTCCACGTGCAACGCTGGCTGGCGGGCCACGCAGAATCCGCGCTATTTGCGGCGATCATGCCCAAGTTCACGCCCTGGACAGAAGGCGATCCGGAGATCCGGTTTCCGGAATAGGTGCGCGTAGAGGCGCAGAGAAAATGCGCTTCAAGCTGCGCAAGTCTCAACGCCCAGTCTTTCAATACAATCGACCCGAATTGCGCCGTTCAACTTGTTGGTACAGCGCGCCGATGACAGGCCGTCCGCCAAGTTTGAACCGACCCACGCCGCAATAGCCCCACTATTTCTGGCACTTTGCGCAAAAGAACGTCGACCGCCCGCCCTGCACCACGCGCTCGACCGAACCGCCACAGCCGCAAGCCTCACCCTCGCGGCCATAGACGCGCCAGTCTTTGGCGAAATAGCCGAGTTCGCCGCTGGGGCGGGCGTAATCGCGCAGGGTTGATCCGCCTGCTGCGATGGATTCGTTGAGGACATCGCGGATGGCGGGGACCAGCAGGGTGAGCGCTTTGGCGGAGACTTTGCCGCCTGCGCGCTCGGGATGGATATGTGCGCGGTTCAATGCCTCGCAAACATAGATATTGCCTAAGCCCGCCACAATTCGCTGATCGAGCAGCAGGAGCTTCACCGCCGAAATCCGGTCTTTGAACGCGGCTTTGAGGTGCGCGACCGACAGCCCTTCGCCCAGCGGTTCCGGCCCCAGCGCGGCAAATTGGGGCCAGGCATCGAGCGCAGGGGTATCAACCAGATCCACCGACCCGAAGCGGCGCGCGTCATTTAATGATAGAACCCGGCCATCACCCGTCTCAAGCACCAGATGATCGTGCTTGCCGATGTCTTCAGGATCGATTCGCCAGCGGCCTGACATGCCGAGGTGAAACACCATCGTGCGATCACGATCCGTGTGAATCAGGCCATACTTTGCGCGCCTTGAGAGCCCCGTAACGCGCGCGCCGGTAAGCGCTTGCGCCAGGTCCACCGGGAAAGGACGCCGCAAATCGGCGCGATTGACTGCAACGCGGGCGATAACCTGCCCGTCAAGCACGGTTGCAAGTCCCCGGACAGTGGTTTCTACTTCTGGTAATTCGGGCATAACGCCATCACCCCTAACACCCCTCACCTAACACCCTTTGCCGTCCGGGCAATTCCCCACTAAAGGCGCTAGGCATGACCGCACAAGAAACTGCCTCGTTTGGCTACGAAGATATCCCCGCCGATGAAAAAGAAGGCCGCGTTGGCGCGATCTTCTCGAACGTGGCGCGCAAGTATGACGTGATGAACGATGCCATGTCGGTTGGCATGCACCGCTTGTGGAAAGACAAGTTCGTGCGCCGCGTCCGCCCCAAAGAGGGCGAGACGATCCTTGATATGGCAGGCGGCACCGGCGACATCGCGTTCCGCATGGCCCCATCGGGCGCGCAGATCACCGTATCGGACATCAATCAGGACATGCTTGATGTGGGCATCGAACGCGCGATGAAGCAGGGCTTGGACGGGCTGGTATGGTCCTGCCAGAACGCCGAAGAGCTGAGCTTTGGCGACCGCTTCTTTGATGCCTACACCATCGCTTTCGGCATCCGCAACGTGACGCACATCGACAAGGCGCTGGCCGAGGCACACCGCGTACTGAAGTTTGGCGGCCGGTTCTTCTGCCTTGAATTCTCGACCACGCAATGGCCGGGCTTTTCCGAAATCTACGACGCCTATTCGCACAAGCTGGTGCCAAAGCTGGGCCAGATGATTGCGGGCGACGAGGAATCATACCGCTACCTGATCGAATCGATCCGCCGCTTTCCGACCATGCCCGAATTTGAAAGCATGATCCGCACAGCAGGCTTCCGCCACACCAAAGTTGAGCCGATCCTTGGCGGCTTGGTGGCGATCCATTCGGGCTGGAAGGTGTGAGCCTTTGACTCACCCCGCAACCCATTTGCGCCGCTTGCTCGGCTGGGGCCGCACGCTTGCGCGCCACGGTGCTT
>CAZSTP010000168.1:0-2509 GCA_964609325.1 uncultured Novosphingobium sp. | reverse complement strand
ACCCATTTGCGCCGCTTGCTCGGCTGGGGCCGCACGCTTGCGCGCCACGGTGCTTTGCGCGGGATCGAGGCTGATCCCAATACGCCGGCACCGGTGCGCACGCTGTGCCGGGTCGCGCGGTTCGGCACGCGCCAGCCCAAGACGCCCGACTATGCCGGAGCGTTTCGCGCCATCGGCCCCGCCGCGATCAAGCTTGGCCAGACGCTGGCCACGCGCCCAGATCTGGTGGGTGAGGAAGCCGCGCACAATTTGCTGGCGTTGCAAGACAAGCTGCCGCCGGTCGATTTCGCGCTGATCCGGGCAGAGATCGAACGCTCGTTCGAAAAGCCGCTTGAAGCGCTTTACGCTGAGTTCGATCCCGAACCGGTCGGCGCGGCATCGGTCGCGCAAGTCCACCGCGCGGTAACCACCGAAGGCCGCAAGGTAGCGGTGAAAATCCTGCGCCCCGGCGTGCGGGAAAAGCTGGCGCGCGATATCACGACCTATGAATGGGCTGCCGCGCACCTTGAAGCGCTGGGCGGCGAGGCGAGCCGGTTGCGGCCACGCATGGTGATCGCCAACTTCAAGCGCTGGACGGTGCGCGAGCTGGATCTGCGGCGCGAAGCGGCATCGGCATCGGAACTGGCCGATATGATGCGCGCCCATGCGGGCTATCGCGTGCCAGCCATCGATTGGGACCGCACCAATGGCCGCGTGATGACGCTCGACTGGATCGACGGCATCAAGATCAGCGATACGGCCGCGCTCGATGCAGCGGGCGTTGACCGCAAGGACCTTGCCTCGCGCCTCGTCATCGCATTTTTGACGCAGGCGATCAGCGGCGGGTATTTCCACGCCGACATGCATCAGGGCAACCTTTTCGTCGAAACCGATGGCACGATTACCGCGATCGATTTCGGTATCATGGGCCGGATTGACCGGCGCGCGCGCCAGTGGCTTGCCGAAATCCTCTATGGCCTGACCACGGGCAATTACCGCCGCGTCGCCGAAATCCACTTCGAAGCGCAATATGTGCCAAGCTACCACTCGGTCGAGGAATTCGCCACGGCCCTGCGCGCGGTGGGTGAACCGATGCGCGGACGTCCGGTAAGCGAATTGTCGGTCGGGCAGATGCTTGACGGATTGTTTGCGATCACCCGCGATTTCGACATGCAGACCCAGCCGCACTTGCTGTTGCTGCAAAAGACGATGGTGATGGTCGAAGGCATCGCCACACAGCTCGATCCCGAAATCAACATGTGGGACACCGCATCACCCTTTGTGCGCGACTGGATCCGCGACGAGCTTGGCCCTGAAGCTGCCATTGCCGACCAGATGCGCGAGGGCGTCAAGACGCTGCTGGGCCTGCCGGATCTGGTCCGCCGGATCGAAGAAAAGTTCCCGCCCAAAGGGGGCGCCCCCGAAGCTCCACCATTGCCGGAGATCGATCTGATCGTCGGCCCCAATCGGCGTCGGCGCAATTGGCCGGGACAACTGGTGCCCTTCCTTGCGGGCGCTGTGGCCGTGGCCGGTGCCCACGCGCTCGGCCTTTGGGGCTGATAGGTCACAAGCCCTTGCCACACTACGATATCTCGCACTTGCGCCTGCCCAAGCGCCATTTCCACGCGCTGGACCTGTCGCGCCTGCTGGCGGCGATCATGGTGCTGTTCTGGCATTACCAGCACATCTTCGTGCCGCCGGTGCCCTATCACGTCCACGTCGATCGGGCGATCCAGCCATGGTATCCGGTGCTGAGCTGGCTATACAATCACGGCCACACGGCGGTGCAGTATTTCTGGGCGGTATCGGGCTTCGTCTTCGCCCATGTCTATCTTTCGGACCCGCGCGCGCAAGGCCGCTTCTGGCTGGCAAGGTTTGCGCGTCTGTGGCCGTTGCACCTGCTGACCCTGGGCCTGATGGCGCTGCTGCAAGGGATGTACTTCGCGCGCACCGGCACCGAATTTATCTACCACGTCAACGACCTGAAGCACTTCCTGCTCTCGCTCCCGCTGATGCAGTATTGGGGTTGGCAGAAGGATCAGTCATTCAACGGCCCGTCATGGTCTCTCTCGACCGAAATTCTGGCCTACCTCGTGTTCTGGCTCGCGCTACCCGCCTTGCGCCGCTTGCCGCTGGCACTGGCATCGGTGCTGGGCGCAGGCATGCTGTGGTACATGCTCAAAGGTGGGCCGAACAAGGAAGTGCTGTCCTGTATCGGCTACTTCTTCCTCGGCTGTGCGGTCTATGGTGCCGCGCTCAAAGGCTGGCTGCGTACCGAGAACCTTGTGCCCTTCGGCGCGGCGCTGATTGTCGCGGCATTCTGGCTGAAAGCGACCTATCGCAGCGGGGATGCCGCCACGATTGCAGGCACCTTCGGCGTGGTATTCCTCACGCTTGCCGCCGATCTGTCAGACGCCAAGGGCCGCCTGAGCTTTGGCCAGAAGCTCGGCGATGCGTCTTACGGCATCTATTTGTGGCACATCCCGATCCAGCTTACGATCGTGCTGATCATCGATTCCATCGGCATACC
>CAZSTP010000167.1:0-6162 GCA_964609325.1 uncultured Novosphingobium sp. | reverse complement strand
GTGGTCGAAGATGGCCAGCGCCAGTTCGTGATCTGTTCGGGCGGCGGCCCGTCGATCATGGAGGCCGCCAATCGCGGCGCGCAAGAGGCGGGTGCCGAATCGATCGGGTTGAACATCGTGCTCCCGCACGAGCAGGCACCCAACGGCTATGTCACCCCGCACCTGTCGTTCCAGTTCCACTACTTTGCGCTGCGCAAGATGCATTTCCTGCTGCGCGCGCGGGCGGTGGCGGTGTTCCCCGGCGGGTTCGGCACGTTCGATGAATTTTTCGAACTGCTCACGCTCGTCCAGACCGGCAAGATGAAGCCGATTCCGATCCTGCTGTTTGGCGGCGATTACTGGAACCGCGTGGTCAACTTTCAGGCCCTGGCCGAAGAAGGCGTGATCAATTTCGAGGATCTGGAGCTGTTTACGCCGGTCGAAACCGCAGAAGAGGCGTGGGCGCACATCGTCAAGTTCTACGATCTCGATTGTGGCTGAGGCTATGATCCGCACGCCGCGCCTGTTGCTGCGTCCCGTGCGCGAGGCGGGCGATCTTGCGGCCATGCACGCCATCATGAAGCAGCCGCGCGCGATGGCCTATTGGTCAACGCCGCCGCATGATAGCGAGGACCAGACGCGCGAATGGCTGGCGAACATGGCGCAGATCGAACCGGCGCTGGGTGAGGATTTTATCGTTGAATTCGAAGGCCGCGTGATTGGCAAAGCGGGGTTCTACCGCTTCCCCGATATCGGCTATCTGCTTGACCCTGCGGTCTGGGGGCAGGGCTTCGGGCGCGAAGCGGTGGGGGCCATCGTCGCCCGCGGGTTTGCGGTGCATGGCCTGCCGCGCATCACCGCCGATGTCGATCCGCGCAACAAGGCCTCGATGCGCCTGCTCGAAAGCCTGGGCTTTGCCGAAACGCACCGGCAGGCACGCACCTGGCTGGTCGGTGATATGTGGTGCGATAGCGTTTATTACGCGCTGACCCGCGAGGAGTGGGATCAGCGCACTGCGTGATGGCCAAGCGGACCGTGGCCCGCGCCAAAGCCGGGCGCGGCCAGCAGGGCGGCGCGGACGAATTCGCGCGCGTCTTCCACTGCTTCTTCGATTGATGCGCCAAGGCCCATGAACGTCGCAATCGCGCTCGACATCGTGCAGCCGGTGCCGTGGGTATGGCGCGTGTCGATGCGCGGCGCGGTCCAGACCCTTTCGGGCTGGCCGGGGATCACCAGCCGGTCTGTCACATCAGGCCCCGTGGCATCGCCGCCCTTGGCGATATAGGCGATGCCGCGCGCCAGCATGGCCACATCGCCGCCGAGTGCGACCAGTTCGGGCACATTGGGTGTGGTCAGCGTAGCCAGCGCCATCAGCCTTTCGAATGCGGCGATAGTGGCGGCATCGGCCAGCGCGGCGCCGCTGGTGGCGATCATCACCGGATCGAACACCACAGGCACAGACAGGCCTTCCAGCCGTTCGGCCACCACGCCTGCAATGTCGGGTGAGCCGAGCATCCCGATCTTCACCGCATCCACGCCGATATCCCGGACGCAGGCATCAATTTGCGCGGCCACCATCGCCGGATCGACCGGCAGGACGGCATGGACGCCGGTCGTGTCCTGCGCGGTGAGGGCGCAGATCGCGGTCATCGCATAGCCGCCAAGCATGGTGATCGTCTTGATGTCGGCCTGAATACCGGCACCGCCGCTGGAATCGGAACCTGCGATGGAAAGGATGCGGGGCGGGTTCATGCCGAATACTTGCGCACCACAGATGGCGGGTTTTTCGCGTGCAAGGCCTTGGCGCGGGTCGGGCGGTCCATCAGTTCGCCGCTGCAATTGGGGCAGCGGTCATCCAGCGCGTCCGAACATTCGGCGCAAAAAGTGCATTCGAACGAACAGATGAACGCGCCGGGCGCTTCGGCGGGGAGATCGGTGCCGCAGCGTTCGCAATCGGGGCGCATTTCCAGCATCAGGCAGCCTTCCGCACGGCGTTGCAGATTTCATCGACCACCGCTTCAACCTCATCGGCATCATCGCCCTCGGCCATCACGCGGATGACAGGCTCGGTGCCCGATGGCCGGATCACCAGACGGCCCTTGCCTGCAAGCCGCGCTTCGGCCCCGGCAATCACGTCCTTCACGCTTTGCGCTTCCAGCGGTTTGCCACCTGCAAAGCGCACGTTCTTGAGGATTTGCGGCACCGGATCGAACTGGTGGAGCAATTCGCTGGCCGGTTTGCCCGATGATACCATCGCCGAAAGCACTTGCAGCGCGGCCACCGTGCCGTCGCCGGTGGTGGCGTGATCGGTCAGGATCATGTGGCCCGATTGCTCGCCGCCCACGTTGAAGCCGCCCGAGCGCATGCGTTCCAGCACGTAACGGTCACCCACGGAGGTGCGCTCCAGCGTCAATCCTTGGGCATTGAGGTGGCGTTCGAGGCCAAGGTTGGACATGACCGTGGCCACCACGCCGCCGCCGCGCAATTCGCCGCGCGCATGCAATTGGGTGCCGATCAGCGCCATGATCTGGTCGCCGTCCACCGTCTGGCTCTTTTCATCGACCACGATCAGCCGGTCGGCGTCGCCGTCCAGCGCAATGCCGATATCGGCGCGGGTTTCGCGCACTTTGGCCTTGATCGCATCAAGATGGGTGGAGCCGACATTGAGGTTGATGTTCTTGCCATTGGGCTCAACCCCCATCGCGATCACTTCGGCGCCCAGTTCCCACAGCGCGGATGGGGTGACGTGATAGGCCGCACCATTGGCGCAATCGATCACGATGCGCAGCCCGTCCAGCCGCACATTGTCGGGCAGGCTGGCTTTGACCGCGTGGATATAGCGGCCACGGGCATCCTCGATCCGGCGGGCGCGGCCCACTTGGGTGGCATCGGCCAGCACCATGTCCTGCTCCAGCATGGCCTCGATGGCGAGTTCCGCATCGTCTGAAAGCTTGAAGCCATCGGGGCCGAACAGCTTGATGCCGTTATCTTCGAACGGGTTGTGGCTGGCCGAGATCATCACGCCAAGATCGGCGCGCATCGAACGGGCGAGCATGGCGACGGCGGGTGTCGGCATCGGCCCCAGCAGCACCACGTCCATACCCACCGAGGTGAACCCTGCCACCATCGCGCTTTCCATCATGTAGCCCGAAAGGCGCGTGTCCTTGCCGATCACGACGCGGTGGCGGTGATCGCCACGCTGGAAATAGGTGCCGGCGGCCTGTCCCACCTTCATCGCGGTGGCGGCGGTCATTACACCGGCATTGGTGCGGCCCCGGATACCATCAGTGCCGAAAAACTTGCGTGCCATGGAAAACATTTTCCCTATCGTCAGCGCCACCTTTGGCGGCTTGCTGCATTGCTATGCTTGGATGTGTAGCTAATGTCACCTCAACATGACCTTACCGAATCCGGAAAAATCGTCCACCGCCCTGCCGCCCATCGCCCAAGTGCCCGCGATGTGGACATTCATCGGCCTTGTGGGCGGGTTGCTTGGCGGGTTGGCGATTGCGTTTCTGGCACCGCAAGCCTTGCCCGTCGTGCAAACATGGGTTCAGCCCGTGGGCGAGATGTGGCTGCGCGCGCTTCAGGCGACGATTGTGCCGCTGGTCGCCGCGCTCTTGTTTACAGGTGTCACGCAAACTGTGGCGATGGCTAGTGCGGGCGCGATGGCGCGGCGCAGCCTTGGCATGTTCCTCGCCTTTCTGGGCTTCAGCGCGTTGAGCGCGATCATCGTCACGCCATTGCTGCTCTCGCTCTTCCCCGTTCCGGCAGAGGCGGGCGCGGCCTTGCGCATCAGCCTTGGCACGACCGAAACCGGACCGGTTCCGGGCGTTGCCGAATTCCTGCGCTCCATCGTGCCCACCAACGTGATCGATGCCGCGGCCAATGACCGCATGTTGCCGCTGATCCTGTTCATATCGGTGTTTGCCCTTGCGGTCGGGCGGCTGGCAGGCCCGCAGCGCGAGGTCATGACAATCTTCTTCGCCGCGCTCGCCTCGGCCATGCTGGTGGTGATCGGCTGGGTTCTGGCGCTCGCCCCCATCGGCGTGTTCGCGCTGAGCATGGCGGTCGCCGCCACCAGCGGCACGGCGGCCATCGGCGCGCTGGCGCATTATGTCGGCATTGTGATCCTCGCCGGATCGGTGGTGCTGGTGGCGGGCTATGTCTTTGCCGTGGCCATTGCCCGTCAGCCTTTCCTGGCCTTCGCCCGCGCGATGCTTCCTGTTCAGACCATCGCGCTATCCACCCAGTCATCGCTTGCATCGCTGCCCGCCATGCTGGGTGCCTGCCGCGATCTGGGCGTGCGCGAGACGACGTCCGAATTCGTGATGCCGCTGGCCGTGGCGCTGTTCCGCGCGACCAGCCCTGCGATGAACCTTGCCGTCGCGATCTATGTCGCGCACCTCTATGGCGTCACGCTTTCGCCCATGGTGCTGGTTTCGGCGTGGATCGTGGCGATCCTGGTATCGTTAAGCTCGGTCAGCCTGCCCGGATCAATCAGCTTCGTTGCCTCTGTCGGCCCGATTGCGATTGCGATGAATGCACCGGTTGCACCGCTCGCGCTGCTTGTTGCCGTCGAGGTATTGCCAGACCTGATGCGCACGCTGGGCAATGTGACAATGGATGTGGCGGTGACCGCTGCGGTTGATCGTAAAGCCGCGCAAAGCACCTGACGCCCTGTCTATATCCAGCTGAAATTCAACGTCTTTGGCTGCTGATCGCGGCACCGATGCGCGTTTCGCGCGTTGGCAAGGGATACGCAATCTCACAAGGACGCTGATCGCCCATGGCCATTACCCTGCCCCCGCTGCCCTTTGCCGACAATGCGCTTGCGCCTGCCATTTCGGCAACCACGCTCCAGACGCATCATGGCAAGCATCACAAAGCCTATGTCGATAAAACCAACGCCGCGATTGCCGATACCGATCAGGCCTATGCCAGCCTTGAGCAGATTATCGCAGCCGCCGAAGTCAAAGGCGACAAAGGCCTGTTTAACAACGCCGCGCAAAGCTGGAACCACGCCTTTTACTGGAACAGCCTGACGCCGGAAACGTCAGAACCCGCAGGCGATCTGGCCAGCGCGATTGATGCCTCCTTCGGCTCGTTCGGCGCGCTCAAGGCGGAACTGCTGGCCCAAGGCACCGCGCATTTCGCGTCGGGCTGGGTGTGGCTTCTGGCGCGCGGCAATAGCCTGAGCATCGCGCAGACTCACGATGCCGCAACTTTTGCCACAGGAGACGCCAAGCCGCTGCTGGTGATCGATCTGTGGGAACACGCCTACTATCTCGATCACAAGAACCTGCGGCCCGATTATCTCAAGGCCGTGATCGAACACCACCTCGATTGGGCGTTCGCTGCCGAGAACTTCAGCCGCGATGGTAACTGGATCTATTCCGCCTGAGCTTCGGGGGCCGGGTCGTCGCCATCCGTCAATGCATCCAGTCCGGCGAGGCGGCCCGGCTCGAACAAGGCCTCGCCAAACATGAAGCCGACAATGTTGGGCTTGCCGATGTGGTCCAGCAAGGCGGCAATCGTCAGCAGGATCGGCACCGATAAAAGCGCGCCCAACACGCCCCAGATCCACGAGAAATAGCTGATCGAAATCAGGATCGCGACGGGGTTCAGCGTGAACCTTGCGCCAAGGATGGCGGGAGTGACCACGTTGGATTCCACCGCGTGCAGCCCAAGATAGGCCAGCATCGGAATGACGCCGACGGCCACACTCGGCGCAGTGCCAAGCCCGACCAGTCCGATCAGGCCCATGAACATCAGCGGGCCGATATAGGGCAGGAAGTTCAGCACGAAGGCCAATCCGCCCCACATGATCGGTGCGCCAAGATCAAAGGCCCAAGCCCCTGTGGCCACGATCACGCCCACCCCGAAGTTAACCAGCGCCACGGTCAGGATATAGCTGCTGACGCGTTCCTGCACATCGCGCAGCACCCGCGCAAGACGCACCGAAGCGTTGAAGGAATGGCGTTCCTGCACCAATCGCCGCCGCATCCTGATCCGCGATTCGATCATGAAGAAGGTCATCAGCAGCGTCAGGATCACTTCGAGGATCACGCTCGGCGTGGCGATGGCCACTTGTTCGATCACCGATGGGCTGGCGAGGACGACTTCACGGCTGGAACTGCTGCCGGTGATCCGCGCAAGCTGGCGGTTGACGTCGGCGATCCA
>CAZSTP010000166.1:0-6166 GCA_964609325.1 uncultured Novosphingobium sp. | reverse complement strand
GCTCTTGGCGTGTTCGATGAATTCGCGCAGCGCCCGCACGCGGTGGGCGCGGCCCGATACGTGCGGGTGCAGGCCCACATTCATGATCCGCCCGGTCTTCGCGCCCTCGGCATAAAGCACATCCAACTCCTCGATCAACGCATCGCGGAACTGGTCGGTGGTAAAGTTCTTGCGCGTGATGAACGTGAAGTCGTTGATCTCGTTCGAATAGGGCACCGATACAATCGGCCCGTTCGGCGTGCGCAGCAAATAGGGCTGATCATCGTTCATGATGTCGCAGTAAAACGTGCAGCCATATTCGGCCAGAATGTCCGCCGTCTGCATCGTCCCGCGCAAGCTGGACGAGAGCCAGCCCTTGCTCTTGCGCCCGGTGAACTTTTCAAACTGGTCAAGGCTGCGCAGGATAATGTCGCGCTCCTGGTCGGGCGCATGGGCAAAGCTCGATAGCAATTCGCCCTGCTCCCAGTTGTGCGTCAGCAGCTCCCAGCCGCGCTCCAGCACCGCATCGGTCATCGCGCCGCGCCGCTCGAACGTGACCGCATTGGTCGTGCAACTGGCCTTCACGCCCAGTTCGTCAAACAGATCAAACAGCCGCCAGATGCCCACCCGCTGGCCATATTCGCGCCAGGTAAAGTTCGGAAAATCGGGCGTATTGCCGGGCAGCACATCGGGCAGGATCGCAGGCCCGCCCGCGTAATAGGGCTTGTCGGTATCCTTGGTCAGATCCCACGTTTCCAGATTGAACGTCAGGATCAGCGCCACCCGTGCGCCATTGGGCCAGACCAGCGGCTTGCGCTGCGGCAGCGGGATATAATCGTATTCCATCAAGTGTTTCCCTGATCCTAAAACCGCTTAAGCCGTCACTATCTCAACCGCCACGCGCTCGGCTGATTCCAGCGCGCCTTCCAGCCCGCGTGATGCAATCGCGGTATGTTCGCCGCAGAAGTGTACGCGGCCAGCAGGTTTGGCCATTTCATCCACCCAGCGGACTTGCCCCGGCCCGAAGAACGAAACGTCACCACCGTTGAACCGCTCATCCGCCCAGCTGAAATAGCTGTGCGCCGCGATCTTGCCCTTGGCCGCAGGACGCAAGGTTTCCAACTGGCGCACCACCATCGCCTTGGCCATGTCCGGCCCCATGCGATCCCAATAGAGCGCCAGATTGCCGCGCGCTTGCACGATAAAGCCGGTGATCTCCTCGATGCTATCGCCATAACGCTGCGGCATCACATTGCCCAAAGGCCCGTCGGTCCACATGCCCGGTGCCAGCTTGTCTTCTTCCCAGAACGGCGCGGTGGCGGTGACGAACACCATCGACAGCGGCTGATAGCCAAGCTGGCCCACCGCCTGCGCCTGCAAGCCTTCCAGCGCGGGCAGCATCTTCACATTGCGCAGCGCAGAAAACGGCAGCGAACAGACCACACGGCCCGCCGTAAACGTCGCCCCGTCGGCACAATGCACGCTCACTTGCGCCCCGCTCTGCGTCACCGCAATCACCTCGCGGCCCAGCAGCACATCGCCTTTCAGCAGCTTGGCCATGCCCGTGGCAAGGTGGATATTGCCGCCCTTCACCCCCAGCGATTTCGTGCCCGCTGCCATCTGCGCTTTCACAAAGCCGTCGTTGTATTCCATCATCAGCGATGATGTTTCCCACGCATTGCTGCCGTAATAGGGCGACAGATCATTGCACAGCCGGATCGCTTCTTCAGACAGCCCTTGCGCGCGCAGCAATTGGTGCAATGAAACATCCAGCGCCGCATGGGCCGGATCATGCCACGTCGTCCAATCGGCCAGACGGTTGCCGTCAGACACCGCCTTGCCCACCACTTCTGCAGGCAGCAGCATCTTGTACTTGTCGGGCAGCGGGTTGCCGGGGAACTGCGCCCATTCCGCGCGGGTCATCGGCTTGCCGTTGATCCACAGCAGCGGCGGCGCACCGTGCCGCCAGCGCGATCCCACTTCCTGCATCTCCACCCCGGCACGGGTCGCCGCATCAAGGCCCCGGCCATAAGCCTCGCCCATCGAGTTAAAGCCCATTTCGGGATAGCCCGGCTGATCGAGCAATGTGCGGATGCGCCCGCCGACTTGCGAGCGCGCCTCCAGCACGGTCACCTTCATGCCCTGCTGCTCCAGCATCCACGCCACTTGCAGGCCCGATACGCCCGCCCCCAACACGATCACATCGCTCTGCCCGGGCTTGGCCACCCCAACAGGCTGCACGCGCTTTTTCCTGATGAGGGTGAACTCCGCCCGCGCCGGACTGCTCGCGGCAAGGCCCAGTCCCGCTACTGCGGCCAGAGAGAATGTGCGCCGGTCCATCGCCATAAGTTCTGCCATCCTTGAAACATGCGATACCACGCCCGCAGCATCCGCCCCGTCCATCGCCATGGCTTGCAATCTGTGGCCGATCCGGCCCTTGTGTCGATCAAGCGGACATGGCTCACCACCTGTCGGATAGAGACGCAAGGCTTTCGGAAATTTCGCCAATCGCCGATAGCGCATGTGCCATATCCGATGCGAACCTGGCCGAACCGGAGGCTTCATGCAATTGATCAGAACCCTGAAATACTTTGGCCTCGGCTTCATTCTGGCATTCGCGCTGCCGATCACGGGCGCATTTGCGCAAACCGCTGCCAATGCGCCCGATTCGCCCACCACCCCGCGCCTCACCGTGGCGCAATTGCGCGCCAAATATGGGGATAAGCAAAGCCGCTATATGCCGGTCAAAGGCATGGAGATCCATTACAAGGACGAAGGCCCGCGCCGCGCGCCGGTCCTGCTGATGATCCACGGCTCGCAAAGCAGCCTGCGCACGTGGGACCGCATCACCACGCTGATGAAAAAGCGCTATCGCGTGATCCGCCTCGATATTCCGGGCTACGGCCTGTCATCGTCAGCCACCGATGAAGCCGCCAGAACCGTCCAGCCGGTCGAAGTGGTCGAAGGCCTGCTCGATGGCCTCGGCGTCAAGAAAGTCGCCGCCGCCGTCGGCGTGTCCAGCGGCGGCACAATGGCCATGTACCTTGCGGCCAAGCGCCCCGAACTGGTCGAGCGCCTGATCCTGTCGAACACCCCGTCAGACCCTGTCGATACCAGCCATCTGGTGCCCTCGCCGGGGTTCAAGGCTGCGCAAGACCGCGCGCGCCAGACCGGCTATCAAGACCTCGATTTCTGGGACCAGTACCTCTCGTTCTTTTCCGGCGATCCCGCCCGCATCAGCGCAAAAACCAAGGCCGAATACTGGGACTTCAACCGGCGCGGTCCCGAGAAACACCCCGTCGCCATGGTCGCGCGGATTGGCGATGGCAAACAGGCCACGATTGAAATGGCCAGGATCACCACCCCCACCTTCCTCGTCTGGGGCAGCGGCGATCCGCTCCTGCCCGAAGCCGCGGTCCATGCCATCACCCGCTATCTGAAAAACGCCCCGATCTCCAAAGTGCTGATGCCCGATGTCGGCCACTATCCGCCGCTCGAAGTGCCAGACCGCTTCGCCCGCTGGATCGAAACCTATGTCGAGGCCGGAGTGCCCAAACCGTGAAACCGCGCACGCTCTACGAAAAGCTATGGGATGCGCACGTCGTCGCCGATCTGGGTGCTGATGAAGCGCTGCTCTATATAGACCGCCACATCGTCCACGAAGTCTCCAGCCCGCAATCGTTCGTTTCGATGCGCAAGGCAGGCCGCCAGTTGCGCCGTCCTGAAACGCACCTTGCCGTCGCCGATCACGCCATCCCCACGCGCCAGCGCGACACCATTGATGAACCCCAGGCCGCCGCGCAAATTGCCGAACTCGAAGCCAACGTCGCCGAATTTTCGGTGCCATATGCCGCGCTGTCCGGCCCCGAACAGGGCATCGTCCACGTCATCGGCCCCGAAACCGGCTTCACCCTGCCCGGCACCACCATCGTCTGCGGCGATAGCCACACCACCACACACGGCGCATTCGGCGCGCTGGCCTTCGGCATCGGTGCCAGCGAACAGACCACCGTCATGGCCGCCCAAGCCCTGCGCCAGACCAAAGCCCGCACCATGAAAGTCGAACTGGTCGGCACACGCCACCCGCTCACGTTCGCCAAGGATATCGCGCTCGCCCTGATCGCGAAAATCGGCGCAAACGGCGCGGTCGGCTATGCGGTCGAATATGTCGGCCCCGCGGTTTCAGCCATGGCGATGGCCGAACGCATGACCTTGTGCAACATGACGATCGAGGCTGGCAGCCGCGTCGGCCTTGTCGCGCCCGATGAAACCACCTTCGCCTTTATCAAGGGCCGCCGCCTCGCCCCCAAGGCCGAAATGTTCGATGCCGCTTGCGCCTATTGGCGCACGCTCCCCAGCGATGCAGGCGCGCATTACGATAAAGTGGTCACACTCGATCTGGCGCAAATCGCCCCGCAAGTCAGTTGGGGCACCAGCCCGAACCAGACCCTGCCGGTCACCGCGCACCTGCCCGATCCTGCAAAAATCGCCGATCCGTCCGAACGGCGCGAGGCAGAAAAGGCGCTGGCCTACATGGGCCTTGCCCCCGGCGCGGCACTGCAAGGCACGCCCATCAGCCACGTCTTCATCGGATCGTGCACCAATGGCCGGATCGAGGACTTGCGCGCCGCCGCCGCCATCGCGCTGGACCGCAAAGTTGCCCCCGGCGTCAAAGCCATCGTCGTCCCCGGCTCTGCTGCCACCCGCGCCGCGGCGCAAGCCGAAGGGCTTGACCGCATCTTCACCGCCGCCGGTTTCGAATGGCGCTTTGCCGGGTGTTCGATGTGCGTTGCGATGAACGATGATCGCCTATCCCCCGGAGATCGCTGCGCTTCCACCAGCAACCGCAATTTCGAAGGCCGCCAGGGCGCAGGCGGACGCACCCATCTGATGAGCCCCGCCATGGCCGCCGCCGCCGCTATCGCAGGCCACATCGCCGATGCGCGGGAGTATATCGCATGACCGGCTTTACTACCGCCACCGGCCCCGCCGCCGCGATGCCAGAGGAAAACATCGATACCGATATTATCTTCCCCGCGCGCTTCCTGCTGCTCACCGCGCGCGAAGGCTTGGGGAAACACGCCTTCCATGATCGCCGCTATCATGCCGATGGCACCGAGGTTGCAGGCTATGTGCTCAACACCGATCCCTTCCGCAGCCCCCCCGTCATCGTCGCAGGCGCAAATTTCGGCTCGGGCTCCAGCCGCGAACAGGCGGTCTGGGCGCTCCACGGTCTTGGCGTACGCGCGGTGATCGCGCCTGCGCTGGGCGAGATTTTTCACAACAATTGCCTGCGCAACGGCGTCATCCCGATCATCCTGCCGCCCGAAACGGTCGCGCAACTGCTCGGCCATGCCGCTGCCGGAACCGCCTTCACCGTCGATCTCGAAGCGCAAACCGTCACCGTCGCAGGCCAGCCGCCCATTCCCTTCGCCATCCCGCCCGAAAGACGGCTTGCCCTGCTCAACGGTTGGGACGAAACCGACCTCGTGCTAGCGCGCTTTGCCGATGACATTACCGCTTTCGAGAACACCCAACGCCAGACCCAGCCCTGGCTCTATGCTTAAGGACCCCGCCGCATGAGCGACGACGCTGCTGACCTGCTCGCCAATTACAAGAAAGCCTATGATCGCCGCGTCGGCTTCGGCAGCCGCCCCGCCCTGATCCTGATCGATTTCTGCATGGGCTACTTTGACGAGACGTGCGATCTCTACGCAGGCGTCGATGATGCCCTCGCCTCGGCGCTGCGCGTCCGCGCCGCCGCGCGCGCCGCTGGCGTTCCGGTCATCCTCACCAACGTGGTCTATCACCCGATGGCGCTCAACGGCGGCCGCTTTTTTGAAAAAGCCGCCCCGCTCAAAAACTTCCTCGAAGGCAGCCCGATGGGCGCATGGGGGCCGGGACTGGAACCTTTCGCGGATGAACTGGTCGTCTCCAAGCAATACCCCAGCGCCTTCTTTGGCACCTCGCTCGCCTCCACGCTCACCGCAATGGGTGTGGACTCGGTATTCCTCACCGGCCTCACCACCTCAGGCTGCGTCCGGGCCTCCTGCGTCGATGCGATGAGCCACGGCTTCCGCACCGCCGTCATCGCCGATGCCTGTGGCGACCGCCACCCCGCCCCGCACGAAGCCAACCTCTTCGACATGAACGCCAAATACGCCGACGTCGTCAGCGAGGATGAGGC
>CAZSTP010000165.1:3973-6177 GCA_964609325.1 uncultured Novosphingobium sp. | reverse complement strand
GGCCCCGCGCTTTCGGCCTCTTCAAATTCCTGCGCGCCGGTCTGTGCGGCGGGCAGCGTGAGATAGACCACGGCATCGCGGGTATCGGGCGGGATATCGAGCGCGGGCAGCGCCATATCATCGGGGATGGAAAACGGGGTGCCATCGGGCATCACGCCCTTGGCCCGGACCAGCGCAAATTTGCCAAGCGCGGCAAGGTCTTCGTCAATTTCGACCTCGGTCAAGCCCCAGGCATAGGGTTGCAACGAATCCGCCCGCACGCGCAACTGCCACAGCAGCGCGCGATCTGCTTGCTGGAAGTGTTGTGGCCGAAGAAACTGCCCTTCACGCCAAGCGACACGACTTCCGAACGACATTCGATCCCCCGCTAATCAGCATATTACTTTAAAGCACAGCTTCATGCTAAGCAAAAGCTTGGTTAGTGCTTCGATTGATTATTTCGCTGCAACTTGTCCGGCTTAAAGGTTGATTCGGATGGACAATAATTCTTTTAATCCAAAACTTTGGCTGTCTGAAAACAAGCCGGTAGCCAATGTAGCGGATGGGACAAGCGAAAGTTTCGGTGCGTTCTGGAAAGGCGTTAGTGCGCCTGACAACGCGTTGGCCAATGAGACGGCCAGTGCGATACCAAAAGCCGACAAGCCTGTGGCGAGGCACAGCCGCACCGGCTTTGACCGGCGTTTCGCGCTGGCGCTGACCGCGTCTGCCGCCATTCTGGCCGGTGCCGCTTTGGCGGCGTGGTTCACCCGGACCGCGCCGGTCAGCGCTCCGCAGGCCAGCGCGGGTGTTGCAGGCGAGGCGGGCAGCAATTTGCAGGAACGCGCGGTCAATCTGTCGGGACCGGGGCAACTTGTCGGCGCGCTGATCGAAGCGGGGGTGAGCCAGACCGATGCCAATGCTGCGGCCGTAGCGGCGGCACCGCATCTGGCCAGCGGCAGCGAGATTCATGCGATTCTGGTTATCGTCCCCGGCGGTGCGGGCGGCGGATTGTTGCAGCAACTGCGCGCCACGCGGATAGACGGGTCCGGCGTTATTCTGGCGCGGGCCGAAGACGGGACTTATACGGTGACCCCGCTGGTCGCCGACGTGACCCGCAAGATCGAGGTGCTGCGCGGCGAGATCGACAGCGAGAGCTTTTACACCTCCGCCGTCTCTGCCGGACTGATAGACACGCTGATCCCCGAATTCATCAACGCCTTTTCCTATGACTTCAACCTTGCCTCCGAAGTGAGCCCGGGCGACGTGTTCGAGGTGGCTTATGATCAGGAAGTCAACGGCGCGGGCGAGCCGGTTGGCCAGCCCAAGCTGCTCTATGCGCAATTGACCACCGCGAAGAAAAGCCTTGCGCTGTACCGGTTCCAAACGGCGGAGAATGAAACCGGCTGGTTCGATGGCAATGGCGCGACGACCAAACGCGGGCTGATGCGCACCCCGGTGGACGGCGCGCGGATCACGTCGAAATTCGGGATGCGGTTCCATCCGGTGCTGCATTACAACAAGCTGCATGGCGGCACCGATTTTGCCGCGCCCATCGGCACGCCGATTTTCGCCGCCGCCGATGGGACGATCGAATTTGCAGCGATGAAGGGCGCGAACGGCAACCTGACGATCTTGCGCCACGATAATGGCTGGGCGACGTACTATTTGCACCAGAATGTGTTTGCGCCAGGCATCGCGGCGGGTGCCCGTGTGACGCAGGGGCAGCGGATTGGCGATGTGGGCACCACCGGACGATCCACTGGGCCGCATTTGCATTACGAAGTCCACATCGATGGCGAGCGGATCGACCCGCTGAGCATTCCGGCCGACGAGGCCAGCCGCAAACGGCTTGAGGGTGCGGCCTTGCAGGCGTTCATGAAGGAACGCGACCGGATCGATACGGCGCGGGCGCAAGGCACGAATTAAGCCGCAACCGGTGCGGCGTCGCGCGGCGTTGCACGCGGCACCAGCAGCGGGACGATCAGGGCCAGCAGCACCAGCGCGGTGCCGATGCTGGCATTCAGGCCTTCTTCGCTGCCGCCCCACAGCGGGCTGCCGGTCATGTCAAAATCCATGAGCGAACCAAGGCCGGGGTTGCCGAGATTGGGAAGCAGCCCGAACACCGAGTTTTCCGACGCGTTCCAGGCGGCGTGGGCGGCAACCGGTGCGCACAGTCCGCCAGAGCGCAGCGCCAGCAGGCCGAACAACAGCCCCGCCAGCGCGAT
>CAZSTP010000165.1:0-3873 GCA_964609325.1 uncultured Novosphingobium sp. | reverse complement strand
AGGTTGCGGCCCTTGAACAGGCAGAGATGTTCGCGGCACGATTGCACCAGACCGATCAGGCGCGGATCATGCGCGCAATCGATCACGGCATACCACGCCGCGCCCATCAATTGCCCATCTTCTCAAGCGCTTTGGCGCATTGTTCGCAGAACGGCATGGCGTCTTTGGCCGCCGCGATCATCGCCTTTTTCATCGCGGCAAAGGCGGTTCCTTCACCCTCAAGGCCGATGGGCAATTTGGCCAGGGCACTGGCCACGCTCATCGGATCGGCGCTGCCGGCATCGCCGATCAGCACGTTCATCTGCCCCATGACGATGACGCCACCGTGCGCGGTCATGTCGCCCATGCGGGCGGCGGGGTTGCCTTTGACGAGGACGGTGAACGAGCCCAGCGCAATAACATCGGGCGGGCCGTTGCAGAGCGCCTTGTCGCCAATCCGCGCCTGCGGAAGGCTGCCGGTGAGCACGTTGATCGCGGCGGGCGGCAGGATCGGCCCGCCGACGTGGGGGACTGTCCCTGTCACCATCGGACAGACATGAGGATCAGTGATGCGCGCGGCAGGTCTGCTCATAGTGCCTTGTCGCCCCTGCGCGGCACAATTGCCGTGCGCAAAATCACAATTGCGCCGCCCGCCGGGACAAAACCGTGGCGCATGCTCCTAAGCGCGCCGGAACCGGCCCGGCGCGATGGCCGGGCCAAATCCTGTTTATCAGCGCGAGCCTGCTACCGCGGTTTGGTCCGAAGGAGCGGCGGCTGCCAGTGCATTTGCCCTGCCCTGTTCGGCTGCCACTTTGGCCGCGCCGTTGAGCAAGGGCTTTTGCGAATCGCCGATCAGCACGAATGCCCCCCAATAGAACGGGTGCGATGTTGCACGGTTGCCAATCAGCGAGACTTGCGCCTTTTGCAGCGCCTCACCAATCGTGCCGGTGCGTGCGTTGCCATAGAACCGCGTGATCAGCTCGACGCTTTCTCCTGTATCGGAGATGGGCCAATAAGTGGAAAGCACGGCCTGGGCGCGCGCGGCAAGGAATGCGCGGACCAGACCATCGAGCGATCCGCCCACTTGCTCCTGGCCTGAAGCCTGCCGCCCGCGACCGCTGACACCGGCAGACGTGTTGCACGCGGTCAGCACGACAAGATTTGCATCAAGCCGCAGCATCGCCACTTCATCCATGGACAGGATGCCATCGGAATTGGCTTCACCCACGCTGGTCACCAGCGCTGGCGGAGCCTTCGAGCAGCCCCACTGGCCTTCGGTCAGACCATGCGTTGCAAAGTGCAGGACCTGGAACTGGTCGAGATCGACGCGGCTGCGCACCGCTGTATCGGTAAAGGCCGCTCCGGTGACCGCAGGTGCACCGGGCACGCCAAGCGCTGCGCTGGCATCCTTGAGTTCGGAGGCATCAATCGGCGTGACCATGCGGCTCATCTCGGCGACCCGCGCAAGTTCAACCTCGCAGTTGGTGCCGATGCTGACCTTCATGCCGCCGAAGTTGGCTTCAAGCGCCACCGGTTGATGCTGCGCAAACCCGATGAAAGGTTGCGGGGCATTGGACGCCGCCAGATTGCGCGAAACAATCAGCGAACGCGGAGACAGCGCGGTAGACAGCGACAACTTGCGCGCAAGGAAACCGATCTGCGTGTAGTTGTACTGGTCATTGCGCCGCGATTTCACAAAGGCCGCAGCCGAAGCATCATCGGCGACCAGAATACCCGCAGGCAGGGTATCAAGCACACCCGATCCATCGACCACCAGCGATGAATAGCCGTTGATACGGTCCACCGCAGGCCCGAGCAGCAGTTTGTAGAGCAAATTGGCCCCGGAGACAGAAAACACCGGTACGTTATCGCCCCCGCCGGTCACCGTATCGCGCACGGCCTTGACCAGCTTTTCAACGTCTGCCGCCGGACGCGCGACGCGGTAGATCTTTGTGCCCGATGCATCGATCAAGGAGCCGAAGATATAGCCGCCAACCGTGCTAAGCTTGAGATAACCTTCGCCGGGCTTCAGGACCGCACGGACATCGCCAACCGTGGCAGGTGAATCAACGACCTGACGGAAAGAATCATTGGCCGCCAATTCGTTTTGCAACGCCAGCGAGCGGTTTTCGAGTTCGGTCCGGCGCGCCTCAAGCGCACTGCGCTTTGCCGCATCAACGCCTGAAGCAATTTCAAACCGCAGCTTGTTGATTTCACGCTCGACTTCCTGCCGGTCCTGGACTTTCGCCGCAAGCTCGGGGTCTTTCGCGATCAGGGACTGCAATTCCACGAACTGGCGGGCAATGGCGGGTGTTGAAGCGGCCTGCAAAGCCTTGAAGAAGCGCTCTGCCGAAGGGCCATCAGGCCGCCGCGCCGCATCATTGACCAATTCATCAAGATAGGTGCGCGTTTGCGCGGGCAAGCCGCTAACGTCAGCTCCTGCCGAAATCAGGCTGGACACCGCATCATCAAACTGGGCAAGCACGTCTTCGGTGGAGCCACCGCCGCGCGACAGCACGGCTGCGCGTTCCAGTTGCACTTGCGCCAAAGCCGGACCGTTATCGCCAGCATCTTCGGCAAGGCGCAGGAAGCCGATGGCTTTGTCAAGCGAGGCAAGCGCGCCGGTGCGATCGTCTGCGCCCAATTGCAGGCGCGCGCGCTGGCGTTCAATCCGCGCGGCAAGCCACAGCAACTGCTGCTGCGGGATCGGCTCTGCCCGCAAAGCCAGAAGGCTGCGGTCTGCAAAATCGAGCGCCGCCTTCGCCTCGTCACGGCGGCTTTGTGCCAGCAGGGCGACACTGCGCGCCCACCCGGCCTGGGCATCAATCACCAACTGCGTGCGGGCACGGTTATCCCATGCAGCCGAAAGCGCCGACCCTGCGGCCGCGCCTTTGGCCGACTCATTGAGTGCGCGGACATTGACCGCATCCAGCAATGGCTGATCGGCTGCGCCCGCAACCGCAGCGCCGGCATCAAGCGCGGTAACCGCGACGTTGAATTCACGCTTGTTGATCAGGTGCAGCGCGCCGTAATTGCGGCTTTTCAATTGCAGCACGTCGGCACCCGGAATGCTGGCAGCTTCGGCCAGCATCATGTTGGCCCGGGCAAAGTAATCTTCTGCCGAATCAAAGAACCGCAAGTTGGAATCGGCAAGGCCTGCCAATAGCAGCAGATCGATTTTGGTAGCAGGAGCGGCATCTGCGGGCAGGCGCGCCAAAGCATCGTTGACGATACGGGCTGCATCAAGGTGAAGCCCCTGGCGGACCAGACGCAAGCCTTGCTGCAAGGCATCTTCGGCATTGGCCACGGCCCCGGCGGAAGAACTGGTAACCGCTGGCGATGGTGCCAGCACGCCAACTTCTACCACGGCCTTGGTATTGCGGGTACGGTCCTGATTGGGCGCTGCTGCGCCGGAAAGGAAGCGCAGCGCTTCTTCGGCAGGCCCTTGCGCCGAAGGCAGGGCGCTGGACGAATAGATCCGGCCGCTGCGCGAGAAGCGGGTTTCGATGGTTTCCTGTCCAAGCAGCTTGTCAAAGCACCGGCGCGCGGTGGCCGCACCGATCGATGGCAGCGTGACCGCCATGCCCGGCCCGCAATCCAGCAGGCTGTTCACGGCAGCGATATCGGCAGAGCGCACCGAGCGGACGACGCCCAGATAGCGGTTGGCACTGGCCCCGCGACAGGTGAAAGTATAGCTGCCCTTGAACGCATCACCCTTCCAGAACGGGGTTGCCACGCAAGGATTGCCTGCGCCATTGCGGCCCAGTTCCAACTGGTCAGGCAATTCGCCGGATTTTGCAGCCACCGGTGTTGCGCCCATCGCGAGCGCCATCACGGAAAGCGAGGCCAGAAACGCGCGCTTCATCACTTGCCATCCTTCTTTTGCGTAGAGCA
>CAZSTP010000164.1:0-6188 GCA_964609325.1 uncultured Novosphingobium sp. | reverse complement strand
TGTCCACCATGTCCCCGTACAAACGTCTACCATGTCTCCGGTCTATACAACTTGATCCAGGGTTAGGCTTTTCTTTCCAGTGCTCGGTCAAGAAAGTGGTTTGCGCGGAGCCGCGGAGTTTTTTGGTTTGGGATAAGGTGGCCTGAAATGCAGAGGCTGGAAACCCACCCCCAACCCCTCCCGCCTGCGGGAGGGGGGAAGAAATGCGAGCTCTTTGCGGCCTCTGCGCGAAAGAAAGAAGCCTTAGCCCGGATCAAGTCCGGGCCGACGATGGGTTGGATTTGACGACTTAGAGGGGGCTTGGGCGACAGTAGAGCAGTCCGGACAAATGGAGCGGAGCCAACTCAACTCTCCAACTCAACATCCCAATAGAGCCAATCGCGCCATGTTTCGTGCAAGTGGCCGGGCGGGAAGGCGCGGCCGCGGTCCTGGAGTTGCCAGGTGGTGGGGCGGATGGCGCGGTTCATCAGCTTCATCCGCGCTTGTTCAGGCGTGCGCCCGCCTTTGCGCAAGTTGCACGGGGAACAGGCCGCCGCGACATTTTCCCACGAGGTGCGCCCGCCCAAGCGGCGCGGGACGATGTGATCGAAGGTCAGGTTATCGGGGCAGCCGCAATATTGGCACTGGAAGCCATCGCGCAGGAACAGGTTAAACCGCGTGAAGGCGGGATATTCGCTGGGCCGCACATATTGGCGCAGCGCGATGACCGAGGGCAGCTTCATGCCGAAGCTGGCGCTGTGTACCTCGCGGTCATAAGTTTCGATAATATCGACGCGTTCGAGGAACACCGCCTTGATCGCGGTTTGCCATGGCCACAGGCTGAGCGGATAGTAGCTGAGCGGGGTATAATCGGCGTTCAGCACCAGCGCGGGGCAGTTCGACAAATGGCGATCATTGCCCAACACGTCGTTAAACGCGGCGCTATCGCCGCTGTGAGGCCTGGCCGAAGCCGCCTGCTCTATCAGCGCCTTATGAAGCACGTCCCGTTCCGGTCCCTGCACATCGGGGCGTGATCGCCCCGGCAAGGACAGTCATGGCTGAGCCGCATGACTTCTGTGTTACGCATGAACACAAGGAACACCCGCGCCCGCTTTCCGTCAAGAGGGTATGGCGGGCAATTTCCACAGACTGTCGTATTTGGAGGCGCGGGCACGCTATGCCCACCCCCAACCCTTCCCACTAGCGGGAGGGGTCGGGGGTGAGCCTTCTTAGATCCCGTGGAACTCTTTGTACCAGCGGATGAAGTTGGGGACGCCGACATCGATGCTGGTGGTGGGTTTATAGCCCAAGTCGCCTGAAATCGCGTCGATATCGGCGAAGGATTGGCGCACGTCGCCCGGTTGCATCGGCAGGAAGTTCATCTCTGCCTTGCGGCCAAGTTCGGCCTCCAGAATGCCGATGACTTTCATCAGCGGTTCGGATTTGTGATTGCCGATGTTGTACAGGCGGTGGGGCTTGAGGCTGCCGCCAGCCTTTACCGCGCCATCATCGGGCGGAGGATTATCAAGGCATGCCATGACGCCCGAGACGATATCATCGATATACGTGAAATCGCGGAACATATCGCCGTGATTGAATACCTGGATCGGCTCACCCGCCAGAATGGCCTTGGTAAACAGCCACATCATCATGTCCGGGCGTCCCCATGGGCCATAGACGGTGAAGAAGCGCAGGCCCGTCAGCGGCAGGCGATAGAGGTGGGCGTATGTCTCGCTCATCAACTCGTCCGCCTTTTTGGTGGCGGCATAGAGCGACATCGGGTGATCGACGCGGTCCTCGACCGAGAACGGCAGCTTGGTGTTGCCGCCATAGACCGACGAGGACGAGGCATAGACCATGTGTTCGGCCCCGCGATGGCGCGCCACTTCAAGCAGGTTCAGGTGCCCGACGAGGTTGGATTGCACATAGGCATGGGGGTTTTCGATCGAATAGCGCACGCCTGCTTGCGCACCCAGATGGACGATGCGTTCAAACTGCTTGCCTTCGAGCGCGGCGGTGAGGCCTGCGTAATCGGCGAAATCGGTGCGCAGGAAGGTGAAGCGGTCCTTGCCCTGATCGGCAAGGCGGGCAAGGCGCGCTTCCTTGAGCGCGGGATCATAATAGGCGTTGACCACATCGACGCCGATCACTTCGTCGCCGCGCGCAAGCAGGCGCGTGATCAGGGAGTAGCCAATGAAGCCGGCGGCTCCGGTAACGAGGACGCGCATTGTGATTCCAGTATGTTATGCAGATAAAGCTTAGGCGAACAGCGTTAGAGTTTCCAGTCAGCCTTATCGCCTAGCACACCCTTGAGATCGGCTAGAGTACCACCCTTTGTCACCAGCGCGGCGATCTTGTCGGCACCGGCTGCCAGGTAATACTGGTGCGGCACGGCAAGGAAGACGAGGTCGTAGGTCTGTTCAAACGCATTGCCGACGAGGGTGAGGCCGTATTCGTGGCACGCTTCGGCGGCGTCGGCGTGGGGATCGTGGACGGTAACGCTGTGGCCCAGTGTTTGCAGTTCGGCAATCACATCGGCAACCTTGGAATTGCGCAGATCGGGCACGTTTTCCTTGAACGTCAGGCCGAGCACGAGAACGCTGCCGGGCTTGCCATCGCGCTTGGCGTGGAGCTGGCGGGCCACCCATTGCGCCATGCCATCATTCACGCCGCGTCCGGCAAGGATGACTTGCGGATCGTGGCCCAACGCTTCGGCGCGGGCAGACAGGTAATAGGGATCAACCCCGATGCAGTGCCCGCCGACAAGGCCGGGGGTGAAGGGCAGGAAATTCCATTTGGTGTTGGATGCGGCCAGCACATCCCAGATAGAAAGGTCCATCTTCGAGAAAATCTGCGTGATTTCGTTCATGAACGCGATGTTGATATCGCGCTGGGCGTTTTCGATCACTTTGGCGGCTTCGGCGGCCTTGATCGAAGTGGCGCGGAACACGCCGCCGGTGGTAATCGCGGCATAGAGATCGGCAACGCGGTCCAGCACTTCAGGTGTCTGGCCCGAAACGACTTTGGTGATGCGATCGATTGTATGTTCGCGATCACCGGGATTGATGCGTTCGGGGCTGTAGCCGAGGAAGAAGTCTTCCCCGCATTTGAGGCCTGATACGGATTCGAGGATCGGGCCGCAGATATCTTCGGTGACGCCGGGATAGACCGTGCTTTCAAACACGACCACCGGCTTGCGCCCTTCGGCCACGGCATCGGGCAGCATCGCGCCCACGGTGCGCGAGGCCGATTCGACGATGCGCAGATCGGGGTTGTTTTCGGCATCGATGGGAGTGGGCACGGTGACGATGTAGAAATCGCTGGGCGGGCAGACAGCGGCATCGCAGGTAAGGCCAAGGCTGGATTTGGCGAGCCGCTCTGCATCGATTTCGCGCGTGCGGTCATGGCCTTCGGACAATTCGCCGATGCGCTGCGTATCAACGTCAAAGCCGGTGACGTAGAACTTCTTGGCCAGCGCCACGGCCAAAGGCAGGCCGACATAGCCAAGGCCAAGTACAGTCACGCGCGTGGTCGATGAAACCAGCGGATCGAGGCTGGCAGGAGCAGCGGCGGAAATCGAAGAAAACTGGACGGTCACGTGAAATGCGGCCTTTCATGGTTGACGCACGTCACGCGCCACAGACCAGCTGTTTAAAGCGAGGCTCTTATTTCACGGTTAACGCTTGCCGATTATTGATGCGGGCATGGAAAAGACGATTCTCGTAGTGTTCGGCACGCGCCCTGAGGCGATCAAGATGTTCCCCGTGGTTCATGCCCTGCAGGCAGACCCCCGATGCAAAGTGGTGACCTGCGTTTCGGCGCAGCATCGCGGGATATTGGATCAGGTTTTGGAAATTGCAGGGATAGTGCCCGACCATGACCTTGATCTGATGCGCCCGGACCAGACGCTGGACGGGTTAACCGCCGCCTTGCTGACCGGACTTGGCAAAGTGATGGACACCGTCAAGCCCGATTGGGTGGTGGTTCAGGGCGATACCGCGACAGCCATGGCGGGAGCGCTGGCGGCCTATTATCGCAAGCTGCCGGTGGCGCATGTCGAGGCCGGGTTGCGCAGCCACAATATCTATCACCCCTGGCCCGAAGAGGTGAACCGCAAGATCATCGGCACAATCGCCAAACTGCACTTTGCGCCGACCGATGTTTCGGCAAGCGCGCTGCTGGCCGAGAATGTCGATCCGGCAGGCGTGCACATTACCGGCAATACCGTGATCGATGCGCTGCAATGGGTGACCGCCAAGATCGCGCGCGAGCCGGAACTCGCCCAAGGGCTGGCAGAGATCGAAGCGCGGTTTGCGGGGAAGCGGATCATTGGCGTGACCAGCCACCGGCGCGAGAATTTTGGCGGGGGGCTTGAGAACATTGCCGAGGCGATCCGCCAGATTGCCGCGCGCGATGATGTGGCGCTGATCTTTCCGGTCCATCCCAACCCCAACGTGCGCAAAGTGATGGACGATGCGCTTGCCGGATTGCCCAATGTGGCGATGATCGAGCCGCTGGATTATCCGCACTTTGCGCGGTTGCTGGCGATTGCCGACATCATGCTGACCGATTCGGGCGGGGTGCAGGAAGAAGCGCCCGCGCTGGGCAAGCCGGTGCTGGTGATGCGCGAGACGACTGAGCGCCCCGAAGGCGTGACCGCCGGCACGGCCAAGCTGGTCGGCACAGATGTGCAGACCATCGTTTCCGAAATCTTCACCCTCCTCGACGATAAGGCTGCTTATTCAGCTATGGCGCGTGCGCATAACCCGTTCGGGGATGGCCAGACAGCGCGCCGGATTGTGGAGTTGCTGGCGAATGATGGGTGATACGAAGCCGGACGTCTGCGTTGTCGGCCTGGGCTATATCGGGCTTCCGACCGCTGCGATAATTGCTCGCGCGGGTTGCCGCGTGCTGGGCCTCGATGTGTCGCAACGCGTGGTCGATACGATCAATCGCGGCGAAATCCATATCGAGGAAGTGGACCTTGACGGACTGGTGCATGGCGTGGTCCAGCGCGGGCTGTTGCGCGCATCGACGCAGATCGAACCGGCTGACGTCTTCGTCATCGCGGTGCCGACACCCTTTGAAAAGGACGGGCATCACACGCCCGATATCTCGTATGTTCTGGCTGCCGCCACGCAAGTTGCCGCTGTGCTGAAGGCGGGCGATTGCGTGATCCTTGAATCGACATCGCCGGTTGGCACGACCGAGCAGATGCGCGATCTGATGGCCGGTTTGCGGCCTGACCTGAAGTTTCCGGGCAAGAGCGGCGAGACACCCGATGTTTCGATTGCCTATTGCCCCGAACGCGTGCTGCCGGGCCGCATTCTGGAAGAATTGACCAATAACGACCGCTCCATCGGCGGCATAACACCGCGTTGCGCGCGCAAGGCTTTGGCGTTCTACAAGCGCTTCGTGCGCGGGACGTGCGTGACCACCGATGCGCGATCTGCCGAAATGACCAAGCTGGTCGAGAATGCCTATCGCGATGTGAACATCGCTTTTGCCAACGAATTGTCGATGGTGGCAGACCGCATGGGGCTGGATGTGTGGGAGGTGATCCGCCTTGCCAACCGCCACCCGCGCGTGAACATCCTGCAACCCGGGCCGGGCGTTGGCGGCCACTGCATCGCGGTGGACCCGTGGTTTATCGTGGCCAGCGCCCCTGAAGAAACCCCGTTGATCCGCACCGCGCGCAATGTGAACGATGGCAAGATGCATCACGTGGTCAAACGCGCCACGGAACTGATCGAAGCGCATCCAGGTGCCAAAGTGGCGTGCCTTGGCCTTGCCTTCAAAGCCAACATCGATGACTTTCGCGAAAGCCCCGCGCGCTATGTTGCGGCCAACCTTGCGCGCCAGTTCGGCAACCGGATCAACGTGGTAGAACCATACGCGAGCGAATTGCCCAGGGAATTCGACGGCACCGGCGCGGTGCAGATCGATATCGATACGGCGCTGGAAGAATGCGGCGTGCTGATCGTGCTGGTGGACCACGATGTGTTCAAGGTGGTCCCGTTGGCCGAACGTTCGGGCAAAGCGGTCTATGACACACGCGGGATCTGGCCGGATCAGCCTGTTGCCGAGGGCGTTGCGGCAGGTTTGCGTTTGGTGGGCTGATTTGCGTGAGGTGGGCGCACAGCCCACCCCGCTTCGACTAAATTCGCCTACGGCTCATTAAGTCTCGCTCCCCTCCCGCAAGCGGGAGT
>CAZSTP010000163.1:0-6193 GCA_964609325.1 uncultured Novosphingobium sp. | reverse complement strand
GCAAGGCCTGCGCATCATCGACCATGCCGCGATAGACGCCCGCCATCGACAGGGTGACGCCGATCAACAAACCCAGTCCTACACCGGTAAGAACGAATTTGCCCCAGCCATGCAGGATGTCGCGCCCCGCCAGGCTGATCATGGCAGCGTATCGACAATGCTGAACCGGCTGCTGGAAGACAATGCCCGCGCGTTGTGAGTCACGATCTGCTCGCCCCGGGTAAGGCCGCCCAAAACTTGCACCCAGCCCTCCAGATCCTGCGCGCCCAGTTTCAACGGCACGAAGGCAAGGTCACCATCACGGATCGCCCAAACGCCAACCTGACCATCGATCCGGTGAACAGCGGCATTGGGAATGGCCAGCGATCGCGTTTGTGCAGGCAGGGCCACGGTTACCTCGGCCAGTTCACCAATTGCGGGCATATCGCCGGTGACCGTGAACCGCGCCTTGGCCAGCACTTCTTCGGTCAACGCATCTGCTATCGGCTCAACACGTTCGATGATGCCTGAAAGGGGTACATCCGGCCTTGACCGCAAAGCAATCTGCACCGGCAGGCCCGCTGCCAGACCGTCCGATTGGGTTTGGTCAAAGCGCACGTTGATCCACAATTGCGAAGGATCGATGATCTCGATCACGGACTGACCGGCCACTACGGTCGTGCCGGGTTCCACAGCGCGGCGCACCACCAGTCCTGTATGCGGTGCGACAAGCCGCAGATTGGCGCGTTGTTCAACCAGCGCCGACCGTTCCGCCCCCAGACGCCCGCGATCCATTATAGCCGCGTGGCGATTGGCCTGCGCAGCGGCAAGCCCTGCCTGCGCGGCGGCCAGTTCCTGACGGCGCTGATCGACCATCGCATCGGTGACCCAGCCGCCCCGCTTCAGTTTTTCCGTCCGTCCGGCCACGGATCGGGCGAGGACGACGCGGGCGGTAGCATCGGCGATCTGGGCCACGGCAGCCTGTTCCAGCGCGGCTGACCGCGCAGTCCCGCCCGCCGCAGCATCGATCCGCTGATCAAGATCGATGGGGTCAATCTGCGCCAGCAATTGGCCTTCCTGTACCGTATCACCCACATCCACAGCAACCATTGTCACCCTGCCCGCAGCCGTCGGCCCGACTTTCTGGGTGTAGCGGGCATCGACGGTGCCGATCCCGAACATGGCAGGGGAAACGCTGCGTTCATCCACCTTGGCGACCGTCACATTGATCGGGGCCAACGGGCCAGAGCGGAATGCCACCCAGGCAAAGAGCACCAGCAGTGGCACCAGCACGGCCAGCAATGTCCAGCCACGGCGGCTCATGGTGAACGGCAAAGTCATTTGGCCACTCCAAGCCCGTCAAGATAGAGGTCGAACAATCTCGCGGAAATGGCTGGCATTGAAGTGAAATCACCGGCAGCCATCGCCTGCATGACGAGCCCCTGCACCATGCCAAGGAACATTGTGGCCGCGGCAGCAACGTCTACCTTTTCGGCAATGATCGCCTGCGCTTTGGCGTCGATGAGCAAGGCCATCACACGCTCGCGATACGCGCCCATTAGCGTACGCACGCACATCTTGCCCTGCGCATCGCCATCGCGCTGCAATTCGCCAAACAGAATACGGGGCACGCCGGGATGGGTCACGACAAAATCAATGTGCGTGGCAAACATCGCACGCAGCCGCTCAATCGGCGTAGCCCCTGCAACAGCATCAAAGCGCGCCAGCAATGTGGTGGTCGTCCAATCCATCACCGCTGCCCAGATCGCTTGCTTGTCGACGAAATGGCGGAACAGCGCGCCCTGCGTTACGCCCATCTGCGCCGCGATCCGGGCTGTCGTTATGTCTGCCGGATTTGTGGTTGCAGCCAGACCGATCACCGTTTCAACAGTGACGGCGCGGCGCGCTTCGGCAGACATTTTGGTGCGGGGCATAGGCTTGCCATGCATCATTGTGAGTAATTAGTCGCTATCTTTTTTGAACCATACCAGTTTATGATGCGGCGATATTCAAAGAGGGAACTGGCATGACCGGACCAGCGGATGACAAGGCTAACACGATCAAAGGTGAAGACTGGGCCGGGGAAATGGGTGCCAAATGGCTTGCCAACCTCTCCCGGTTTGAAGGGATGATTGCCCCCATCGGCGCGGCCCTCCTTGCGCGCGCTGCTTTCCAGCCCGGTGAGCGGGTGCTGGATATCGGCTGCGGTGGCGGTGGCACAACAATCGCCATTGCCAATGCCGTAGCGCCCGGTGGCGAAGCGGTGGGCGTCGATATTTCGCCCGACCTTACTGCGGCGTCGACAAAGCGAGCAAGCGAGGCAGGCGTTGGCAATATCCGCTTCATCTGTGCAGATGCTAGCAATGTGCAATTGCCGGATGTGCCATTCGATCGTCTCTTTTCGCGCTTTGGCAGCATGTTCTTTGCTGAGCCGCATCAGACTTTTGCAAACCTGCACGGCCTTTTGCGGCCCGGTGCGCGGATCGATCTCGCAGTTTGGGCACCGCCGCGCGACAATTTGTGGATGATGGAAATGATGGGCGTTGTCCGCAGACATGTCGATATTCCGCCTGCCGTACCGCGCGCGCCAGGACCCTTTGCATTCGAGGATCTGGAGTATTTGAACGAGGTTCTTGCGGCCGGTGGTTTTTCGAGTCCCGACATCGTGGCCTATACAGGGCAGCAACCGGTTGGCGGCGTTGGTGCAACGGCACAGGAAGCGGTCAGTTTCGTGTTGTCCTCAATGGCCGTTGGCAAAGCGCTGGACGAGCAGGGAGCAGATGTCCGAGCTGCGGCGGAGGGCGAATTGTTGGAATTGTTCGCAAAGTACCACGTGCCGAACCTAGGGGTGATGATGCAGGGCAAGGCTTGGTTGGTGTCAGCCAAGGCTTAACTGCGCTCACTCTGGATGGTTTACTTCAAAAGGCCATAGCCCGGCGCCTACCGGCATGGCGATCGGTTTGATAAGCATTGGCGCATGATGGGTGATTTGACGCCCTGTTGCGCTAGGGTGCCTGCGGTTGTTGTCGACATGACGACTATCGGCGCCATTTGCTCGCCTATATCAAGCCGCCAACTTGGCAAAAATGTTGGACATGCGTAACCGTAGTTCGCTGCCCGCTACCGGAAAGGCTCGCCATGGCATTTTATCGACCGTCTGTTGCATTGGGAACCGCCCTGTTGTGTGCGTGCATGCCTGCCGTGAAGGAACCTGCTGCTTCAAATTCAACGGTCGTCCTTGCGACCGCCGAGCAAGCGCAGGTCGCGCGCGGACTTTCTTTCGTCGAAGCGCAATGTAGCGGTTGTCATGCTTTAAGACCGGGAGTTACGCCGCCCAATCCGCAGGCACCCAGCTTTGTGGCGGTGGCCAACGACATGGGATTCAACCAAGAAACGTTACGCGAGTTTTTTCGTGACGGTCACGATACACCCGCTGCAATGTCGCTCAAACTCGACGAGGACGATGCCGAGATGGCCACAACTTACATTATGTCGCTTCGCTCGCCCCAATGATAAGCAGCAACTGCTCACCAAATTTATCCGGGCCGGAACGGTTCAAGTGTAATCAAATGTCAACGCCGGTATAAAATGGGGCAAGCCACCGGTTTAACATGAAGCTGAAAAATGCCCCACTATCGAGCCAGAATGTAGTAGCCTTGCCATTGGCCTCCACCGGCTCGGTCGCGCGCGGGCCCTCCATCGTCACCGGCAGCCGCGCCACCAAGCCGATCTCGCACTTGGCCTGCGCCGGTTAGACCGAGCCGCACAAGCCGTCAGCCGACATCGCCAAACCCACCAATCACTGGCGCACCGCTGCTCTCCGCTAGGTCATAGCATGCAGCCTACCCTGCGGCGCTCGCTGCGAAACACAAATCACCAATTGCCGCAAGAATTTAGCCGTTTCCCGGGTTAGCGTGCCGGGTTCATCATGCGCCAAAACTGGCGATCCCCATTCGGCTCAGTTGCTATCCATGTGCATGATTTGTCTGGCGACCAGCGAGTGTCGGCTTCTGGCTAAACCTGCCGTTCAACATTTCGCGTATGAATGGCAGAAACGTCCCAGACCTTGTCAATCCTAGGCCGTACTGTTGCTGTGATGATACTTCGGCTTTCGACAGGTCGATTTCATCTGCACAACAACCGCCTAAATGGCAAAACTGAGCACGGAAAGCTAGGCCTTGCGAAAGACGACCGACATGTTGTTTGCAGGCATGTCGAGGCACTCCTTGATTTTAAGCCCGAACAGCGAGCCGCAGGCGATTACCGCATCCAGCTCACGTACGCCCCAGGAGGTATCCCGATTGCGCAAGTCGCGGTCAAAGGCCTCGTTGCTGGGTTCGAGTGGCCGGTCGGGGCGGCGAAACGGACCGTAGAGGTATAGTGGGCCGCCATCAGGCAAGATGCGCATCGCTCCACGCATCAGCCCGACCGTCGCTTCCCAAGGGCTTATGTGGATCATGTTTATGCAAATGATCGCCGCGGCCTGATCGACTGGCCAAGCCGAAAGTGCTGCATCGAGTTCGAGTGGTGCACTGACGTTTGCCAGTCGCTCGGCCTCAGCCCATGCGTTTATCGACTGGCGCGCCGCCAGCGACGCATCTGAGGGTTGCCATTCCAAATTTGGCAAGTGCCGAGCGAAGTAGACGATGTGTTCTCCTGTTCCACTTGCTACTTCCAACACCCGGCCTGACGCAGGCAGAGCGTCGCGCAGCACTTCGATAACTGCTTCACGGTTGCGGAAAGTGGCTGGCGCCGAGCGGCGCAAATCGTCAGGATCGTCCATATGGTCTAGCTAGCAGACATCGAACTGCTTTCGATAGAAGGGTCTTGCCGATAAGCTGCGACATGGTGCCCCTGGGCATGCCTCAGCTTCAACTGCTTCACCCCTAAAGGTGTGTGAAGCAGTTGAAGCATTGAAGCAGCCTTTGCCGGTGATGTTTCATTTGGGGCTGTTGCCTCATTTCAAGCAAGATGAAGCTGAAGCATCACCGTGGTCGCAAACATTTGCGTCGAACGCGAAATGTTGAAAGCCGGGCAGAAATATGCGCTCGCCAACCGCCACAAGGAATTCTCCTTCGCAAAGGCCACGGAGTGAGCGCTCGGCGTGAGTGCGGCGTTGATCCCGAGGCTTCTTGGAACCCTCGGCTTGGATCGGGTCGTACGGGATTGAGTTGACGGCTGCGTCAATAATGGCGGTGCTCAACGCCCCCTGTGGCGTCGAAGCGCCACAGGCTCGGGCTGTCTCCAGAACACGTTTCTGGATGGCCCCTTTGGGCTGCCTAGGTGCCGCACTCATGGCAGGTGACATGTCCGTGTATTCGACCACACAACTGGACATGGGGTCCCCATCGCTATCCGTCCCGAGGCCCACGATCGCCAAACGAAAGCTCCATTGCCTGCTGTCATCGCCCTCCTTCAGCTTTTTCAGCGAAATAAGGCGCACGTTGCCGCTGGCGCTGATCTCGATCTCCGCGTCTGCTGCTGCCCGGATACCCGACCAACCGCGTGCACCGCGCGCGGCATCCTTGCCCGTATGGTGCACAACCAATGCGGTTGCGCCGGTAGCCTCTGTGATGGTCCTCAGGTTCCGCAAAGCACGGCCCATGTCCTTGCCGCTATTTTCGTCGGCACCCGGCGTTACCTGTGCAAATGTATCGACCACAAAGATGCCTGCACCACTAGACTTGATTGATTTTGCAAGCTCCGACACGTCGTCATCGTCAAGGACGTTAGGCGCTGCAAGAACGAAACTGATGTCGAGGTCAGCGGGCTCAAGTCCGTGGTGTTGACAATAAGCGTTAATGCGGTTCTTCATGCCGCCAGCGCCTTCAGCGACGACAAAGACGACTTTCGCCCGCTTCACTCGACACCCCTGCCATGCGATGCCGCGCGCAATGACCGCCGCCATATCAAAGGCAACGAAGCTCTTGCCGCTTCCGGACGCGCCATAGAGGACGATAAGGTCGCTCACCGGCAGCACGCCCTTGATGAACCATTCCATAGGCTTGTGCAGATCCGGGTGGCTCGCATGGTAAATGCGAAATTTCCCCGTGTAGCACTCGGCGGGCATGACGCCTGGATGCCCCTCCGGAGCGTCGGCGACACCCTTGTAAAAGGCTCGCAAGTCTTCAGCCTGCAGGAGTTTTTGAGCATCCTTCACCATCTTGATCACGGAGGCCATCGTGATCTGCCTGCGACCCGTCGCCCTAGGCCG
>CAZSTP010000162.1:0-6203 GCA_964609325.1 uncultured Novosphingobium sp. | reverse complement strand
ACCGACTGGACTGGCAAAGCTGCCATGGCGGGCGCGGCGATTGGCTCGGCAGCGCTTGCTGCGGCACTGCTTTACGCATCGCGCCGGAAAGAGCGGGCGGAATCGACCGAGCCGAAAGCGCCGCCGGTGGACGTGCCCGAGACGGATTGATTGTCTTGCATCCATCCTTGCTGAAGCTATAGCGACGCCATGGAACCGGTGAACCAGATTGATGGACGGGCTATCCCGTTCGGCCGCAAGAACGTCGATACCGACGTGATCATCCCTGCGAAATGGCTCAAGACGATTTCGCGTCAGGGCCTTGGGCGGGGTGCGTTTGAGGCATTGCGCGAAGATCCGGACAATATCTTTGACAGCGCCGAATTTTCCGGCTCGCCGATCCTGATCGCGGGCGACAATTTCGGTTGCGGTTCCAGCCGCGAACATGCCGCCTGGGCCTTGCTGGATCTGGGGATCAAGGCGGTGATCGCGCCTTCGTTTTCCGACATTTTTTCAGGCAATGCGTTCAAGAACGGCATCCTGACGGTCGTGCTGCCACAGGAAGCCATCGACCGCTTGATGGAAGTGGCCCAAACCGATCCGGTGATGATCGATCTGGAAACGCAAACCGTCTCCACCCCGTTTCAGGACCGCTATTCGTTCGAGATCGACGCGTTCCGCAAGAATTGCCTGCTTAATGGCCTTGATGAAGTGGGGCTGACGATGGCGCGCGGCGATGCGATTTCCTTGCATGAGGGCAAGATGCGTGACGAGTTGCCCTTCCTTGCGCGCGGAACCGATGTCGTAGCCGCAGCTTAAGCGCTCAATTAAAAGGCTTTTCAAGCCGCGCAAAACTTGCTTCCTTGAGGCTTGAAGCGGATTGATTCCGCATTAGGCTTTGGGAGACAATGCAATGAAGGCACTGCGCACTCACGCAGCGGGCGGCCCGGAAACACTGGTGCTGGATGATCTGCCCGATCCTGTGCCCGGTGCAGGCCAGGTGCTGGTGCGGGTTCACGCCTGCTCGATCAACTTTCCCGATACGCTGATGATCCGCGATCTGTACCAGTTCAAGCCGGAGCGGCCCTATGCCCCCGGCAGCGAACTGGCGGGCACGATCGAGGCACTGGGCGAGGGCGTTTCGGGCTGGTCGGTGGGGGATCGCGTGATCGCGATGATCGGTCATGGCGGGCTTGCGGAAAAGATCATCGCGCCTGCCAGCAGCCTGTTTGCGTTGCCCGATGATGTTGATTTTGCCACCGGTGCATCGCTGCTGATGACCTATGGCACGACCATCCACGGATTGAAGGATCGCGGCCATATCAAGGCGGGCGATGTGGTGCTGGTGCTGGGCGCGGCGGGTGGCGTGGGTCTTTCGGCGGTAGAGCTTGCCAAAGCCTATGGCGCGCGCGTGATCGCCGGTGTTTCGAGCGAGGAAAAGGCCGCCGTCGCACGCGCCGCCGGGGCCGATGATGTGGTCGTCTATGGACGCGCACCGTTTGACAAGGCGCAGTCCAAGGAGCTGGCCGAAGCCTTCAAGAAGGCCTGCGGGCCGAACGGTGCGGATATTGTCTATGACATCGTGGGCGGGGACTATTCCGAACCCGCGGTGCGCGCGATTGCGTGGGAAGGGCGCTTCCTTGTGGTGGGCTTTCCGGCGGGTATTGCCAAGCTGCCGTTGAACCTGACGCTGCTGAAATCGTGCGACGTGTGCGGCGTGTTCTGGGGCGCTTACATTGCGAGAGAGCCTGTGAAGTTCAAGGCGCAAGTGGCTGAATTGTTTGACCTGCTCAAGGCCGGGAAGATCAACCCGCGCGTATCGTCACGCTTTGCGCTGGAACAGGGCAGCGATGCGATTGCGATGCTGGAGGACCGCAAGGCGATGGGCAAAGTCGTGGTCGAAATGATCGGCTGATGCCTTTGCGGGCGGATGATTAACCCGCATCCGCCCGGTAGACCGGCAGCCCCAACCGCCACCAGATCGCCGCGCCGCGCAAGCCGAACCCTGCCAGCGCGGCAACGGGCCAGACGAGCCCGCTCGACAGCCCCAGCGCCATTCCGCCCGCGCACAGCGTGGATGAAAGCGCCGCTGCCGTCACGTAAAGCTCTGGCCGCATGAGGATGGAGGGACGTCCGGCCAGCACATCGCGGATGATCCCGCCAACGCAGCCGGTGATCACACCCATCAGCACGGCGGGCACCGGCGGCACCCCAAACGCCAGCGCCTTGGCCGTGCCGAGGACGGCATAAGCGCCAAGGCCTGCAGCATCGGCCCATTCAAGCACGGGTTTGTCCCACCATGTGCGCGGTGTGAACCAGGCGAGCAGGGCAATGGCCAGGCATACCGGCGCAACCCACGGATCGCGCACCCAGAACACCGGCGCGCCGATCAGCAAATCGCGCACCGATCCGCCGCCAACGCCGGTAACCAGCGCGAAGAACGCCATCGTGACGAATGTCTGCCGCAGCTTGGCGGCGAGCAAGGCACCGGTCAGCGCGAAGACGGCGATGCCTGCAAGGTCAAGCAGTTGCGGGATAGCGGTGTTCATCGCTGGCCCATGGCGGCTTGGCGCAGCGCGGGCAAGAGCGCGCGTTGCTTCGAAAACAGCGCCATGTCATTGCCGCAATGGCCCGCGATCAGGCCGGATTGCGGCTCGACCAGCACTTCGGCATACCAGCGCGTGTTCGACCCGTTGTGCCACAAGCTGCCATCGCTTCCCGTGATCCAGCCTAGCGCCGAGGTGCTGCCAAAGCGGGGGCTGTGCAATTGCGCCCAGCTTTCCGGGCGGAGCAGCGGAGCGCGATCACGGTGTGCGCGCAGATACGTGGCAAGATCGCCCGGCGCCATGTGCAGCCCGCCTGCCGGAGCCATCGTAGCGGGATTGTCAGCCCATACAGGTTCGCCGTCTTCGTGGCCGTAGGGCTGATCGATCAGGTCGGGTGATCCCGGCGGACCGAATCCCGCGCTGGTCATGCCCAAAGGCCCCAGCACTTCGCGCTGCACCAGCGTTTCATAAGACAGGCCGGTTGCCACTTCCAGCATGTGCGCGGCCAACACATAGCCCGCGTTGGAATAGGCATAACCACTGCGCGCCGGGCCGATGGGGCGCATATCCAGCGCCATTTCCGCATAGCGACGGCGGTTGGCACGCGCGTCTGCCTCGATCAGCGGCATGGCGAACAGGGCGCGCAAGGGGATGTCTTTGGCAAGTCCCGCGTGGTGGCTCAGCAATTCGATGGATGTCAGGCTGCGGTGGCGGCGCGGCACGTCGGGCAGGACGCTGCCGATCGGCGTGTCCCAGCCGATCACGCCTGCTTCGACCATGCGCGCAAAGAGCGTGGCGGTCAGCGATTTGGTGATCGATCCGAGATGCCACTTGTCTTGCGGCGTGACGGGCGAGGGGTGTCCGGCTACCCGAAAGCCATCGGCGAGCACCACGGGCGGCGCATATCCCGCCTGCCACAGCACTGCCATTCCCGGTGTGCCCAGTGCGCGGCGGATGGCCGCCAGTGAGGCAGGCGACATGGGCCGTGAAAGCAGGGCACCCAAACCGCCGGTTGTTCCTTGCGCGGCCACGGTTGAGGGCAGGAGCCCGCACGCGGCCAGCGCGGAAACAACAAGGCGGCGGGTGATCCGCACAAGGGCCGGCTTATTCGCCGAGCAGCGCCTCAAGCCGCGCTTTCAATGCGCCAATGCGCTCTGCGGCATCGGTGAAGGTCTTCATCTCTTCCCGGCGCGTATTGCCGCGCGCTTCCTTGGCCGCTTCGAGATAGCCTTCCATATCGGCTTCCAGCGCATCGATCAGGATCTCGGTTTCATCTTCGGTGAGGGTAAGCTTGATCGACATCGGGGGTCTTCCTTCATTTCCACCAGCGTTGCGATTAGGCCAAGTCTGCGCTTTTGCCCACCCCTTGCGCGGTATTTCGTTGTGAACGGCGCAAGGCCCCAAGTGCCAGCCCGAAGCCGATAACCGGTGCCGCTCCGCCGCCAATCATGGGGGCAGGATAAGGGCCGATCACCGATGCAAGGGCACACCCTGCCCAGAAACCGGCAAGCGCCCGCCCTTGCGGGGGGGCGCTAAAGGCAATGGCCAAGAGCGCAAACTGTCCGGCAAGCACTATCGCAAACCATGCTTTGGATGCCGCCCAGGCCTGATTCAGGACGCCTTCGACAAATGCCACCGGCGCAGGTTGCGGGCCATCAAGCATGAAGGCGGCCAGCAGGGCAAATCCCCCCGTCACCAAGCCGATCTTCTTTTGCCCGTCCGCAGGTGCCAAGACGATTGCGCCAGTCAGAGCCAATGTCGCCGCCAGATCCGGTTGGATAACCGTAGCGATCAAAACCGATGCCAAGGCTACCGTGCGTTGGACAACCGGCAACAATGGCAAGGTTGCGACAAACAGCGGAAGGACCAGCATGGCAGTGTGCAGATGCAGCGGACCTAGCGCGAACCAGCGCCGCACGCCCTCGATCTCGATCCCGCCGATGGCTGTCATGACAACTGCACTTGCACATGCAATTGCCACCCACGGCGAATACAAAACCCTTGCCGGAAAGGCCGCCACAACCAGCGCAAGAATCAATGCCGCAGAATTGGTGATTACCAGCCTTGATGGCGCACCCGCAGCCGTCATCCATGCAAGGCCTGCCAGCACAGGCAAGACCAGCGCGGCAAACGAAAGGGCTGTCCGTGTTCTCACAGACAGCCCCGACGTTCCTTGCGTAATGGCCAAACCCGTCACATGTGGATCGGTTTGCCCGTAACCGCCATGGCCGCTTCCTTCAGGGCTTCGGCATGTGTCGGGTGGGCGTGGCAGGTATAGGCGATGTCTTCCGATGTTGCGCCGAATTCCATCGCTTGCGTGGCTTGCGCGATCATCGTGCCCGCCACCGATGCGATGCACCACACGCCCAGAACGCGGTCGGTCTTGGCGTCGGAGATGACTTTTACGAAGCCGTCGGGTTCATGGTTGGTCTTGGCGCGGCTGTTGGCCATCATCGGGAACTTGCCGACCTTGATTTCGCCTTTTTCTTTCGCCGCTTCCTCGGTCAGGCCAACGCCTGCAAATTCGGGGAAGGTATAGACTACGCCGGGGATCAGATCGTGGTTCACGATGCCTGTCAGGCCTGCGATGTTTTCAGCAACGGCAATGCCTTCGTCCTCGGCCTTGTGCGCCAGCATCGGGCCGGGGATCACATCGCCGATAGCCCAGACGCCATCGACCTTGGTCGCAAAATCGTGATCGGTTTCGATCTGGCCGCGTGCGTTGACGGCAAGGCCGATCTTGTCGAGGCCGAGGCCATCGACATTGGGGCGGCGGCCAATCGCCACCAGTACGCAATCGGCCTCGATGGTCGAAGCTTCGCCACCCTTGGAGGGTTCGACCGTCAGCGTCGCGGTTTTGCCGCTGACGGAGACGCCGGTCACCTTGGTGGAAAGCTTCAGGTCCATGCCCTGCTTCTTGAAGATCTTGGCAGCTTCCTTGCGCACATCGCCGTCCATGCCGGGCAGCAATTGATCGAGGAATTCAACGACCGTGACTTTCGCACCCAGACGGCGCCAGACCGAGCCGAGCTCAAGCCCGATCACGCCGCCGCCGATCACCACCATTTGATCGGGCACGCGATCCAGCGCCAGCGCGCCGGTGCTGTCAACGATAATGCCGGCGTCGTTATCAACCGTGACGCCGGGGAGGGGCGTTACGCTGGAGCCGGTAGCGATCACGATGTTCTTGGCGGTGACCTTCTGGCCAGCGACGGTCACCGAGTGCGCGTCTTCGAAGTTCGCGTAACCCTTCAGCCATGTCACCTTGTTCTTCTTGAACAGGAATTCGATGCCGCCGGTCAATTGCTTGACCGAATCCAGCTTCTGGCCCTGCATTTTCGACAGATCGAGTTCGACCTTCCCGGTTTTGATGCCATAAGTATCGAATGTGCCGTTCACGGCCTCGTCGAACTTTTCCGATCCGTGCAGCAGCGCCTTGGAGGGGATGCAGCCGACGTTGAGGCAGGTTCCGCCCAGCGTCTCGCGCCCTTCGGCACAAGCAACCTTCAGGCCGAGTTGCGCCGCACGGATAGCGGCAACATAACCGCCGGGACCGGCACCGATAACCAGAACGTCGTAATCGTATTCAGCCATATCAGGCTCCTTTTCCCGATCCTCCCCTTATGGGGGAGGTGGCAGCCCGCAGGGCTGACGGAGGGGGGAAGTCGCGTGGGTTCC
>CAZSTP010000161.1:0-6243 GCA_964609325.1 uncultured Novosphingobium sp. | reverse complement strand
ACCGCGCGTGGGGCGTAGCTTCGATGCGATACGTCCCGCCAGCGGCATCTTGCGCCGTAACCACCGCCTTTGCCGGAAAGCGGGTGCCGGGGGCGAAGTCGAGGTCCATCGTGGCATTGTGCAAATGCTCCACTGCACCGCCATCACGAACCATCGCAAAGCCCAGATTCCACACCTTTCCATCGCCGTCTTCATTGACGAAGAAATGAATCACGCGGTCTTCAAGATGCGCGGGCAGCCACACCCACCACACCTGAAATTCCTGCGCCACCACGGGCACTTGCGGATCGCGCATCCCCACATGGCGCACGCCCCAGCTGCGGTCACGGGTGCCCGGCGTTGTCGCTTCATCCAGCGTTACCGTGTGCCCGCCTGCACGGATCCAGCCAGACCACCGGCCAAGCTGCGTCATGCGGGTAATGTCCTGCACGATGCGCGGACCATTGCGGCGCGTGGTGCGCGGCTCTTCTATGGGGGCGTGGCGACCGGTGATGGTGATGTCAGCCGCGATACCGTGTTCATTGTCATCCACGACAATGCGCAAGGTCTTGAGCGGTTCGACCACTTCGACGCGGATCGGCCCGACTTGCGTGTCCATCCGCTCCATATGCAAATGGCGCGAGGCATGCAGGTTGTACTGGCGGTCGCCGATCCGCACGGCAAAGCCTGCATCCATGATGTTCAGATGCGGATAGACCCCAAGCGCAGCGGCAAAGAAAACTTTGCCATTGGTGGTGTAGCCATTGAAGAAATAGCGATCATAGAAATTGCGGTCCGTTCCCGAAAAGGCAATCGGGTCCGGGGTCTGGTGGATCGGATAGTCATCCGCCTTGGTCAGCATCGCAGGTGCCTTTCAGTCAGCGGACTTCGTAAAGATCGTAAACCAGCGTGGCGCCATCGGCAGAAAGTGTCAGTTTGCCTTTGCCTGCGGCCTGAACAGCATTGAGCCACGCATAACGCGGATCACCGGTTTCAAACACGGGCGCAATATAGGCAAAAAGGCCAGCCGCCGGGTTCGACAGATCAAGCCGTCCGCCATAAGACATATAGATCAGCGCATCGTCATGCGTGCGCAGGACAAGCCTTGCGTCAATCACCCCAATGGCCCCCGTGCGCACCAGCCAGTCAGCCGCAGCAGGGCCCGCCAGCGTAGCATTCAGGCGCTCACCACTAACCACGGCCGTGCGGACACCGCCAATGCTGCGGTCCCCGGCAGGCCCCGTGCCGACGGACAGTGATGGCGCAAGATCAAGCGTCATCGTGCACAATGCTGCAAATTCAGTCATCTCGCTCCTCTCCCGAACGTTTGTTATCGCCCCGTCCACACGGGTTCGCGCTTTTCCACAAACGCACGCGGGCCTTCCTTGAAGTCTTCGGTGCCACGCAGCGCGGCCAGACGCTCGGCAACAAAGGCCCGGCCCGTACCATCTGACTGGCCGATGCTCGCACGCATTGCGGCCAGCGAATATTGCACAGCCAGCGGCGCGTTGACGGCAATGGATTCGGCAAGGGCAAGCGCAGTGGCCAGGGCTTCCCCCGGCGTGACCAGACGGTTGAGCAGTCCAAAGGAAAACGCCCGCGCAGCATCCATCGGTTCGCCCGTTGCAATGAATTCTGCAGCAATTGGGCGCGGCAGCATGTTGGCGATGCGGTGAATGCCACCTGCTGCTGCCATCAAACCGCGTTTGGTTTCAGGCAGGCCAAACCGCGCATCGTGTGATGCGACGATCATGTCGCAGGCAAGGCACAGTTCAAAGCCGCCCGCAACGGCAACCCCTTCGACCGCCGCAATCCACGGCTTCAGCCGCTGGGCATAGACAAAGCCTGCGAACCCGCCGCCGGGGGTTTCCAGACCAGCGCCCTTGCCCGCGGCCACTGCGCCCAGATCAGCTCCTGCGCAAAACACGCGGGGCTGGCTTGAGGCAAGGATGGCAACGCGGATGGCGGGATCAACCTCGATCTTGCGGACAATGGCTTCCAGCGCATTGGCCGTTTCAGGATTGATCGCATTGCGCTTTTCCGGACGGTCCAGCGTCACCAGCGCGATATGCGGCGTGACCAGTTCGAACCGTACTGGTTCTGCTACGGTGCTTTCAGTCATGCAAGGCTCCGACTTCTCTTGAATCAAAAAGTGATGACCGAACGCGCCAGCGTGCCAGTGTGCATGTCGTCAAACGCTTCATTGACTTCCGACAACGGACGGCGGCGCGAAATCATTTCATCCAGCTTGAGCCGGCCATCCATGTAAAGATCAATGTAACGCGGAATGTCGATGGTGTTGCGCACGCCGCCCATCATTGATCCTTGCACCTTCTTTTCGCGCAGGAACGCCAATGCAGGCAGTTCCACTTTCAGATCAAAGCGCGCCGCGCCGACAATCGTTTCGGTGCCGCCCTTGGTCAGCATGGTGAAGCCTTCCTCGATCGTCTGTTTCAAGCCGATGCATTCCAGCACATGATCAACGCCGCGTCCGCCGGTCAGCGCCATGACTTGTTCGACTACGTTTCCTTGGGTGCCATCGACCACATCGGTTGCGCCATAAGTCCGCGCCAATTCCAGCTTGGATGCGATCCGGTCAATCGCGATGATCTGCCCCGCACCAGCCATAGACGCACCATTGATGGCAGAAAGGCCGACACCGCCGCAGCCGATAACCGCCACGGTTTCGCCCGGACGGATTGCAGCGGTGCGGATTGCTGCACCAAGGCCGGTGGTCACACCGCAACCGATCAGGCAGGCCCGGTCAAACGGCATGTCGCGGCGCATCGGTACGCAGCCGCTCTCGTGGACAAGAATCTGTTCGGCAAAGGCGCCCATGTTCATGAACGGGGCAAAGCGTTCCTGATCGCGGAACAGGCGTGGGGGTTCATCCGCGCCGCGCATCGCCTCGGACGTGGTGCAACGATGGCTGTTGCCGCCGCCGCACTGTTCGCAATGCCCGCAATGGAAGGTTAGGCAAACGACCACATGATCGCCAGGCTTCACGTTGTGCACTTCGGGGCCGACCTGTTCGACGATTCCCGCAGCTTCATGGCCCAGAATGGCAGGCAGAGGATGCGGCAGATCACCGGTCAGGATGTGCAGGTCGGAATGGCACACGCCCACCGCTTCAAGCTTGACCAGAACCTCGCGCCCGATCGGTTTGGACACGCTGACGTCCTCGATCTCCATGCGCTGGCCCATTTGACGGAAAACCGCTGCCTTCATCAATCCAACTCCTTTAATTTACAGCGGCTTTTGCCGGTTACTTAGCCGAGAAACGAATTCCTGCATCGACCCGGATCGCCTGCGCATTAACATATGTATTGCGGCACAGTTCAAGGGCCATCGCGGCATACTCTTCCGGATTGCCGAAACGGTTGGGAAACGCGGTCATCGCGCTCAGCCGGTCCTTCATTTCCTGCGGCGCACGGTTCATCATGGGCGTGCTGAAAATGCCGGGCAGTATTGTATTGACGCGAATGCCAAATCGCCCAAGATCACGCGCAATTGGCAGCGTCATACCAACGATGGCCGCCTTGCCCGCAGCATAGGCGGCCTGGCCCATTTGCCCGTCCTGTGCAGCGACCGAACCGGTGCAGACAACCGCGCCACGCTCTCCATCAATCGGATCTAGCGTGGCGGCACCTGCAGCAAACCGGGTGATCGTGGCGAATGTTCCGACGGCATTTAGCGTCAGGTAATGCGCGAATTCCGCAGTGGGAAATACGCTGATTGCGCCGGTTTCGCGATCCTTACGGATCGTCGCTTTGGCATTGCCGCCACCAGCGCAGGAGATCAGAATGCGTTCTTGACCATGCGCCGCCCGGGCCTTGGCAAAGGCTGCGTCCAAGCTTTCATCAGACAGGACATTGGCTTCGCAGTAAAGTGATCCGGTGTCCCGCGCGGCCATTTCGCCGGCCTCGGGATTCATGTCGAAGATGGCGACTTTCGCGCCAACCGCCCGCAGCGCCTTGACGCTGGCCAGTCCTAGGCCAGAAGCTCCGCCAGTCACGACAGCAGCAACGGAAGAATCGATAATCATTGAAAGGCCCTTGTTGCATTTCTTTATTCACGTCTTATTGCCGAGACAATTAGCGAGAGCAAGCTGCACATCCCAAAAGGAGCATTTACGTGGCTGAAAGCACACTTCCGGTAGAGGCTATCACAGACGCCCGGACATTTACCGACCCTGCAGCATTGCATGGCTTGCTGGCCCGCATCCGCAAGACCGATCCCCTGCCCTATATCGAGGCAGACGACTACGCGCCGTTCTGGCTCGTCAGCCGTCACGCCGATATTCTGGAGGTGGAACGCAACGCCGCGCAGTTCATCAATGCGCCGCGTCAGGCATTGCTGCCGCTATCCTACGAGAAGCAAGCACGCGCATTGGCCAACGGTCAGGAAACAGCGTCCTACATGCGCAATCTGATCATGATGGATGGCAACGAACATAAAGCCTACCGCACGATCACTCAATCCTACTTCACGCCCAAAGGGCTTGAAGGCGTCGTGGGCGATATTGAAAATCTGGCCAAGGAATTCATCAACCGGATGGACCATGCCGATGGCGAGATTGATTTTGTCGATGTGGCCATGGCCTTCCCGCTGCGCGTTGTGATGACGATGCTGGGCGTCCCGCCTGAGGACGAGCCGATGATGCTCCGCCTCACCCAGCAAACCTTGTCGAGCCAGGATCCTGAGTTTCAGGCTGAAGGCGGTGCGCGCAAGGCCATGCTGGTGATGTATGATTACTTCAAGAAGATCATCGACGATCTGCGCGCGAACCCCAATGACACCCTCGCCAGCGTGATCTCCAATGCCCGCATCGATGGCGAACTTCTGGCTGATCGCGACGTATTCGGCTATTTCAACATTGCCGCAACGGCGGGCCACGATACCACCAGTTACGCGCTGACGACCGGAATGCTGGCATTCCTGCAAAACCCTGACCAGCTTGCCAAGTTGCGTGCCGACCCTGCGTTGATGCCACTGGCAGTGGAAGAAATCCTGCGCTGGACCACTCCGGTAAAGCACTTCTGCCGCACCGCTGTCAGCGATTGCACGGTTGCGGGAAAACAGATCAAAGGGGGCGACCACTTGCTGCTCAGCTTCCCTTCGGGCAGCTTCGACGAGGAAATCTACGAAGATCCCTACACCTTCCGGATTGATCGCAAGCCCAACCGGCACCTTGCCTTCGGCACTGGCCCGCACGTATGCCTCGGCCAGTTCCTTGCGCGGTTCGAACTGCAATCGTTCTTCCGCGAATTCCTTGACCGCGTCGAACATGTCGAACTGGCAGGGACTCCCCGTTATGTCGAAGGCAGCTTCGTTGGCGGGGTAAAGCACCTGCCGATCAAATACCGGATGCGTTGAGCAGGAGCGCGATTGGTGCATCGGTTGCCGCCTTGCGACCCTTCAGATAACGTCCGTTAGCCCGATGACACTCGTCATCGAACCAACGGGAGCAGGCGTGACCGAAGAAAGCGGCGACATCAGGCGACAGCGCAACCAGCGCGGCGAAGGCGCTCGGCTGAAACAGGAACTGGTCGAGGCTGCCATGCGCATTCTCGACCGGCAGCCCGGCGCCCAACTAAGCTTGCGCATGGTCGCAAAGGAAGCCGGCGTTGCCGCACCGTCGGTCTACCGGCATTTCACCGATGCCCGCGCGATGATGACAGACATCGTCTCGGTATGCTGGGCACAAATGGGCGACCGGATGGCGCAGGCCGCGGTTGCCGCAGGCGGCGCTGGCCCCATGGCCGTGCTTGAGGCGCAACTGAGCGCCTATGTGCAATATGCGATGGAGCGCCCGTCGCGCTACCAATTGCTTTTTGCCCTGTCATCGGGCGTGGAACATGATCTGGAAGGGCCGTTACGCCCGGCCTATCGGCTTGTCCTTGAATCCATCGAGGCTGCGTTGACGCGCGGCGTTTCCCTGCCGACCGCCGATTCCGCATCAGCCACCGTATTGGCGCTATCGATGGTCCACGGACGCATTGCCATCGCGCATCTTTCACCCTTGCGTGATGGCAACAATGCCGCTGGCGTGAAGGACTTCGTGCTCGACACACTTGCCATTCTATTCCGCCCGCACGACGCACACGGCGGTTCGGCGCGGCAGGACTTGCCCCACAAAACGCTTAGAGCTAACGGGTGTTAGCTTAACGCAAAAAGGAGAGATTCGGATGTCAAAAAATACAGGCCGGTTGGCAGGCAAAGTTGCCATCATTACAGGCGCCAGCAAGGGCACCGGGGTTGTCA
>CAZSTP010000160.1:0-6288 GCA_964609325.1 uncultured Novosphingobium sp. | reverse complement strand
TGCTCAGCGATCTTGCCGATTGGCTGCGTGACCATGGCCGCAGCCGTTTCCTGTTCACCGCGCCGCCGCTGCGCCTGCCCGGTGCTGTGGGTTCACCGGTAACAGGCGTAGGAACGGTATAGGGGGGCGGTCTGGCTTCAGACCACCAGCGCGTAATGAGACAAGTCTGGTGCGCGCATCACTTCGACGAAGTGGTCATAGCTCCACGGCCACACTTGCGGCACCCCGTTGGCATCAAGATACCAACTGCTGCAACCCGATGCAAAGACCGTGCGCATCGCATCCTTGTTGCGCGCCGCTTCATAGGTTTCCAGCGCCGCCTCTGTCGGGGCGACGGACTTGGCCTTTCCGGACCGGACAAGGTCGATCAACTGTTCGAAATAGGCCCACTGCTTTTCGGCAATATCGATCAGCGAAAAATTGCCGACAGGGCCGGTCGGGCCATTGAGCAGGCACAGATTGGGGAAGTGCGGGATGGTGACAGCATAATAGGCGCGCGGACCCTTCTTCCAGAATTCGTCAAGATCCAGACCACCTTCGCCATGGAACTTCATAGGCCGTACGAACTTGCCCACGTCGAATCCTGTGGCAACGGCCAGCACGTCCAGCTCGTGGAAGGTGCCGTCCTTCATGCGGATGCCGGTAGCCTCGACGCGCTCGATCGCCTTGTTTTCAAGGAATACGGTTGGTTCCTGCACGGCGTTGTAATAGTGGGCTGAAAAGATCATGCGTTTGCAGGCCGCGCGGTAATTGGGGCGCAGCTTTTCCTTCAGTTCCGGATCGCGGATGCTCTCTTCCAGGTTCTTCTCGACGATGTCCTGAATTTCGGAAAGTTCGGGCGAATCCATGTCGATGATCGCGGCGGTAAAGCGGGCCTTGCGGGCGGCGGCATCCGGGCCGTTGCGCACAGCCTCGATCTTTTCAGGATCATCGCGGAAGGCCTGCTTGTCGGCTTCGGTGTATTGCAGGTCGGGGCAGGGCATGATCCATTGTGGCGAACGCTGGAAATGGACCAGCCTGGCCGCTCGATTGGCCAGCGCTGAAACGATCTGTACGCCGGTTGATCCATTGCCGATCACACCGATCCGTTTGCCATCCAGCTGCACGGAATGGTCCCAGCGGGCGCTGTGGAACCAGGGGCGCTCGAAGGTCTCCAGACCGGGAATGGCGGGCACACTGGGGTGATGCAAAACACCACTTGCCGCCACCAGAATGTCGCAAGAATCCACCTCGCCAGCCTTGGTTGTCACATGCCAGCGGCCGTCGCGCCAATCGCAGCGGTCAATTTCGGTGCTGAAGCGGATAAAAGGCATCAGCCCATACCGTTCCGCAATGCCTTCGAAATAGGCCTTGATCTCGCTGCCCGGAGCGTAAAATGCGCTCCATTCGGGGTTCAGCGCGAACGAATAGGAATAGCTGTGCGCAGGCGTGTCGCAAGCAAGGCCCGGGTACGTGTTCTCGCGCCAGGTCCCGCCGGCCGATCCGCCTTTTTCATAAATGATGAAATCGGTTTCGCCGCGTTCCAGCAGCTTGATGCCGGCAAGCATTCCGGCCATTCCGGCGCCGATGATGATGGTGCGAAGGCTCTTTTCGGCCATGTCAGGTGTCCTCTGTTTTGATGGCTGCAGACTATGCAGGCCGGATGCGCAATTGAAGCACCATTTGGCAATATGATCGCTACAATTCGCGTCAGAATTGCCCTATACGCGTGTCACATGTCGCAAATCATGCCAGTAATCCGACCATGCGCAAAGATCCGGTAGCGCGCGATGCCGATGGTGCACCGGCTGTGCCCGATCCGCTGGCCGAAGCCAGCGCGCGCCTGTTGCGCAGTGCCCAGGGCACCATGCGCACATCTGTACCGCGCCAGTCAAAGGATGCACCGCCTGCGGAACTCTCTCAATTCGTGCAGCTTTATCGCGAATGGATTGTGCTGGAACGCAGCGAATTGGGCACGCAGCAGGAACAGGCGGATCAATGGCAAATGCTGGTGCATTGCATGGTCAATGCCGCAACGGTGCGCGATGCCATTGACCAGTTCCTGCACTTTGCCCCCGTGGTCTGGGGTGAACGTGCGCCGGTTGGCTTGCGCGATGAAGGCAATGTGGCAGCACTGATTTTCAATGAACCGCACCGGCCCGGCGCAGCGGGGCTGGTGGCAGCGATCTGGATGCAATCACTGATCCTGGGCACACTGGAATTTCTGGCCAATGCGCGGATGACAGGGGCGTCCGGCCGCGTGATCCATGACAATATCTTGCCCGATGGTGTTGCGCGGCTGCTGTTTGATGCCCCGCTGGCCTTTGCGCAAAGCGACGTCGCCCTGCTCATCCCGCGCGCGTTCCTGCGCCGTCCGGTTGTGATGCGCGCAACCGATCTGCCGCGCTTCTTCCGCCAATTGCTGCCACTCACTCTGGGCGCTGTGCGGGCCATTCCCGATATGCGCACGATGGTGACAGGCCTGATCCGCGATTACAAACGCGGGCCGGACTATCGCGACATCAGTCGCGCCCATGTGGCGGCGATGCTGGGCCTGAGCGAGGCAACCATGCGCCGGAGGCTGGAACGCGAAGGCGTGACCTTTCGCGAGATCAAGGATGCCGTTTACAACGACCTTGCGCGCGAATGGCTGGATGAAGGCGGCGTAGCGGTCGGGACAATTGCCGCACGGCTTGGTTTTAGCGATGCCTTTGCGTTCCGGCGCTTCTTTGTGCGCCGGAACGCGGTGCCGCCCACCGCCTATCGCAACCGCGAATCAGTGTGATTCGTTGGATTCGGGATAGCGGCCAAGGCACAGGAACAGCCCTGCCGACAGCAGGCATAACGGAATTGCCGCCCAAAGCGCCGGGGTGTAGCTGCCGGTGGCATCATAGACCGCGTTAAGCGCGACCGGCCCGTTGCCACTGGCAAAGCCCAAGCAACCGCCAATCGTGCCGAACAGGAAGCCAAAGTTCTCCCGTCCGAAATAGCGCGATGTCAGATAGGCGACGATGTCGAGTTCCGCTCCCAATGAAAAGCCGAAGATCAACACCGCAATCGCCGCGGCAGCGATCGAACCGGGCAAGCCGATGAGCAGAAGAATCGCGGCAATCGGCAATGATACGCATATTGCGGCAATGATCCGTCCATCCATCCGATCAAGCAGGGAACCGATGGCCAGGCGCCCGAAAATGGCCGTGACCCCGACGAGGCCGGCGATCCACGCAGCATCGCCACGAGCAATGCCGCTGGCAGACAATACAGGGACAATGCTGACCACCATCGTGACGACAACCAGCGCAATGCTGACGCCTGCGATCAGCAGGACCGGGAACCGCCATGACAGGATGCCGCTTTTCCATACCGAGGCGCGGACGACCGGTGCGGCCTTTTCAGTTCGGCGTGTGCGATCGCGATCGACCACGCTGGTGAAGAAGAACCAGATCAGAGGCAAGGCAATCACCAGCCAGATCGCGCCGAGGCCGACCCATGCCATCCGCCAGCCGAACGCTTCGATCAAGGAATGCGTCATCTTGGGAACCACGATGGAAGCAAGGCTGCTGCCGCACAAGGTGACGGCCAGCGCAAGGCCACGCCCGGCAGAGAAAAGGCTGGTAACCGCTGCGGTCCAGACCATTGGCTGCACCAGCACGATGCCCAGGGTCATTGGCAACCACAACAGCCGCCAGTGCCAGATGTTCGGCCCGGTCTGGCTGAACAGCGCAATCGATCCGCAAATGGTCAGCACCGCGGCAATACCGATCCGCCGTGGTCCATAGCGGTCAACCAGCAGACCCATGAACGGGGCGCAAATCGCGGCAATGGTTGCTGCAATTGAATGGCCGGACATGATCTGCACCCGGCTCCAGCCATATTCGCGTTCAAACGGTTCGATGAACAGCCCGCTGGAGTACGAGATGATCGATGCCATGGCCATGCCAGCGCATGCTGCCAGAACCACCGTCCAGTTCGCCCGCCATTCGGCCGCTGCGTTGCCTTCAATTCTTGTGGACACTGACATCCTTCCCAAAATCGTGCGCTATTGATTGATTACGCTTCCGGCATTGCATAATGACAACCGGCGCGCTTGTCTCGGCAAATGGCAGTGCCGCGCAAGTTGCTGGAGAACAAAGGGTGCGCAATTCAACGTGGCTGGCCAATGCTGGTGATCCTATCGCACAACGCATGCTCGGCCCTGATGGTACGCACCGGCTGGAATCGGTCATGGTGCGCGGGTTCCCGCAAGAAGTGTTTGCAGGCGCACCGCGCAATCTGGCCGGCCTGTACCGTCAGGCGATGGATCACGCCGATGCGGTGATGGTGGTGCAGGATGGCCGCAGCCTGACCTATGGCGAAGCCTTTGCACAGGCAGGCGCGCTCGCCCACGCGCTCAAGACCCAATTCGGCGTCCGGGCAGGGACCAAGGTTGCTGTGGTGATGAGCAACCGCATCGAATGGATCATCAGCACGCTGGCCATCACCGCCATCGGCGGCGTGGCCGCGCTGGTCAACAGCCGGGGTGTTGCCGATGAAATGCTGCGCGCCATTGCCACTGCGCAATGCGACCTTGCGATCATCGACGCCGAACGGGCCGCGATTATCGCAGGCGTCCTGCCTGATCCTGAATGGCCGCGCATTGTTGTCGGCGATGCGCCGCTGCGTGAAGGCAAGGATGCCGATTACGCCGCCTTGACCGTGCCTCATGCAGGCATTGCCTTTGCGCCTGAAGACTGCGATCCGGATGCAGGCGGCATCGTCCTGTTCACGTCCGGCACCACCGGCTTTCCCAAAGCGGCACTGTTAAGCCATGGCGCCTTGGCGCATTCCGTGGCGGTGGCCTGCTTCATGGGGTTGGTGCAGGACGCCCGCTATGAAGAGGAAACCGGCGAAATCCTGCCTGCCGAGCGCCGTTCGATGATTACGCCTGCGGTCATTCTTGGGCCGATGTTCCACCTGTCGGGGATCATGCCGATCTTCCGCGCAATAAGCCTTGGCACCACAATTCACATCATGACCAAGTGGAATGTCGATATTGCGTTCGACATGGTCGAAACCGTGGGCATGTCGCGCCTGTCCTTTGTTCCGGCGATGTTGTGGGACATGCTGCGCAGCCCGCGCGCCACGCCAGAAACACTGGGTAAAGTGGCCTATATGGCCAATGGCGCAGCGGCGTTGAACCCCACGTTGCTGGCCGAAATCCGCAAGCGCATGCCCAATTGCCTGCTGTCCAACACCTATGGACAGACCGAAACGACCGCTTGGACATGTTCGATCAGCGGCGCGGCTTATCTTGCCAATCCCGGTTCGTGCGGCTGGCCCGCTCCCGGCATCAGGCTGTCGGTCCGGCGCGATGATGGCACCGAGGCTGAAGTGGGCGAAGCGGGCGAATTGTGGGTCAGCAGCCCCGGTTTGATGACAGAATACCTTGGCGATCCAAAGTCCACGGCGGAAACGCTGCAGAAAGGCTGGCTGGCATCAGGTGACGTTGCGATCATTGATGAGGCAGGCATCGTCACGATCGTGGATCGCAAGAAGAACATGGTCATTTCGGGTGGCGAGAACATCTACTGCGCCGAAGTGGAGCGCGTGCTGGCCGATCATCCGGCCGTGCGTGATTGCATCGCCTATGGGCTGCCTGATGAGCGGCTGGGTGAGCGGCTGGCCGCGCATGTGGTGATCAGCCCCGATGCCACAGTTGGTGAAGATGACATCAAAGCGCATTGCCGCGACCATCTTGCCATTTACAAAGTGCCGCGCGTGGTGGTGTTATCGCACGAAGCCTTGCCACGCACCGCATCGGGCAAAGTCGACAGGGGCAAGTTCCTGAAACAGATCAAACCCGCATAAACCGCAGCACTGGCGGAACGGGCACAAAAAGCAAAGAGGATAGCAGGATGGGCGAACAGACCTTTGACGAGGTTTTCGATTTTGTCGTGGTGGGCAGCGGCGGCGGTTCGATGTGCGCTGCGCTGGTCATGCGCAAGCAGGGCAAAAGCGTCGTCATACTCGAAAAGACCGATCTGATCGGCGGGACGACATCGCGATCGGGCGGGGTGCTGTGGATACCCAACAACCGTTTCATGAAACAGGACGGTGTGCCCGACAGCCCCGAACAGGCCATGGCGTATATGGAGGCTACTGCGGGTCAATCGGTCGACGCACCGGGTTCCACGCTGGAAAAGCGTCAGGCTTATGTCGCCCATGCCCCCCGGATGATCGACTTTCTGGTGGAGCAGGGGATCAAGCTGCGCCGGGCGCCGTCATGGCCCGATTATTATGATGACCGTCCGGGCGGTTCCGTTCCCGGAC
>CAZSTP010000159.1:4512-6325 GCA_964609325.1 uncultured Novosphingobium sp. | reverse complement strand
CCGCGCGGGCCATCGTTTGAATCGCCGCGACGGTTTTCGCGCGCCATTTCACGCGGACCATCAGGCGATGGTTCGATGTGAATGCCGTTCTCGTCCTCACCCTTGGGATCGGCGGTGCGGCGCACGGCGTCGGCGAACTTGTCGGCAATCGCGCGTGGCACCTGAAACCACGTTTCGTTGGGCGTGATGCGGATCGCGCCGATTTCCTGACGCGAAACGTGGCCACGGCGGCACAGCGTTGGCAAAATCCAGCGCGGATCGGCGTTCTGGCGGCGGCCCACATCCATGCGGAACCATACCGTGTCTTCAAAGCCTTCGCGGTGCGCAGGCTGGGCACGACGGCTATCGTCATTGCCGCCCGAGGACAGCATCTCTTCGGGCTGCGGCATCGCGGCGCGGTGCGCGCGGACCAGCGCGGCGGCCAGTTCTTCGGGCGAACGCTGTTCCAGCAGCACGCGACCGATTTCGAGATCGGCCTCATCCACTTCTACCGGCGCTAGGATCGTTTCCATCAGGCGGACGCGGTCTTGCGCGCGGATCATTTCGAGCGATGGCACATCGGCCCACTCGGCGTTGATGCGCGCGCCGCGCAGCATCATTTCCACGCGGCGACGGCGCGGGAACGGCACGATGAGCACGGCAGTGCCCTTCTTGCCCGCACGGCCTGTGCGGCCCGAACGGTGCTGCAAAGTCTCGGCATCGCGCGGAATTTCCACGTGAACCACAAGGCTGAGCGAGGGCAGATCGATCCCGCGCGCGGCAACGTCGGTCGCCACGCAAACGCGGGCGCGACGGTCGCGCAAGGCTTGCAGTGCGTTGTTGCGCTCCGATTGGCTATGCTCGCCCGAAAGCGCCACGGCGGTAAACCCGCGCTCTACCAGTGTGGCGTGCAGGCGGCGCACGTTATCGCGCGTGGCGCAAAACAGCATCGCGGTTTCGGCTTCGTGATAGCGCAGCAGATTGACGACAGCGGCTTCGATTTCCGCCGGAGCCACCGCAACCGCACGATAGGCGATATCGCCATGGCCGCGATCTTCGCCCACCGTGGAAATGCGCAGCGAATTGCGCTGATAGCGCTTGGCCAGGGCCTCGATCGGCTTTGGCATCGTGGCCGAGAACAGCAGCGTGCGGCGGCCTTCTGGCGTCGCATCCAGCAGTTCTTCCAGGTCTTCGCGGAAGCCCATGTCGAGCATTTCGTCGGCTTCATCGAGCACGACCGAGCGCAAGGCCGAAAGGTCGAGCGCGCCACGTTCAAGGTGATCGCGCAGGCGGCCCGGGGTGCCGACAACGATATGCGCGCCATGGCTCAAGGCGCGGCGTTCGCGCGATGCGTCCATGCCGCCAACACACGTGGCGATGCGCGCTTGGGTGGGAGCATAAAGCCACGTCAATTCGCGGCTGACCTGAAGCGCCAGTTCGCGGGTTGGCGCAATCACCAGCGCCAGTGGCGAGGTGGTGTAGGGCATCTTCTGCTCGTCGCCGAGCAGTTCGTTGGCCATGGCAAGGCCGAACGCCACGGTCTTGCCCGAACCGGTCTGGGCCGAAACGATCATGTCGCGGCCAACGGCTTCGGGCTGGCTTACCGAGGCCTGGACCGGGGTGAGCGCAGTATAGCCATGGTCCTCTAAGGCCTTGGCGAGAGGGGCGGGCAAATTTTCAAATATCATAAGTCATCGCTTGTCTGGCCGCTTGAGCGGCACGTTTTTGTAGGGTCAGTCTGCCGGCTGTTTGCGCGCGGATTCATTGCGCGCATCGCTCTGGCCTCGATTTATCCCACAAGACTCTGGCGATGCAGTTCGCGCGGCCCTTACAG
>CAZSTP010000159.1:2935-4412 GCA_964609325.1 uncultured Novosphingobium sp. | reverse complement strand
GTGCGCGATGGCATGCCGATCCGCGATCACTTTGCGCTTGATACGCACGGGTTCATGCTGGGCAAACATGGCACAGCGATTCAGGACTTTCTCGATAAGCCCGTGGTTGAGGCGCTTTACATGCGCGAAGTGGAGGAACTGGTGGCGAAGCTCTGCGGAGCAACGCGCGCTGCCGCCCAAGGGTGGATGATCCGCACTTCTGCCGATCTATCGGCACGCGCCCGAGAGAAAGTCGAAGGCTACACCCACAGCGGCGGCATCCAGCCACCGGCGGGCGAAGCGCATGTCGATTACAACGAGCTGACCGGCCGCCGCTCCGCCGCGCGGGTCTATGCCGATCGTTTCCCCGATGGACCGGGCTACAAGCGCTATATCTGCTTTTCGCTGTGGCGCACGTTCTCTCCGGGACCGCAGGATTGGCCGCTGGCGGTGTGTGACGGGCGCACGGTCACGGATGCGGAAACGGCGTCGAACACCTTGTTCATCGTGGACGAATTTCCGAAAGCTGATGCCTTGACCGCACCGGTCGAAGGCGAAGACCAGATGATCGCCGCCACCATCTTCCGCCATCGTGAACGCCACCGCTGGTGGTACTTCTCGAACATGGCGGCTGACGATGTGTTGCTGTTCAAATTTCAGGACAGCGATCACTCGGTCACATGGCGTTGTCCGCACACAGCGTTCCATGATACGAGTTTATCCGATACGCAGACACGGATGAGCATAGAAGTCCGTTGCATCGCCTTCTTTGAATAGCCCAAAGGGGCAGACGGTTGACGCACCCGTTGTTTGCAGACAAGGGGCGCAAATGATCGATCCTCGCCACTTCCGTAACGTCCTTGGCACTTGGCCAACCGGCGTCTGTGTCATCACTGCCATCGATGCCGATGGCCAGCGCCACGGTCTGGTGGTGGGGTCGTTTTCGTCGATCTCGCTCGATCCGCCGCTGGTGGGCTTCTTTCCGGACAAGCGTTCGGGCACATGGCCCAAGATCGCCGCTGCCGGACGGTTCTGCGTTAACGTGCTGGGCGCGGAGCAGCTTGATCTGTGCAACCGCTTTGCCGCCCGTTCGGACGACAAGTTTGCCGAGCTGGCGCACGGGGTAAGCCCGTCGGGCCAGCCGCTGCTGGACGATGCCATCGCTTGGATCGACTGCTCGGTTGAGCGGGTTCAGGATATCGGCGATCACCTGCTCGTCGTCGGCGCGGTCGAAGCGCTGGACCGGCGCGAGGATGGCACGCCGCTGCTGTTCTTCCGTGGCAAGTATCACGACGTGGCCGATCTGCCGGGCGTCTGATCGGGCATCAACGCTAAAAATTGTTTGCATTTTTGACATCGGTCAACGTCGGGGCGGCGCAATCGCCATAGACAGGACTTCGACGCAGCGTTGAGCTTTTGCTCATCGGGACCCCCCGCTTCGCTGCGCCGATTTCTCCCCGACTCGGGCGGCCTTGCGATAAGGCCGCCCCATTTTTTT
>CAZSTP010000159.1:0-2835 GCA_964609325.1 uncultured Novosphingobium sp. | reverse complement strand
TGCCCGATTGCGGGGCGGGGCCGCCAGTGGTAACGCAAAGCCATGAGTTCATGCGATACCTGCGTTGTCCGCAACCGTGCCATCTGCTCCGGCCTCGAAAATTCCGAGCTGGTGGCGCTGAACAGTATGGGCCGCCGCCGCAATGTTACGGCGGGCGAACCGCTGATCTGGGAAGACGATGATTCCCTGCTCGTCGCCAATGTGATCGAAGGCGTGCTGAAGCTGACCACCAGCACCGAAGATGGCCGCGAACAGATCGTCGGCGTAGCTTACCCATCGGATTTCATCGGCCGCCCCTTCGGCCAGACCAGCAGCGCCAGCGTTGTCGCGCTCACCGATGCGCGGGTTTGCGTGTTCTCGCGCAATGATTTTGATCGCTTCGCGCGCGAACACCCCGAACTCGAACACAAGCTGCTTGAACGCACACTGGCCGAACTGGACCGCACCCGTTCGTGGATGATGCTGCTGGGCCGCAAGAACGCGTCTGAAAAGATCGCCACGTTCCTGCTCGAAATGTCTGACCGGCTGGCCGATAGCGGCTGCACTGCGGCAACCGGCCCGGCCAAACGCTTCTCGCTGCCGTTCTCGCGCCAGCAAGTGGCTGATCTGCTTGGCCTGACGATTGAAACGGTCAGCCGCCAGTTCACCAAACTGAAGAACGATGGCGTGGTCGAACTGCCATCCCGCCGCGAGGTCGAGATTGTCAATCGCGGTGCGCTGCTCGCTCTGGCGGGGTGAGTCAGGCTTTGGCGCATACGCCATAACAAAACAGGTGCGGGCAGGTCGGTGACGGGGTGATCCCAGAACCTCGAACACCTTCCCGCCCGCTATCCCCGGGTCCTGCGCGCGTGGGGGAGAGCAGGACCCGGAGAAATTCGCACATCAGAAGCGGTAAGCCAGACCCGCGCTGACCACCCATGGATCAAGCGAATGCTTGGTCGTCAGCACTTCGGCATTGCCCGCAAAGAAGTGCGCGGTCGTGTCCATGAAGTACTTTTTGGCATCAAGGCTCAGCCCCAGGCCCTTGTCATTCAACGGAACGTCAACGCCTGCTTGCAGGGCAAAGCCCACATCGTTGGAAAAGCGCACTTTTGTCACGCCCAAAGGCACGATGCTGGAGCCGGGCTTTTCACCGAAATAGAGGAACATCGCAGGCCCCGCGCCCAGATAAGGCTTCACACCGCCGCCGGTGGGCAAGTGATACTTGAGCGTCAGCGTGGCGGGCAGAACCAGCACGTGATCGACGATTTCGGTCGCCGCAGCCAGCGTGCCGGTGCCGCTGACATGGTGCTGGGTAAAGCAGCAGATCGTTTCAGCCGAAATGTTCGGCGTCACGAAATATTCAACCGCCAGCGTCGGCACGTAATTGTCATTGGCCTTGGTGTTCGCGCCCACGGTCAGGCCGAGCGGATCGTTGGTCACCGCGACAATCTTGCCATCTGGCAGCACGCCGGTGCCGAGCACCTTCACTTGCAGCTTGCCGTCTGCAGATCCGGCCAGAGCCGGAGCCGGAGCCAAAGCGGCAGCAGCAATCAGGGCGGGCAGGGCGGCAGTAATCAGCTTTTTCATCGGTCTTGTCCTGCGCCACGGCTGGCCTACCCCTCGTAGGCCAAAGACATTGTCCGGGGCTTGTCCATGCTGATGGACCGATGCGAATCGGCCTTCATTGACGAAGCGCAAAATTGTCGTTTGCCTCTCTAGGACCAAAGGATGAGACTGATTTTGCCTGATTTGATGTCGATCAATGTCTGTTCCCCGCGATGGGTGCAGCGCGGCATCAACATCACTCATGGAAGGAAGGCTCCATGGAATCTGCTCTCAAACGCTCGGGGCTTTGGCTCACCGGGCTTCTCCTTGCCGTCCTCGCCTGCGCTGCCGCAGTCGACACCGGCTTTGCCATCCACATGGGCATTGTCGGCCTTGCCTGCATCATCGGGCTGATCGTCACACTGCGCGGCGTCGATCTGTCCCGCGCCATCCTCGCACCCGATCAGGGGCGTTATGACGATGATGTCATCCGCTGGGGCGTCATCGCCACGGTATTCTGGGGCATGGCCGGGTTCCTCACCGGGCTGGTCATCGCGCTGCAACTGGCGCTGCCCATCCTTAATCTGGGGCTGGAATGGACCGCATTCGGCCGGTTGCGCCCCTTGCATACATCCGCTGTCATCTTCGCATTTGGAGGCAACGCGCTGATCGCCACGTCGTTTTACGTCGTGCAGCGTACTTGCCGGGCGAGGCTGGCCTTCCCCGGCCTCGCCCGTTTCGTGTTTTGGGGATACCAGCTGTTCATCGTGCTGGCCGCCACCGGCTATCTGCTCGGCATCACCCAAGGCAAGGAATATGCCGAGCCCGAATGGTATGTCGATATCTGGCTGACCATCGTCTGGGTCGCCTATCTGGCGATCTTCGTCGGCACGATTGTCAAGCGGACCGAGCCGCACATCTACGTCGCCAACTGGTTCTACCTCTCGTTCATCATCACCGTTGCGATGCTGCACATCGTCAACAACCTGAACTGGCCGGTCAGCTTTGTCGGCAGCCGCAGCTTCCCGGTTTTCGCAGGCGTGCAAGGCGCGCTGGTGCAGTGGTGGTACGGCCATAACGCGGTCGGCTTTTTCCTGACCGCCGGTTTCCTCGCGATGATGTACTACTTCGTGCCGAAGCAGGCCGAACGTCCGATCTTTTCCTACCGCCTGTCGATCATCCACTTCTGGGCGCTGATCTTCCTCTATATCTGGGCAGGCCCGCATCACCTTCATTACACCGCGCTGCCCGATTGGGCGCAGACGCTGGGCATGGTCTTCTCGGTCATGCTGTGGATGCCAAGCTGGG
>CAZSTP010000158.1:0-6329 GCA_964609325.1 uncultured Novosphingobium sp. | reverse complement strand
GGCTGCTGGGACTATTGCCGCGCCAACAACATCCGCTTGCTGGCGCAGCCGGTGGATGTGGCAGACCCGCTGGTGGGAGAGCAGGTTCGGGGTTTAGTTGATGAAACACATGTTGACGGGATCATCCTGTCTTCCCCTGTTACGGACTGTGATCCGGTGCTTAGAGCATTGGAATATATGGATATTCCCTTCGTCCGTATCTCTCCTGGCACCAATCATGCGCTGACCAGTTCGGTGTTCATGGATGATGCCCAGGCAGCCGACGATATGACCACCTATCTGATAAACGCCGGACACCGCCGGATCGGCTTTATCAAGGGCCACCAGAACCACATGGCATCGGACGACCGGCTGTTCGGCTATCGCCGCGCGCTGGACCGCGCCGGACTGCCCTATGACCCCGTGCTGGTGTGCGAGGGCGAGTTCGATTTTGATTCCGGCGTGCGCGGCGGGCGCGCTTTGCTGGACCAGTCCAACCGGCCCACCGCCATTTTTGCTTCGAACGACGATATGGCCGCTGGCGTGCTGGCGGTGGCGCATGATCGCGGCATCAATGTTCCGGCAGAGCTTTCGGTTGCCGGGTTTGACGATACCACGCTGGCGCGCACGGTTTGGCCGCCGCTGACCACAATCCACCAGCCGATGATCGAGCTGGCCCGCACGGCCACCGAAATCCTCATTGCAGGGGGCGATATCAATCACCGCCGCCTGCCCCACACGCTTATCGAGCGCGCATCGGTCGCGCCTCCAGTCAGGACCAATACATGAGCCAATTGCCTTTGCCGCCCAGTTTCCGTGCCCTCGGTTCCAGCGATATTGCCGTATCGCCCATCGCCTGGGGCATGTGGCGGCTTGCCGAAAACGGACGTAGCGCTGCCGATGCGGCAAAGCTGGTCCATGCGGTGCTTGATGCCGGGATCAACTTCCTTGATACCGCCGATATCTATGGCTTTGATGGCGCGGGCGGCTTTGGCGATGCCGAAGCGCTGCTGGGCGAAGTTCTGGCGGCAGAGCCTGCCTTGCGGACCCGGATGGTGCTGGCCACCAAGGGCGGCATCCTGCCACCGCTGCCTTATGACCAAAGCCCCGAATATCTGGGCAAGGCCATCGATGATTCTCTGACGCGCCTGAAAGTGGACAGCGTTGATCTGTGGCAGATCCACCGCCCCGATATTCTGGCGCACCCGCAAGAAGTGGCGCGCGCGCTGGAAAACGCGGTTGCGGCGGGCAAAATCCGCACGATCGGGGTTTCGAACTTCACGATCCACCAGACCGCCGCGCTCAGTCACTTCCTGAGCGTGAAGCTGGTGACGACGCAGCCCGAAATCAGCCCGTTGCGGATCACCTGCTTTGAGAACGGCGAACTGGATCAGGCGATGATGCTGGGCCTGACGCCGATGGCATGGTCTCCGCTGGGCGGTGGACGCTTGGCCGATCCGCAGACGCCCGGAGAAATCGCGGTAGCTGCGGCGCTTGATGCCGTGGCGCAGGCGCAAGGCGTTTCGCGGACGGTTGCGGCTTATTCGTGGCTGATGGCGCATCCGGCTGGGATCATCCCGATCATCGGATCGCAACAGGCCGCGCGCATTGCCGAAGGCGTGGAAGCGCTGAAAGTCACATGGACGCGCGAAGATTGGTACGCCGTGCTGGTAGCGGCACGGGGCGAGCGGCTGCCGTAAGGCCCGCCAAGGAGACCGGCTCCAGCGTGGGCCGGCGTGGTTCAATCAACGAACGGCACCGCACCTGCGGGAAGCCGATGGATGTTTGCGTGTGCAGACTGCAAGGAGAGGCATGATGGCCGAACAAGACTGTGAAATCGCCTGGTTCTCGGCGCTGTGCGACGATGACTACGAATTCCTCGGGGTTCCGGACAAGTACCTGCAATCAAGCTGGGAGCATTGCCGCAACATTGTGCTGCGCGCCGAAGAGGGCGGGTTTGACAATATCCTGCTGCCATCGGGCTATAGCCTCGGCCTTGATACCACGGCCTTTGCCGCAGCGGTGGCCACGCAAGTGCGGCGCATCAAGCTGCTGTGGGCCACGCGCATGGGCGAGGATTGGCCGCCGCAACTGGCGCGCCGCATTGCCACGCTGGACCGCATCCTTGGCCCCAATGCTGCCGGCACCGGCGGGCGTTTGAACGTGAACATCATCTCGTCGGATATGCCCGGTGAAACCATCGCCAGCGGCCCGCGCTATGCCCGCGCGACCGAGATCATGAAGATCGTGCGCACGCTGCTCAACGGGGAATCGCTCGATTTTCAGGGCGAGTTTTACCAGTTGAAGCTGGATCCGCCGCGCGTCGGCACGCTTTCGGGCAAGTGCCCTGCGTTCTACTTCGGCGGCCTGTCCCACGATGCCCGCGAATGCGCGGCAGAGGCGAGCGATGTCTATCTGATGTGGCCCGATACGATGGACAAAGTGCGCGAAACCATCGCCGACATGAAGGTGCGCGCCGCCAATTATGGCCGCACCTTGAAGTTCGGCTATCGCGCCCACGTGATCGTGCGCGAAACCGAGGACGAGGCGCGCGCCTATGCCGACCGTCTACTCTCCAAGCTGGATGACGATGCGGGCAAGGCGATCCGCGAAAAATCCCTGGATGCCAAGAACTTTGGCGTGCAGCGCCAGCAGGAACTGCGCGGGGCCGCTGATGGTGACGGCTTTGTGGAGGAGAACCTGTGGACCGGCATCGGGCGGGCGCGTTCGGGCTGTGGCGCGGCGATTGTCGGCACGCCGGATCAGGTTCTGGCCAAGCTGCGCGCCTATCAGGCCGAAGGCATCGAGGCGTTTATCCTGTCAGGCTATCCGCATGTGCAAGAGGCTGACATGTTTGCGCGCTATGTCCTGCCGCACATCAAGCATGGTCCGCTAGACATCTGATGCTGCAATCCTGGTTTCCAGCATGTGACGTGGGTAAACCCTCCCCGCTGCGACTAACGCTTGCTGCGCAAGCGCAAGTCTCGCTCCCCTCCCTTGAGGGAGGGGCCGGGGGCGGGTGTACGGCACATGGTTTAAGGCTCGATACCTGATATGACCCAAGCAACATCTCACGATGTATTCGACGTCGCCGTGATCGGCGGCGGCGTCAACGGCACGGGCATTGCGCGCGATGCGGCGGGGCGCGGGGCCAAAGTGCTGCTGCTGGAGGCGCGCGATCTGGCCAGCGGTACTTCGTCCAATTCCAGCAAGCTGATCCACGGCGGTTTGCGCTATTTGGAGCATTACGAATTCGGGCTGGTGCGCGAGGCATTGGGCGAGCGGGAAAAGCTATGGATCATCGCGCCGCATATCATCTGGCCGATGCGGTTTGTGCTGCCGTGGGTGCAGGGGTTGCGTCCGCGCTGGCTGCTGCGGCTGGGGCTGTTCCTTTACGACCACATCGGTTCGCGCAAGCTGCTGCCCGCCACGCAATCGGTCAGGCTCGACCGGCATGTGGCGGGTGCGCCGCTGAAGCCAGAATTCGTGCACGGCTTTGTCTATTCCGATGGCTGGGTGGATGATGCGCGGCTGGTGGTGCTGAATGCGCGCGATGCCGCAGATCGCGGCGCTGATGTGCGCACGCGCTGTCCGGTGACGCGGCTGGAGCGTGCCGACGGGCTGTGGCTGGTCGAGACGCCGCAGGGCAGCTTCAAGGCGCGCTCGGTCATCAATGCGGCGGGGCCTTCGGTGCTCAAAGTGCTGGATCGCAGCGGGGAGCCGTCCAAGCAGTCCATCCGGCTGGTGCGTGGATCGCACATCGTGGTGCGCAAGCTGTTCGATCACCCGCACCCCTATTTCTTCCAGCTTCCCGACGGGCGCATCTTCTTCGCGATTCCTTATGAGCATGATTTCACCCTGATCGGCACGACCGACCGCGACCATCAGGGCGGCGTCGACAAGATCGAGGCGAGCGAGGAAGAAATCGCCTATTTGTGCGAAGGGGCGAGCCGGTTCTTCAAAGAGCCGGTGACACCTGCCGATGTGGTGTGGACCTATTCCGGCGTGCGGCCGCTGGTGGATGACGGATCGGGCAAGCCGGAGGCGGCAACGCGCGGCTATCGCTTTGATGTGAGCGAGGCCGAAGACGGCGCGCCGATCCTTTCGGTGTTTGGCGGCAAGATCACCACGTTCCGCACGCTGTCGGAAGAAGCGGTGGACCGTATGGCGGAGCGTATTCCCGCTTTGGGCGGGGCGGCATGGACCGATGCCAAGCCTTTGCCCGGTGGCGATTTTGCGGTGGGCGATGTGGATGAAGTGATCGCCGCGCTGAAACGACGCTATCCGTTCCTTGAGCCTGCATGGGCGGAGCGCCTGATCCGCTGTTATGGCACGCTGGCCTATGCCGTGCTGGGCGATGCGATGGATCTGGCCGAATGTGGCCAGCACTTCGGCCATGGCTTGACGGCGCGTGAAGTGCGCTATTTGATGGACCGCGAGTGGGCGGTTGAGGCCGACGATGTGTTGTGGCGGCGGACGAAGCTGGGTTTGCGGCTGGATGCGGGCCAGCAGGAAGACCTGCGGCGGTTTATGGCAGGGGACGGAATGCGATGACGGGTGAACGCTGCATCCTGGTGCTGGACGAGGGCACGACATCGACGCGCGCGATCCTCTATTCGCTGGCCGGTGCGGTTCTGGCATCGGCGCAAGAGGAACTGGTGCAGCACTACCCCGCGCCGGGGATGGTGGAGCATGACGCGACCGAGATTTGGGAGCGGACGCTGCGCTGTGCCCGTGCGATGGTGGAGCGTGCTGGCGGGGCAGACCGGATTGCGGGGATCGGCGTTACCAACCAGCGCGAAACTGTGGTGGCGTGGGACCGGCAGACCGGCAAGCCGCTGAGCCGCGCGCTGGTGTGGCAGGACCGCCGGACCGAGGAGCGTTGCAAGGCTCTGCGCGAGGCGGGGCACGAGGCGGCGGTGCAGGAGGCTACCGGCTTGCTGCTCGACCCCTATTTCTCGGCCAGCAAGATGGAATGGCTGTTGCGCAACGTGCCCGATGTTGCTGCGTTGGGGGACCGGCTGGCGTTCGGCACGGTCGAAAGCTGGCTGGTGTGGAACCTGACCGGCGGCTTGCATATCACCGACGTGACCAATGCCAGCCGCACGATGCTGATGGCGCTGACCGGGACAACATGGGACGCAGGGTTGTGCGATCTGTTCGGCGTGCCGCAATCGGCCTTGCCGGAGATTGTGCCCAATGCGGGGCGATTTGGCGAGACCAAGCCTGACCTGTTTGGCAGCGCTATCCCGATCACCGGGCTTGCGGGCGATCAGCAGGCCGCCACCATCGGGCAGGGCTGCTTTGCCAAGGGCGAGGCCAAGGCGACGCTGGGTACGGGCGCGTTTATCCTTTCGAACATGGGGTTGCAGCCGCCGCGTTCGACGCATCGCTTGCTGGGCACGGTGCTGTGCGAGGTGGGCGGCGAGCGGACCTTTGCGCTGGAGGGATCGGTGTTTGTCGCCGGAAGCCTTGTCAAATGGCTGCGCGATAGCATTGGTTTGCTGGACAGTGCCGGCGATAGCGAGGCGCTGGCTCGGTCTGTTGAGGATAGTGCGGGGGTTGTGGTGGTGCCTGCGCTTTCGGGCCTTGGCGCGCCTTATTGGCTGGCCGATGCGCGCGGCAGCATTACCGGATTATCGTTTGCCGCAACGCGGGCGCATATCGTGCGGGCGGCGCTGGAATCGATCGGGCATGTGTTCCACGATCTGGGCGCAGCGTTTGCGGCGGATGGTGCGGGCTGGTCATTGCTGCGGCTGGATGGCGGGATGAGCGCGAACAACTGGCTGGCGCAAGACATTGCCAATATGCTGGATATCCGCTGCGAACGCCCGTCGGACGTGGAAACCACTGCGCGTGGCGCGGCCATTCTTGCCGCCATCGGCCTCGGCCATTATCCCGACCTTGCCCATGCGCGCGGGATGATTGCGCCGCGCGATGTGTTCGAGCCGGATATGGTAGAGACGGTGCGCGAGGGCAGGCTGGACCGCTGGCGCAGCGCCGTGGGGCGGCACTTATAGCATCGTCGCGAAGAACTTTTGTTCGAGCGGGATGATGGCCGCGCCGATGGCGCAGGCATCGACGTGGGTTTGCGAAATGATGATCTTGGGCAGGGGGCGCGGTTCCTGACGGCGGGCATCGTCGAACAGTTCGATGGCGGGGATGATCTTTTGCGCCAGCGGTTTGGGCAGACGTCCGCCCAGCACGATGACTTCGGGATCGAGCAGGGCGGCGATGGCCGATGCGATCAGCGACAGGGGATCGCGGCTTTTTTCGATCCATTCATCAACGCCCGGCCAATCGGGATCGAAGTCTGATACCATTTTCGAGATGCCATCCAGATCGACGCC
>CAZSTP010000157.1:3125-6342 GCA_964609325.1 uncultured Novosphingobium sp. | reverse complement strand
GGCAGCATGAACAGGCCCGCCATCCAGAAGATCACGAAGATGAGGTGGCCGGCCTTCAGCCAAAGATAGATCATCGCCAATACCTGCTGCATGAGTTGCGGTTCCGCTCTGCTTGCCTCGATGCCCCGCCTCTATTTTGACGGGACATGAACCGTTTGCAAGGCCTGCAAAAGAGCAGTCTTACCGCGACCAGCCCCGCACGATTTTCAGCAATTGCTCGACATGGTCAATCGGAGTGAACTGCCCGATGCCGTGGCCGAGATTGAATACGTGTGGCCGGTCGGCAAAGGCTTCGAGCACGCGGATCGTGTGCTTTTCAAGCTCTGCACCGCCAGAGAGCAGCAAGAGCGGATCGAGGTTGCCCTGAACCGGCATACCTGCGGGCAATTCGCGCGCGGCCCACAGCGGATCGATGGTTTCATCCACGCCGACTGCATTGACGCCGGTTTCACGGGCATAAGCGGCCAGCTTTTCGCCCGCGCCTTTGGGGAAGCCGATGACGGGAACGTGCGGATAGCGGCGCTGCATTTCAGCTGCGATTTTGGCGTTGGGAGCGATGACCCAGCGTTCGAATTGCGCAGGAGCAAGGCTGCCCGCCCATGAATCGAACAATTGCAGGCCTTCTGCGCCCGCTTCGACCTGGCCTGAAAGATATTCGATCGTCACATCGGTGATCGCATCGATGATGGCCTGGAAGGCTTGCGGATCGCGATAGGCAAGGGCGCGGGTATCGTGATGATCGCGGCTGCCTTCGCCTGCGACCATGTACGTCGCGACCGTCCACGGACTTCCTGCAAAGCCCAGCAGCGTCGTCTCAGGGCCTAACTGGGCTTTGACCTTGGCCACGGTCTCGTAAATCGGGGTAAGACGCTCAGGCACGGCTGTGAGGCTTTCCAGCGTGGCATCGATGAGCGTTGGCGAAAGGTGCGGACCTTCGCCTGCGAGGAACTGGAGATCCTGACCCATCGCATAAGGGACGATCAGAATGTCGGAAAACAGGATTGCGCCATCGAACCCGAACCGGCGGATCGGCTGCACCGTCACTTCGGCGGCGGCATCGGTATCATAGACCAGCGCGAGGAAACCGCCGCGTTCGGCGCGCAGTTCGCGGTATTCGGGAAGGTAGCGTCCGGCCTGACGCATGAGCCAGATCGGGCGGCGGGCAAGATTGGCACCTTGAAGCGTATCGAGAAGTGGGCCGGGCATCGTAGTTTTCGATCCATTCTACTAAAACTAGATTCTTAGAATCAGGTTGATGATAGTTGTTGGCCCTGTGGAAAGCGGGGATGACGATGGTCTGCCCGATTTGTGAGTCAGTTTCCACCCTTTTCCACGGGTGCGACTCTGTGTGAAACAGGGTCAAGATAAAGTTCTCAACGCTCTCCACAGGCTGGGGACAAGCTAGCGGACCTGTCTATAAGCGGGGGCCAAACGGGCTGGAAGGAAGCATGGAATCGATGCTTCAACTTGTCCCCGGCCCTGTCCCGTGGTTTATCTCTCCTGTTTCCACAGGTTCATCCCGGGATCGGGCAGAGCCCTCAAGAAAGCGCCAAAATGCAGCGTTTGCACCTGCACCTCCTGTCTGATTCCACCGGTGAAACGCTGGAGATGATCGCCAAGGCGGCGCTGGCCCAGTTCGACGGAGCCGATGTGGTGCGCCACTTCTGGCCGATGGTGCGCTCGATGCAGCACCTTGATCGTATCATGGGCGAAATCGCTGCAAACCCGGGGCTTGTGCTTTATACACTGGTCAATCCCGAAACGCGTGAACGGCTCGAAAAACGCTGCGTTACGCTGGGCCTGCCCAGTGTTGCCGCGCTGGATGCCGTAACCGATGCGCTGGAGCAGCAACTGGGCGTGCAGGCCAAAGGCCGCCCCGGCCGCCAGCACATCATGGACGAGGCCTATTTCGCGCGCGTCGATGCGATCCAGTTCACGATTGCCCACGATGATGGCGTGAACTGGGAGAATTGGGAGGAGGCCGATATCGTGCTGGCGGGCGTTTCGCGCTGCTCCAAGACGCCCACCTCGATCTATCTGGCCAATCGCGGGTATAAAGTGGCCAATATTCCGATCGTGGTGGAAAGCCCGCCGCCATCGATGCTGTTTTCGCTGGGCCGTCCGCTGGTGGTCGGGCTGACGACCAGCCCCGAACGCCTGATCGCGGTGCGCCGCAATCGCCTGCTGTCGCTCAATCAGGCACCCGAAACGGCCTATGTGGATAACGATCATGTGAACCGCGAAGTGCAGTATGCGCGGCGCATGTTTGCCGATAACGGCTGGCCGGTGATCGATGTATCACGCCGGTCGATCGAGGAAACGGCGGCCGCCGTGATCAACCTTTATAACGAACGCGCCGCTGCTGGCGGCAACAGTGATGGTGTAAAACCGATATGACTCTTGTTCTGGCCAGCCAAAGCGCCTCGCGCAAAATGATGCTCGAAGCCGCCGGTGTGCCGTTTGAAGCGCGCGTGGGCGATGTGGATGAAGGCGCGATCAAGCGCGAACTGATCGGCGTGCCCCCTGCCGATATCGCGATGATCCTGGCCGAAGCCAAAGCCTTGGCGGTTTCGGTGAGCATGCCAGGACGCTTGGTTTTGGGCGGGGATTCGCTGGTGGAGGTTGGCGGACGGCTGTTTGACAAGCCCGTCAGCCGCGAAAACGCTGCCGAACATCTTGCGTTCTTTTCCGGCAACGAAATGCGGCTTCATTCCGCTGCGGTGCTGATGCGGGACGGGCAATGCGTTTGGCGTCATGCCGAGTGCGCGAAGCTTCGCGTGCGCAGCCTTTCCGACAGCTTTATCCAGAGCTATCTCCACAGGGAATGGCCCGCGGTTTCGGGTTGCGTCGGCGTGTTCCGGATGGAGGCATTGGGCGCGCAATTGTTTGAATCGGTCGAGGGCAGCCACTTCACCGTTCTGGGTATGCCGCTGCTGGCGCTGCTGGGCGCGCTGCGCGATCTGGGCGAGCTGGAAGCGTGAGCCAGCCTTATGCCGAAGTGATTGGTGATCCGATTGCCCAATCCAAATCGCCGGTGATTCACGGGTTCTGGCTGGAGAAGCTGGGCCTGCCCGGACGCTATGACCGCACCCATGTGACGGCTGAGAGGTTGGCCGCCTATCTGGACGAGCGCCGGAGCGATCCCGATTGGCGCGGCTGCAATGTGACGATGCCGCACAAGCAGGCGGTGATCCCCTTGCTCGACAGGCTTGATCCA
>CAZSTP010000157.1:0-3025 GCA_964609325.1 uncultured Novosphingobium sp. | reverse complement strand
ACGGCGCTGGGCATGACCGGCCAACCGCCGCTGGTGTTTGATATGAGCCATGCCCCGCCGGGGTCTGTTTTCTACGATATCGTCACATCACCGCTCGAAACGCCATTCCTCAAGTTAGCTAGAGGTTCGGGTTTTGCCACGGTGGATGGCCTTTCCATGCTGATCGGACAGGCCGATCATGCCTTCCGCCGGTTCTTCGGGGCGATCCCGCCGCGCGGAGAAGCCGATGCCGAATTGCGCGCAAGGTTGCTGGCATGAGCCGCCCGTTCATCGCAGGGCTCACCGGTTCGATCGGCATGGGCAAATCGGCGGTGGCGCTGATGCTGCGCGAACTGGGCGTGCCGGTGTTCGATGCCGATGCCGCCGTGCACCAGTTGCAAGGGCCAGGTGGCGTGCTGTTGCCCGCGATTGAAGCCGCGTTTCCCGGAACGACCGGTCCCGAAGGCGTCAAACGGCAGGAGCTTGGCGCAAAGGTCTTCGGTGATCCCGCTGCGCTCAAACAGCTTGAGGCGATTGTTCACCCTGCCGTTGCGCAAATGCGCGAGGCGTTCATGATCGAACATATGGGCGAGCCGCTGGTGGTGTTCGATATTCCGCTATTGTTCGAAAAAGGTCATGGCGCGGATCTTGATGCGGTGCTCGTCGTTTCCGCGCCTGCTGATATGCAACGGACGCGTGTGCTGGCGCGGCCCGGGATGACGGCTGAAAAGTTTGCGCATATCCTCTCGCTCCAAGTGCCCGATGCGGAAAAGCGCGCCCGCGCCACCCATGTGATCGACACCGGCGTGACGCTGGAGGAGACCCGCGCGCAAGTGGCGGCACTGGTCACCGCAATCCGTGAAAAAAACCCGCGCGGTTAACCGCAACGCCCCTTGCCAGCCCCCCGATGCAGGTCCACATATCCCATAATGCGTGAGATCGTTTTCGATACAGAGACGACCGGCCTCGATCCCAGATCGGGGGATAGACTGGTGGAAATCGGCTGCATCGAGATGATCAACCGGGTGCCTTCCGGCGCGGTCTATCACTGCTATTTCAATCCTGAACGCGATATGCCTGCCGAGGCCGAGGCCGTGCACGGCCTGTCCATCGCGTTTCTTTCCGACAAGCCCAAATTCGCTGAAAAAGCGGGCGAATTCCTCGAATTCATCCAGGATTCGCCGCTGGTTGCGCACAATGCCGGGTTCGACTTCGGCTTTATGAACAACGAGCTGGAAATGTGCGGGCTGGAACCTGTCAGCCGGGACCGCATGGTGGATACGGTGGCGATTGCCCGCCGCAAGCACCCCGGTGCAAAGTTAAGCCTTGATGCCTTGTGCTCACGCTACGGGATCGACCGTAGCCACCGCACCAAGCACGGGGCGCTATTGGATGCGGAACTGCTCGCGCAGCTCTATGTGGAGTTGCAGGGCGGACGGCAGATCGGGCTCGAACTTGCGGCAGAAGCAAGGATGCGGTCCGAACAGTCTGTGATCGGCGTATCATCGTCGGTTACCCGCACATTCCGTTCCCCGCGCCCGCATAGTGCGAGCGAGGAGGAGCTTGCCCGTCATGCCGAATTCATGGCGGGATTTAGCGAACCGATCTGGTCACGCTGATGGTGTGATCAGGATCGCTCGCCCGAGTGCACAGGAGAAGTAAGATATGGACATTCGCGTTTCGGGACACCAGGTCGATACCGGCGCTGCCTTGCAGACACATGCCGAGGAACGGCTTTCTGCCATCGTCGACAAGTATTTCTCCCGAGCGATTTCCTCCCATGTTACCTTGGGGAAAGCCCCGCATGGCGGATTCCGCTGCGATATCGTCACGCATGTGACCCACGGGCTGATCCTGAAAGGTGGCGCCAGCGCCCAAGATGCACACGCCGCGTTCGAACAATCGGCTGACAAGATCGAAAAGCAGCTTCGCCGCTACAAGCGCCGCCTGACCGCGCGCCACGAAAACGCCGATCACGCGCGCAAGACCGATGAATCCAATCTTGTTGTGCTCGATGCGACTTATACTGTGTTTGCACATGACGAGGCGAGCGAGGATGAACCGGCCGATGCACCGCTGGTGATCGCCGAAACCCGTGTCGACGTGCCGACCGCGACTGTTGCCGATGCGGTGATGATGCTCGATCTGCGCAATACCAATGCCTTGATGTTCAAGAACCTTGGCACAGGCGTGCACAACATGGTCTATCGCCGGGGTGACGGATCGATTGGCTGGGTTGAGCCGAAGTAAACACAGCCGGTTTCAACCGCTTTTCAAATGGGGGGAGGCGCTTGCGTTCTCTCCCCGATTTTTTGACACAATTGCAACTGCCGCTTTGCTCTTGCGTTCTACCGCATTCGGGCGCATTGCGCGGCCCAATTCACCGTGCCTTAGCACTTTTGTGATTACATTTATCCGCACTATGACGGCTTTGTTTACCCTTGATCCACAGGCCGTCCGTATGGTTCGCGCCGATAGCAAGCAGCAGATCCTTGCCGATCTCTCGCGCTGCTTTGCACAAGTGTACATGCTTGACGGTGAAGTGGTGACCGACGGGATTGATGAGCGCGAGAAACTGGGCAGTACCGGTTTCGGGCGCGGTGTGGCCATCCCCCATGCGCGGATTGAAGGGCTGGAACGCCCGGTTGCGGCATTCTTTCGGCTTGAAAACCCTGTGGAATTTGCCTCGGCTGATGGGATGCCGGTGGATTGCGTGTTCGGGCTGCTTTCCCCGTCGCAAGCAGGGGCCACCCATTTGCAGGCGCTGGCCGCGATTTCGCGGATGATGCGCGATGAACGCATGCACGAACGGCTGGTTTCGGCTCCCAATGCCGAAGCGCTCTATGGCCTGCTGGTCAATGTCCTCGACCGTGACGCTGCCTGATTCAAGCGCCGGAAGCGCAGATAGCGCATCGCTGCATTGGCGGGCGCTCGAAGGGCTTTATGGCTCTGCTCCGGTCAACGATCTGTTTGAATCGCGGCTGGAAGTGGTGGCAGAGGGCATTTCGCGCATCCATTTCAACGTGACGCGAAGCTGCTTTCACGC
>CAZSTP010000156.1:4746-6343 GCA_964609325.1 uncultured Novosphingobium sp. | reverse complement strand
GCCAGCCGCGTGATCGGCCTGGCCGACGATATCGCCCGCAATATGAGTGCGATTTCGGCGCGTGTTTCCGCCATTCCGGGCCGCACCGTGATGGGCATCGAATTGCCCAATGCGATCCGCGACATGGTGTCTTTCCGCGAACTGATCGCGTGCGAAAAGTTTGCGAACTCCAAGGCCTTGCTGCCGATCATTCTGGGCAAGGACATTTCGGGCGAACCTATCGTCGCCGATCTTGCGACGATGCCGCACTTGCTGGTGGCAGGGACCACCGGTTCGGGCAAATCGGTGGGGCTGAACTGCATCCTGCTCTCGCTGCTGTACCGGCTCACGCCCGCGCAATGCCGCCTGATCCTTGTCGATCCCAAGGTGCTGGAATTGAAGTCATACGACGATATTCCGCACCTGCTGTCGCCCGTGGTGACCGAACCGGCCAAGGCAGTGCGCGCGCTGAAGTGGGCGGTTGAGGAAATGGAGCGGCGCTATCGCCAGATGTCCTCCATCGCGGTGCGCAATATCTCGGGCTTCAACGAAAAGGTCCGCGCGGCCCAAGCCAAGGGCAAGCCGCTGGGCCGCCGTATCCAGGTCGGCTTTGATCCCGATACCGGCGAGGAAATGTTCGAAGAACAGCAGCTTGAATACGAAGTGCTGCCGCAAATCGTGGTGATCGTCGACGAACTGGCCGACCTTATGGTGACGGTGGGCAAGGAAATCGAAGTGCTGATCCAGCGGCTTTCGCAAAAGAGCCGTGCCGCCGGTATCCACCTGATCATGGCCACGCAGCGCCCGTCGGTTGACGTAATCACCGGCGTAATCAAGGCCAACTTGCCCACGCGCATCAGCTTTGCCGTGACCAGCCGCATCGATAGCCGCACGATCCTTGGCGAACAGGGGGCCGAACAACTGCTGGGCAAGGGCGACATGCTCTACAAGCCCAATACCGATCCGATCAAGCGCGTCCACGGCCCGTTCGTTTCGGACGAAGAGGTCGAGAAGGTGGCCGATCACTGGCGCAGCCAGGGCAGCCCCGATTATGTCGATTCAGTCACCGAAGAGCCCGAAGACGGCGGCTTCGGCTTTGACGACATCGATAGCGCCTCGGACAATCCCGAAGACCGCAAGTATCGTCAGGTCTGCCAACTGGTGTTCGAAAGCCAGAAAGCATCGGCCAGCTGGATCCAGCGGCAAATGGGCGTGGGCTATAACACCGCGTCCAAATGGATCGAGCGGATGGAAGCGGATGGCCTCGTCGGTCCGGCAAACCATGTCGGTCGGCGCGAAATCTATCGCGACAAGGACGGCAACGTATTGTGATCTAAGGCATGAAGGGCGCGGCCACGTCCTTGGGCACGCGCATCAGGCGGCCTGAGGCGCGATCAATCAAGGCCCATGTGGTTTTGGCGCTGACGATGATCTTGCCCGCGGCATTGGTGAAATCCACCCGCCGGTCCAACCTTGCGCCGGTGGGGCCTTCGGGCAGGAACGTCACCGCATTGACGCTTTCGCCTTGTGCGATGTTGCCGCGATAATCGATCTCGTGCCGCGTCACGACCCAGATATAGGCTTGCTGGTGCGCAAGCGGGGCCACCGCCTCCCAATG
>CAZSTP010000156.1:0-4646 GCA_964609325.1 uncultured Novosphingobium sp. | reverse complement strand
TCACGCCTCCACGCCCAACTGCCACAGGATGAACGCGAATTCCTCGGCGGTTTCCTTCAAGGATTCGAACCGGCCTGATTTGCCGCCATGGCCTGCGCCCATGTTGGTCTTGAGGATCAGTTCGTTGGCGTCGGTCTTCACCTCGCGCAGTTTGGCGACCCATTTGGCGGGTTCCCAATAGGTAACGCGCGGATCGTTGAGGCCAGCGGTGACCATCAGCGGGGGGTAGGCTTGGGGTTTGACCTGATCGTAAGGCGAATAGGACCGGATCAATTCGAACGCGGCCTTGTCTTCAATCGGGTTGCCCCATTCGGGCCATTCGCCCGGCGTTAGCGGCAGATCGGCATCGAGCATCGTGGCCAGAACATCGACGAAGGGCACATGGGCAACGACTGCGCCCCACAAGTCTGGATCGCTATTGATCACCGCGCCCATCAGTTCGCCGCCTGCCGATCCGCCCGAAATGCTGATCTTGCCAGCTTGGGTAAAGCCGCGATCGATCAGGCCCTTCGCGACATCGACAAAATCGTTGAAGGTGTTGGTGCGCGCCTCCAGCTTGCCCGCCTTGTACCAAGCGCGGCCCAGATCATCGCCGCCCCGGATATGCGCGATGGCATAAGCAAAACCGCGATCGACAAGGCTGAGGCGCGTGGTGGAAAAGCCCGGCCCGATGGCGATGCCATAAGCGCCATAGCCATAGAGGTGAAGCGGCCCGCCTTCCGCACGATCCTTGCGCCAGACCACTGAAACCGGAACCAGAGTGCCATCGCGTGCGGCGATTTCCAATCGTGCGGTTTCATAGAGCGAGGCGTCATAACCGCTGGGGATTTCCTGCACTTTGAGCAGCTTCAAGGTGCGGGTGGTGACATCGTAATCAAACGAGGATGCCGGGCTGACCATCGATTCATAGCCAACACGCAGCACCGTCATCGCCCATTCGGGATTGTCACCCAGCGAGGCTTCGTAGCTTGCTTCGGGGAATTCGATGGGCTCGATGCGCGCCGGATCATCGTAATAGCGCACTTCGATGCGATCCAGCCCGCGCACCCGGCCTTCGACCACATAGAAATCGCGGAACAGTTCAAAGCCGGTGAGGTAAAACGCGTCCGACCCTTCGATCAGCGTGGTCCATTCGCCGGGATTGCCGAGCGGCGCGGTGGCAAGGCGGAAGTTTTCGTGGGTGTCGTTGGTGTGGATATAGAGCACGCCGTCGCGCTCATCGACATCATATTCCACGCCCTTCTGCCGCGCTTTGACGAGGATCGGATCGGCCAAAGGATCATGCGCAGGCACAAGCCGCGTTTCGCCAGTTTCGTGATCACCGGTCGAGATGATCAGCCACTGTTCATTGGCCGAAAGCGCCGCGCCGACGCGGAAGCCTTCGTCGTCTTCGTGATAGAGTTCCACATCGTTTTCGAACGGCTGGCCGATCCAGTGCAGGCGGGCATTGTCAGTCCGCCAGTTTTCGTTGGCGAGGCTGTAAACCAGACCGGTATCGTTCTTCACCCAGATGAGGCCGGACAGAGTGCCGGGGATTTCGTCGGGCAGGACTTCACCGGTCGCGATTACTTTGATCCGCGCGGTGAAGCGTTCCGAGCCATTGTCATCGACCGACCATGCCAGCTTGGTGCCATCGGATGACACCGCAATCGCGCCAAGGCGGAAGTATTCCAAGCCGTCGGCCAGCGCCACTTCATCAAGGATCAGTTCGTCCGCACTGCCATCATCGGGCGCGCCCACGGCGCGGCGCCACCACTTCTTGTATTCCGCGCCCTCTTCATACTCGATCCAGTAAAGGAAATTGCCGTCCTTTTGCGGGACCGACTTATCCGCCTCTTTGATGCGCGCGCGCATTTCGGTGAACAGGTTGTCGATCACCGGCTTGCGCTCGCTCATGCGGGCCTCGAACCATGCGTTCTCTGCCTCAAGATGACCGAGAATGTCCTTGTCGGTCACTTCGGGATAGCCCGGATCGCGCAGCCACGCGTAATCGTCGGCCACGGTCAACCCGTGGTGCGAAAAGGTGTGGGGCTTTTTGGGGGCGAAGGGAGGTGTGGCAAGTGTCATCCCTCGCATCTATGATGTGTCCATGATGCCCGCAAGGCGGGCTTTAGACGATTCAGGAATTGCCCATGTTGATGCACACCCACGAAGCCCGCCTCGATGCCCTGCGCAAGCAACTGGCAAAGGACGGATTGGATGGCTTCGTTATCCCGATTTCCGATGAGCATATGAGCGAATATGTCGGCAGCTATGCCCAGCGACTGGAATGGTTGACCGGCTTTGGCGGATCGGCCGGCACGGCGGTGGTGCTGGCAGACAAGGCCGCGATCTTTGTTGACGGGCGCTACACCCTGCAAGTGCGCGATCAGGTGGACGGCAAGTTGTGGTCCTACGAATCTGTGCCGCAAACCAGCGTTGCGGTGTGGCTGGGCGAACATGCACCGCAAGGCGCGCGGATCGGCTATGACGCATGGCTCCATTCCAGGGGTTGGGCCGATAGCGTGGCCATGGCGCTGAAACCGCGTGATGCGAAGCTGGTGCCGGTGGCGCGCAATCCGGTGGATGCGGTGTGGGAAGACCGGCCTGCGCCATCGCTTGCGCCCGCAGTGCCCCATGCCGATGCACACGCGGGCAAATCGGCGCATGAAAAGCGCGCCGATGTTGCCGAATGGCTTGCCGCCAAGGGACTTGATGCCGCTGTCGTAACTGCGCTTGATTCGGTTGCGTGGCTGCTCAACATTCGTGGGAGCGATGTGGACCGGACGCCGGTCGCGCTATCATTCGTGATCGCCCATGCCGATGGCACCGCAGACTTGTTCATCGCGCCCGAAAAGGTGACGGCGAACCTCACCGCGCATCTCGGCAATGCGGTGCGCGTGCAGCCGCGTGATGCCTTTGTGCCGGCACTGGAAGCATTGCAGGGCCGCACGGTTGCGGTTGATCCTGAACGCGCGGTGGCCGCCGTGTTCCATGCGCTGGAGGGTGCTGGCGCGAAGATCATCGCGATCACCGATCCGGTGATCTTGCCCAAAGCGATCAAGAACCCGGTCGAACAAGCGGGCCACCGCGCGGCGCAAGCCCGCGATGGTGCCGCCATCGCGCGGTTCTTGCACTGGGTGGGCGAAGAAGCGCCCAAGGGCCATGTTACCGAACTGTCCGCCGCTGACCGGCTCCAAGCCTTCCGCGCTGAAGGTGGCCTGCTGAAAGACCTGTCGTTCGATACGATTTCAGGCGCTGGCCCCAATGGCGCGGTGGTGCATTACCGCGTGAGCGAGGAGACCAGCCGCACGCTGGAGCCGAACAGTGTCTACCTCGTTGATTCCGGCGGGCAATACGTGGACGGTACGACAGACATTACACGCACGGTGTGGATCGGCCCCGATGCGCCGCCTGCCGGGATCAAGGACCGTTTCACCCGCGTGCTCAAAGGCCATATCGCCTTGGCGCGCGCGGTGTTTCCCAAAGGCACGGCGGGCAGCCAACTGGACAGCTTTGCGCGCCAGTTCCTGTGGAATGCAGGCCTTGATTACGCGCATGGCACCGGCCACGGCGTCGGCAGCTTCCTGTCTGTCCACGAAGGCCCGCAGCGCATTGCCAAGGCAGCGGGCGGACAGGCTGGCACCGGGCAGGAACTGCTGGCAGGCATGATCCTTTCAAACGAGCCGGGCTATTACAAAACCGGTGAATACGGCATCCGCATCGAAAATCTGGTGCTGGTGGAACGGCGCGAGATTGCGGGCGCAGAGGGCGATTTCTTCGGCTTTGAAACGCTGACTTTTGCGCCGATTGACCGCACGCTGGTGGATGTGGCGCTGCTGACGCCAGAAGAGCGCGCGTGGTTTGACGGCTACCATCAACAAGTCCGCGCGGTTCTTGCGCCGCAACTGATGGGCGCAGATTTAATGTGGCTGGAAGCTGCCTGCGCCCCCTTGTGAACGCCTATTTGTTCACTTATTGTTCCAATTGCGCGATTCGGTGGACAGGAGATTTGCAATGCTTGGATACGTAACGGTTGGCACCAATGATCTTGCACGTGCAGCCAAATTCTATGATGCGATTGCGGCAGAATTGGGCGTTGGCAGGATGATGGAATTTCCTACGGGCATCGCGTGGGGTGCTCCGGGCGGCGGGGCCGGGATTGGTGCAATGGTGCCTTTCGATGGCAACCCGGCAACGGTCGGCAATGGCGTGATGTTCGCGTTGGAAGCCAAGGATTCTGCGCAAGTTGATCGGCTCTATGCCATCGCCATGGCCAATGGCGGCAGCGATGAAGGTGCGCCGGGCGTGCGCGGCGGCGGCTTTTACGCGGCGTATTTCCGCGACCCCGATGGCAATAAACTCAATGCCTTCGTAATGGGCTGATGGGCCAGCTTTCAGGCTGGTGAACGGCCTGCCGTTAGCGCGACAAATTGCGACAAAGAACCGGCCTTCCGGGCATAATCGCGCGACAATATGCTCTTAGATAAGGGAAACGGAAACTGCGGTTGTCCCCAACCAGTCCCCTCTGGGCAAGGTCCCCCCTCCCCCCTCCTTGCCATGTGGCGGATGGCCGCAGTTTCTCCTCTTTTGCGCTCACAGGAGCACCCCGACATGAAAACGAAATTCCAGATCGCCGCTGCTGCTGCCGTTTTGGCAACAGCTTC
>CAZSTP010000155.1:0-6346 GCA_964609325.1 uncultured Novosphingobium sp. | reverse complement strand
GGCCCTGCCTATCCCGCCGGACTGTTTGTGGCGCAAGATGGCAACAATGCGCCGGCGGCCCAGAACTTCAAACTGGTGGATTGGTCCGCAGTTCAGGTGAAGCGCGCTGAATGACGGCGGAAAACTGCGGGTGTGGTTAACTTCAAAGTAGGAGTTGCGGTGTTAAACGCCGTTTGCCGGAGCACTTGACGCTACGGATTCTGCCGAGAGCACCACGCAAGGGGATTACGCTTGGCCAGCCCTGATCAACCACAGCCGACGTTTGCGAACGAACGGATCGAGAAAGAGCAACGCGCCGCGCCGCGTTTCACTTTGCTGATTCGTGCAGCCAAACTGGTGATCGACGGGTCCCGCGAATATCTGTGCATCATTCGCGATGCCTCGACCATGGGCGTCAAAGTCCGCCTGTTCAGCCCGTTGCCGGAACATTATGGCGCTATCGCGATCGAGGCGAGCAATGGCGAGCGTTATCCCGCAGAGGTGATCTGGCAGGATGGCGATTATGCCGGTTTGCGCTTTCTGGGCGATATCAGCCTTGAAAGCTTGCTCGATGAAAGCAACGGTGCCTTTCCCAAGCGCCAGGTGCGGGTGCGCGTGCAACTCGACGCCATTCTGCATTCGGGCGGGACAGCGGTGAGCATTGCCTTTGCCGATATTTCACAACGCGGGGCAAAGGTGGTTTGCGACAAGTGGCTGTTGCTGAACGAACTGGTCCGGATCGAAACGGGGGCGCTGCCCACGATCTATGCCAAAGTGCGCTGGCGCAATCATCCCCATTACGGTTTGCTGTTTGAACAGACCTTCCAGCTTGATGAACTGGCCCAGATCGCAGCGCCCTTGCAGCCGGACGAGCTGGATGGTCCGTCGATCGATGCAATGCCGCAAAGATAGGGCCAAAGCCTGCAATTTTCGCGCATCACCGGGTTTGCGTTAACCAAGTTTTAGCCATTTTTGTTCACCTCTGGGTTCCGGCGGAGTGCGCTTGAACGGGGGTTTCGATGACGAGCGGTATGCGCGAAAGTGGCGCGAACGAGAGTATCCGGCGCACGGTGGATGTGGCGATCATTGGCGCAGGTCCGGCAGGGCTGACCGCGGGCTATCTTTTGACGCAGCGTGGCTTTTCCGTGGCGATCATCGAGAAAGACCGGACGTATGTCGGCGGGATCAGCCGCACGGTGGAGCACGAAGGCTATCGCTTCGATATTGGCGGCCACCGCTTTTTCTCGAAATCCAAACAAGTGGTCGACTTGTGGAACGAGATATTGCCCGACGATTTCATCCAGCGCCCCCGGATGAGCCGGATCTATTACGAGGGTAAGTTCTATTCCTACCCGTTGCGCGCGTTCGAAGCGCTGTGGAACCTTGGCGTGGTCCGGTCCACTTTGTGCATGGCGAGCTTTGCGCGGGCCAAGGCTTTCCCGAACCGCAATGTGAAAAGCTTCGAGGATTGGACCGTCAACCAGTTCGGGCAGAAGCTCTATTCAATCTTTTTCAAGACCTATACCGAGAAGGTGTGGGGCATGCCTTGCGATGAAATGAGCGCGGACTGGGCGGCGCAGCGGATCAAGGGCCTGTCGTTGTGGGGCGCGGTGGTTGATGGCCTGAAGCGTAGTTTGGGCCTGAACAAGCGTCCGAACGATGGCATGCAGACCAAGACCCTGCTGGAAACTTTCCGTTATCCCCGGCTTGGCCCCGGCATGATGTGGGATGCCGCGCGCGACAAGATCGTGGCCAGCGGGAAGGGCGAAGTGCTGATGGGCCATGCGTTCAGGCAATTGGCAGCCGATGGTTCTGGCGGCTGGCGTTTGTCAGCCAGCGACGCTGACGGACGCGAAGTGGTGATCGAGGCGGCGCACGCAATCAGCTCTGCCCCGATGCGCGAACTGGCGGCGCGGTTGCACCCGCTGCCCGCGTCCTCGCTGGAGGCAAGCCGTTTGCGCTATCGCGATTTCCTCACCGTGGCGCTCAAGATCCGTTCGGAAGAGCTGTTTCCCGATAACTGGATCTACATCCACGATAGCAAGGTGAAAGTGGGCCGCATCCAGAACTTCCGTTCGTGGTCGCCCGAAATGGTGCCCGATGAAAGCGTGGCCTGCGTGGGACTGGAATACTTCTGCTTTGAAGGCGATGCGTTGTGGGATTCCACCGACGATGAACTGGTCGCGCTCGCCACACGCGAAATGGCAGTCCTTGGCCTTGTCAGCCCGGACAAGGTGATCGGCGGCGTGGTGGTGCGGCAGGAAAAGGCCTATCCGGTTTATGACGACGAATATGCGGCGAATGTTGATGCGATGCGCACCGAACTGGAAGCCGCGCACCCGACGCTGCACCTTGTCGGGCGCAACGGGATGCACCGCTATAACAATCAGGATCACGCGATGATGACCGCGATGTTGACGGTCGAAAATATTGCGGCGGGCGCGCGCATTTATGATACGTGGTGTGTCAACGAAGACGCCGAATATCATGAAGCCGGCGATGAGGGTGCCGAAAAGGTGATCCCGACCCGTGTCGCCGTGACGCCCGATCAGGCCGCAGCGCTGGCATCGGTGCGCGATGTGCCCGAACGGATTGCTTCGTCAAAGGCCGCTTGATCCAAGCTTTAACCGGGATGATGCCGCCGATGATCGACCGTCTGCGCCGCATAACGCTGTTGCGCTACCTGCTGGCCAGTGTGGGCGCGCTGGCGGTGGATATGGGATCGTTCCTTGCGCTGCTGGCGCTGGGGGTGGTGCCGGTGATTGCTTCGGCGGCGGGTTATTCGCTGGGCATTGTGGCACACTGGCTGCTTTCGAGCCGCGCGGTGTTTGCAGATAGCGTAGCCGAACAAGGGGCTGCCCGCACCCGCCAGAAGGCGCTGTTTGTGGGATCGGCTCTGGTGGGCCTTGTGTTGACCACGCTGGTTGTGGGCACGGGGACGGCGCTGGGCGTTGATTCACGGCTGTCCAAGATTATCGCCATTGGTGTGAGCTTTACGGCGACGTGGTTGCTGCGCAAACGGATCGTGTTCTCGTGAGGGCGCTGCAATGAGAGCGCTTCAGGCCGGAGCGCCATCGACACAGTACCGCGCGAAGACGCCGGTGCTGGCGGTCTTGCTGTTGTGGGCCATCACCTCGGTGCTGATGCTGGTTGCGATGCGCGGCAATATCGGCCCGACCGGCTTTATGGATGCAGACGATGCCTTGCGGATGCAGCAAGTGCGCGATTTGCTGAACGGGCAGGGCTGGTTCGATCTTCACCAGTACCGGATTGCGCCGCCCGATGGCGTGGCGATGCACTGGACGCGCATCGTGGATGTGCCGCTGGCCGCAATTATCCTGATATTCCGCCCGCTTCTGGGGCAGGCGCAGGCCGAAATCCTGGCGACTGTAATGGTGCCGCTGATCAATCTGGCGGCGGCCATGCTGCTCTGCGCACGGCTGGCCGCGCGCCAGTTCGGCACGATGGCGGGCATTATTGCCGCGCAGATGGTGGTGGCCGCGATTCCTGCCTCGGTGCGGATGATGCCGCTGAACATCGATCATCATGGCTGGCAATTCGTGCTCGCACTGGTGGCGCTGAACGGCATGGCCTCGCGCGGGCAGCGTGCAGGCGGGGCCGTGGCCGGATTGGCGCTGGCGCTGGCGCTGGCCATATCCTTGGAATCGCTGCCTTTGGCGATCATCTTTGCCGGCGTGTGCGCGCTGCGCATGATGCGCGGCCAGCGTGAATGGCTGGGCGCTTACATGGCAAGTCTGGGCCTTGGCAGTGCCGTGCTGTTTCTGGTGACGCGCGGTTTGTCTGATCTGGCGGATCATTGCGATGCCATCTCGCCGGTGCATGTGATGGTTCTGTTGTGGTGTGCGGGATGCTGCACATTGCTGATGCCGCGCTTGCGCCGCCGTCCGGCTGCGTTGAGCCTTATAATGCTGGGGCTGATCGGGCTTGGCGCATTGGCAATCATGGCCCTTCGCGCGCCGCAATGTGTGGGGCTGGATGCCTTTGCCGCGCTTGATCCGCTGGTAAAGCGGGTGTGGCTGGATTCGGTGGCCGAAGGGCTGCCGGTCTGGCGGCAAGTCCTGCTGGTCAGCGCAACGATGGTGCTGCTGCCGCTGTTCGGCCTGATTGCGTGCTGGCGGCTGTGGCGCAATGCGCAAGATCAGGAGAGCCGCGACTGGTGGCTGGATATGGCGCTGTTGCTGGCCGGTGCCACCGTGGTCGGCTTGCTGGTAACGCGCGCCTCGGCGGTGTCGTGCCTGTTCGCAACCGTTCCGGCGGCATGGCAGTTCCGCGCGCAAGTGGCCGCGTGGCGCGCCGATCCCTTGATCCTGCGGCGGCTGGTGCGCATGGTGTTTCTGGTGGTGCTGCTGGTTCCGGGTGTGGCCATCGGCCTTGCGGGCGAAGCGGTGATGCGCCAACCGACACGTCCCTCCTCGGCGGGGCTGTGCAAGTTGCCCAAAGCCTTGCCTGCTCTGGCGCAACAGCCGGAGACGATCATTCTGGTGGGGATTGATCTTGGCCCCGCCATTCTGGTGAACACCCCGCATACCGTGGTGGCAACCGGGCATCACCGCGCCAGCGCCGCGATCCGCGATTTGCTGGTCGCGTTTCTGGGGCCGGACCATGGGGCGCGGGCGATCATCGCACGCCGCAAAGCGACAATGGTGGTGATCTGCCCCACCGATGGCGAAGCGCTCCTCTACCGCCGTCTGGCTCCCGATGGCTTCATGGCGCACCTTGCGGCGGGCAAAGCGCCCGCTTGGCTGGAGCCTGTGCCGCTGGGAGCATCGGGAGGTATCAGGATGTGGAAGGTGCGGCCTTTGCCTGTGTCGAACCCTGCCCGATAGGTCTTAACGCGCGGCGGGGGCTGGTTGCACCGGCAGCATCAGCAAGGGATCGAGCCTGCGCTCGTTCCATTTGATCGACCAGTGCAGATGCGGGCCGGTGGCGCGGCCTGTTGCGCCGATGCGGCCGATCTGCTGCCCGCGAGTCACCGCATCGCCTTCCTTGACCAGCAATTGCGCACTGTGCAGGAAGGCGCTGTTCAACCCCATGCCGTGATCGATCATCAGCAGGTTGCCTTCCAGACTGAACGGCGCGCTGGCGGCGAGGATTACCACGCCATCGGCAGGCGCAACATAGGGCGTGTTCGCACCGCCCGCGATATCAAGGCCCGAATGATAGGAACCCGGCACGCCGCGATAGACGCGCTGTGATCCGAACCGTCCAGAAAAGCGCCCGGGGGCGGGGCGGATAAAGTCTTGCCGCCAGCCTTGCGCGTTTGTTTCGATCCGGCGCGCGGCGGAAATGCGCGCCAGTTCGGCCTTGCGCAGCCGCGCATAGTTTTCATCCGTGATGCCGCCGGGGCGGCGCGCGGCATTGATATGTTCGATTCTCCACGCACGCGGGCTGATGGTCAGCGGCTGGGTGAAGCTTTTGCCGTTCGTGTGGATCGCCAGCAATTGCGCGGCGGGGCCGGAATCGCGATCAAACGCGATCAGGAACCTGCCGTCACTGGCAAAAGGCACCGGCTGGCCATCCAGCGTCAACGTACGGACGCCGGGGGCCACACGCCCGCGCAGCCAGCCGCCTTGCGTCAATTGTCCGCCGGGATCGATCGCGATCGGCAGGGCGGGGCTGACGCCATAAGCCGGACTATCGCCGAACGACAGCGCCGCAACGGCAGCGCCACCGCCAAGGATAAAGTCCCGCCGGTCGATCATTGGCCCTCAAGATGGCGGCGCGTGGAAATCTCGCACGAAGCATAGGCCTCCTGCCGTGCGGCGCTCCAGTAGCGCAGCATATCGAGAGGGATTTTCACGCCCGATACCGCGCAGATCACGTGATCGCCTGCGGACAATTGGCGCAGGCTGCCGGGAAGATAGTGCATCCGCGCAAGGCGGTCATTCTGGGACATCAACATGGGGGTAACCCTAGCGCCTTTGTGGCTTCAGAACAATTCCTGCTGACCGGGCGGACGCACGACAGGGCGCGGTTTCGGGGCAGGGCGAGGCGGCGGGTTTGCCAGATCGGTCGCCACATCGAGCGTGCCATCGGCGAATTCGATGCGCAGTGCGGGTTGCGTTACGGCATCGGCGCGGCTGCGCACGACATGGCCATCGGGCGCGGTCACCAGCACATAGCCGCGTGCGAGCGGGGCCTTGGGATCGAGCGAGCGGCGCAAACGGTCGAGCGCATCGACCTTGCCGCGCGCATGATCGATGCGCTGGAGCAGCGTTTCGGGACGCAGGCGTTGCGCGGCCAGTCGCTCCCGCTCACGCGTCACCCGCGCGGAAAGCAGCGCAGGGCGCAAGGCTCCGGCATGGCGCGCGAGCAGCGATCCGGCGATTTCGGTGCGGTGGACCAG
>CAZSTP010000154.1:0-6439 GCA_964609325.1 uncultured Novosphingobium sp. | reverse complement strand
CGATCCTCGCCGCCTATGCCAGCATGGGCATCCGCATCGATTATCTGGTGGCCGCCGCGTTCATGTCGGCTCCTGGCGGCATCCTGATGGCCAAGTTGATGATGCCCGATGAGCCGCCAACACCTGCGGCAGTGGGCAACGAAGCGCTGCCCAACCCGCACGTCAAACCCGGTCTTGCCTCGGACGAGGAAGAGCGCCCTGCCAATATCATCATGGCCGCCAGCCAGGGCGCGCAAACTGGCGTGAAGCTGGCCGTAGCCGTCGGTGCGATGGTGCTGGCGTTTGTGGCGCTGGTGGCGCTGGCCAACGGCATTCTGGGCTGGGTGGGCGGCTGGTTCGGTATGCCGGAACTTTCGTTCCAGATGATCCTCGGCTATGTTTTTGCACCCGTCTTCCTGCTGCTGGGTGCCGATGGCTGGGCCGAAGCGATGCAGGCAGGCGGATTGTTCGGCTCCAAGATCGTGCTCAACGAATTTGTCGCCTTCATCGAACTGGGCAAAGACACTGCACTTTCCGCTCACACGGTCGCCATCGTTACTTTCGCGCTCTGCGGCTTTGCCAACTTCAGCTCGATCGCGATCCAGATGGCGGTAACGGGCGGCCTTGCCCCCAACCAGCGTCCGGTGATCGCCAAATTGGGCATGCGCGCATTGATCGCAGGCGCGCTCAGCAACCTGATGAGCGCGGCACTGGCGGGGATGTTTTTGGCGCTGGCAGGAACCTGAATTTTCGTCATTCCCGCGCAGGCGGGAATCCAGTCTAGCGCTGCTGCTGGTTTCCCGCCTTCGCGGGAATGACGAAGGAAAGGTGCAGGAATGATGAACGCGAGGTAACGTAGCATCTATGCGGTTCGCATAGATGCGTCCGCCTTATTTCCGCGCTGTCGCCAGCCAGCCTGTCAGTCCCTTCACGAACATCGGCCGCGCCTTGGCCTTTTCGGTCAGGCCACCGATAACCTGATCGACCGGGCGTGCGGCATCTGCCGGAAGACTGGCCTTGAACGCTTGCAGCTTGGCAACCATCGCAGGGTCGGTCGCGCCGCTGGCAAGGCTGGCGATGAAGGTCACGCGGCTTTGCGCATCGACCAGTTCTTCAATCCGCGCGCGGTTGGCGATGGCAAAATCATACGTCGCCTCGGGAAACAGCCCTGCCGATGCCACGATCATCGCGGCGCTGGTGGTTTTGCCCGGAGTATCGGTCAGGGCCAGTTCGCGGGCGGCCTTGGCCAGCGCCGGATCGGCTGCGCGGCCCAGCAGCGTATAGAGGAACTGGCGCTCTACCGCGCTGTTTGATGCGCCCGCCATCTTCAGGATCGCATCCCAATCGGCTTTGGTGGCATTGCGCGCAACGATGCCCAGCCACGTGGTTTTCAGCGGGCCGTCCATCGCCTTGGGGTTATCGGCCAGCGCGGCAAAGCGGCTGCGGGCTTGCGCCACCACATCGGCATCGCCCATCGCGCCAAAGCCGCTGATCAAGGTGGAGCGCAAATCGGCTTCGGGCAGCGATTCGTTTGGCCGGGGCTCAAAGCCCAGCGCGATCAGGCGCGGCTTGTAATGGGCGGTCACTTTGGCGGCGAGCTTCTTCTTTCCAGCCGGATCGGCCTCCAATGCGCGCCAGGCACCGAGATAGCGCCCGAATGCGCTGGCGGCGACAACCGGATTGCCGTTGCCCGGAACCGCTGCCAGCAGATCGAACGCGGGCCCGTATGGCTGATAGCCGCTGTTGGCCAGCGCCAGATTGTCTTGCAACAGGCCGATCTGGTCCACCGGTTGCAGCTTGGGCATTGCCGCCTTCAGCGCACCCAGCATCTTGGGCGTATAGAGCGAACGGTAATAGCCCAATTGCCCGGCGTTGATGACAACCGGCCCGCAGCCGTTCACGCTAACCGTGCCCTTGCCGTCATCAAGGATCGCGCGGACTGGTTCGCCACCTGCCGAAACCAGCAGCGGCACTTTCCACATCGTCGGCTTCGCGGCCACTTCGTCCTTGCGGTCGACGCTGAACTCGCTTTGCGTCAGGGTGAGGGTGGAGACGCCCTTCTTGCACGTCAGGCGGTCTACTTTGACCAGCGGGATGCCGGGTTTGGTGGTAAAGTCTGCGGCAATGGCGGTAAGGCCCGGCGCACCTGCCTTTTCAACGGCTTGCCACAAGTCCTTCGATCGCGTGTTGGCGAATTTGTGATCGCGCATATAGGCGCGCAAGCCATCGCGCCACACGCTTTCACCCGCAAAGGCTTCCAGCATCGCGATCACCGCTTCGCCTTTTTGGTAGGTGATCGCGTCGAAGGCCTGATTGGTCTCTTCCACGGTCTTGATATCTTGCACAATCGGGTGTGTGGTCTTGAAGCCATCAAGGCCCATCGCGGTTTCGCGCCCGTCCACACGGTCCAGCAGCGGGAACCAATCGGGGTGGAAATGGGCGGTGGTCTTGGTTTCCATCCAGCTGGCGAACCCTTCGTTCAGCCACAGGTCTTCCCACCATGCCATCGTGACGAGATTGCCAAACCACTGGTGCGCCACCTCGTGCGCTTGGGTTGAGACAAGATTGCGCCGCGCCGCCGCGCTGGTGATCGCCGGATCGTTGAGCAAGATTCGCTCGAACGTCAGGATCGCGCCCCAGTTTTCCATCGCGGAAAAGAACTGCGATTGGCCCGGTGCGGCCACATTGTCGAGCTTGGGGAGGGGATAGGGCTGGCCAAAGTAATCGGCGTAGAACGGGATCAACGGGGCCAGTTCGTCCAGCGCATAACGCGCCTGTTCGCCACTGCCTTTGGGGCTGACGATGCCCGCTTGCACGCCGGGGGCGGCTTCCTTGGCCATGCGTTCCCAATCGCCAAGGCCGAAGAACAGGAGATAGGACGACATCTTCGGGCTGGTGCCAAAAGTGACGCGTTTCAGGCCCTTGTCGAGGCTTTCCTCTTTGGCCACCGGCATATTGCTGATCGCCATCTGGCTGGCGGGGACAACTGCCGAGAGATCGAAGGTTGCCTTGTAGATCGGCTCGTCAAACATCGGGGCAAAGCGGCGCGCATCGGGCGCTTCGAACTGCGTGAACAGGCCCCGCACGTCCTTACCGGTGATCTTGTCAGGGTAATCGAGCGCGAACATGCCGTAAGGCTGGGTATAGATCACCCCGGTATAGACCGTATCGAGCCGGTACTTGCCGGGGGTCAGCGGCTGGGCGGCGGCAAACTTCGCCGTCTGGCTTGCGCTATCCAAGGTGACGGTCACCGGTATGGCGGTGCCGCCGGCGGGGGTCAGCGTGGCCGATGAAATCTTGAGGTCAAGCGCATGCAGCGTGAGGAACGGCGTCGCTTCGGTCACTTCCAGATCGACCGAGGACGTGCCGGAAAATGTCAGGTTTGCAGCGTCAGGCGTGATAGAAATCGTATAATGCGATGGATGCGCCACGCGCGGCAGATCCGTATGGACGCCTGCCGCAGCGGATGGATTTGCAGGGGTGTGTTGCGCGGTAACCGGTGCGGCGGCGCAGGCAATGGACAGCGCAAACGCCGAAACAAGTGAAATGGCACGCATGTTGAAACAAACTCCCCGGCGCACTTAGGATTGGTTGCACTAGCAACCGGTCCGCGATTGCGCCAATCCTTTTGGCGAACCACAGCTTTGAAGCGGGTTGGTCTAAGTTCTGTGCAATGACCCGCCGATTAACCGATGGGCAGGCTCATTGTCGCGGTAAGTCCTGCAATCTCGCCATCTGCGCCGCGCCGGTTTGTCAGCGCCAGCGTGCCGCCATGCTGATCGGCAATGGCGCGCGCCAGCGTCAGGCCAAGGCCGGTGCCGCCGGTGCCGCTATTGCGCGATGCTTCAAGCCGGGTGAATGGCTCCATCATCCGCGCAATATCGCCTTCAGGAATGCCCGGCCCGTCATCCTCGATCCTCAGCACGGCCATATGGCCTTCACGCGCCAGCGAAATGCGCGCACGCTGGCCATAGCGCAGGGCGTTGGACACGAGGTTGCGCAACGCGCGGCGCAGCCATGTGGCGCGGATCAGCAGCACGATGCGATCGGTTTCCCCCAGCTCGACCGCCTCGCCCATGTCTTCGAATTCGCCGATGACATCGGCCACCAAAGCGGCAATCTCGTTCGGCTCGATGGGGTCAGACGGGCGGCCCACCCGCGCGAGCGAGAGAATATCGTCCAGCGAGCGGTTGATGTCTTCAATCGTCGCGGCCATGCGCCCGCGTTCAACATCATCGTCCACCGCTTCAATCCGCACGCGCAATGCCGCCAGTGGCGTTTTCAGATCGTGGCCAATCGCGCCCAGCATCACGTCCTTTTCGTTGAGCATGGCGCCAATCCGCGCTTCCATCGCATTGTGCGCAACAATCAGGCGCTGGATGTCTTCCGGCCCCTCAGGTGCCAATTGCCCGTGCAGTGTGCTGTTGCCGGCAAAATCCTCGACCCGGTGGGTCAATGCCTTCAGCGGACGGGTGATCCGCCGCACCAGCAGCGCCATCGCGCCTACCAGCACCAGATAGAGCACGATTGTCTGCCCGACGAGCGGTGCCAGAACCATCATGCCGCCTCGCTCGCTCAGCACGCGGGTCGAAAGCCATTGGCCCGAGTTTTGGCGAACCGCAGCCACAATCAGGCGTGGCATCGGCTGGTTCGAAAACACCGCCAGCTCGCGGCGATGGCGCTGCATGAACCGGATGCTCACCGGATCTTGCAGCGGGTCGCGTTCAAACACGATGACTTCCGCAGCGTCAAAGCCTTGCGCGCTCAATATCTCGGCCAATTCGTGTTCGACATGGCCCAGTCGCGCTTCGTCCGGGCGGCGCGGTGACTGGTCACTTTGTATAAGCCTGAAACGCCCGGAGGTACTATCCTCATCGTCGCGATGACGCTCCCGGCGGCGTTCGGACGATGGCCCGAGCAAACGGAATGCAGCCGAACTTACCAGCGAAGATTCGCGCCGATGGCTCTGCTCGCGCCAGATCAGCACTGCCGAAATCGTCTGCGCCACCAGCAAAGCCAGCGCAATCGCGCAAAGGACCTGGCCTTGCAGGCTGCGCGGCCACAACCGCAAACGGGATAGGAACGATGGCAAGCCGGTTACACCTCTTCCGCCGTGGGTGCGCGTTTGCGTACTTCGGCGGCCAGCATATAGCCCCCGCCCCACACCGTCTGGATCAATTGCGGATTACGGCTATCAACCTCGACTTTCCGGCGCAGGCGCGAAATCTGGTTATCTACCGCGCGATCGAACAAGTGTGCCTCTCGGCCTTGCACCATATCCAGCAGGCGATCGCGGTCGAGCACTTGCCGGGGATGATCCAGAAAGGCCAGCAGCAGGCGGAATTCAGCCGACGAAATCGCCACGACCGCGCCTTCCTGATCGATCAGGCGACGTTTGAGCGGATCAAGCCGCCAGCCTTCGAATTCATAGATCACCGCATCGGCGATCTCGCTCGATTGCTTGCTGGCGCGGCGCAGCACCGAACGGATTCGCGCCACCAGTTCGCGCGGGTCAAACGGCTTGACCACGTAATCATCAGCGCCGATTTCCAGCCCGACGATGCGGTCCGTCGCTTCACCCTTTGCGGTGATGAAGATAACCGGCAATTTGCGCGCCTCAACCAGATGACGGCACAATGACAAGCCATCCTCGCCCGGCATCATGATATCCAGCAACACGAGATCGCAGCCGCTCTCGGTCAACCGGCTGCGCGCTTCGGCGGCGGTTGCAGCTTGTGTTACGACAAACCCCTGCCGGACAAGATAGTCCGCCAGGGGCTCGCGCAAGCCCGGTTCGTCATCGACGACGAGGACGCGGATCGGCGTGTCGTTCATGGCATTCAGTTAGCCACAGGTGGCGGCGGTGGTCCATCACCCATCGGCCCTTTTCCGCCATGATGACCGCGACCCATGCCCATTTTGCCCATTATCGCGCGGCGTTCCCCGACGGTGATCTTCCCGTCCTTGTCGGCATCGGCCATGTCGAAGTGCATTTTGGTGACAGCGTCGAATTCGGCACGGGTAACCGCACCATCCTTGTTCGTATCGGCCATGGCCAGCATGCGCATGCCGCCGCCCATCATACCGCGATGGCCCATGCCGCGATGTTCGCCGCGACTTTTGTCGCGGCTTTCGGCGCGCGCCTCTTTGCCTGTTTCCATCTGGCTGTGATGCGCCATGAATTCAGCGCGGCTGATCGCGCCGTTCTTGTCTGTATCAATGGAGGCAAACTTTTCGCCCATCTTGGCAGACCGGTCAGCCGGATCGAGCTTGCCGTCCTTGTTCACGTCAAGCTTGGCCCACATCGTATCAGACTTGGCCTTGGCTTCGCTCCATGAAATGGCCTTGTCGCCATCGGCATCCATCTTTCGGGCCGATGCAGGCGATGCGGTATAAAGCGCCATTGAAGCTGTTGCCAAAACGGCAGCAGCAGCGGCGATCTGGAATTTCGTTTTCATGT
>CAZSTP010000153.1:0-6550 GCA_964609325.1 uncultured Novosphingobium sp. | reverse complement strand
TGGCTATCTCTGCGGCATCACCAAAGCCGTTCAGCACGACATGTGCGCCTTCTGCCGCCAAGGCGCGGGCATAGGCCAAGCCAATCCCTGAAGTAGAGCCGGTAACGAGCGCACATTTGCCGTTCAGGAACATTCGCATACTCCGGTTATTCTGCGTAAGAAGATATCTCTGGCATCGCGGGCCAAGCCGCGCTTGTCCAGTCGCAAAAGCAGATGAAGGGGGCAAAGAATGCGGCTCGACGATTTTGATAACTCGATCAACGTCGAAGACCAGCGCGGCGGCGGCGGTGGACGTTTTCCGATGGGGGGTGGCGGCAAACTGGGGTGCGGTTCGATCGTGATCGCGCTGGTTGCTGCCCTCGTATTCGGGGTCGACCCTGCGCAAATGCTGGGCACGTTGCAACAGTCGCAAATCAGCGCACCGGCACCGCAGCACGGCGGCAAAACGCTTGAAGAAAGCTGCTCTGTCAACGAATTCAGCCGCGAAAGCTGCAATGCGCTGTCCTCGCTCAACAAGACATGGACGCCCTTGTTCGCACAGGCCAACATCCCTTTCCAACCGCCAAAGCTGACGTTCTATTCGCAAGCAGGCAATTCAGGCTGCGGCGCGGCGCAAAGCGCGATGGGGCCATTTTACTGCCCGGCTGACAACGGCATTTATATCGACACGGATTTCTTTACCGAAATGGACCAGCGTATGGGTGCTGGCGGCGATTTTGCCCGCGTCTATGTGATGGCGCACGAATATGGCCACCATATCCAGAACGTGCTGGGCACATCCACGCAAGTGCGCCAGCTGCAGCAGCGCAGCCCGAGCGAGGCCAACCGCCTCTCCGTTGCGCTGGAATTACAGGCCGATTGCTATGCCGGTGTCTGGGCGGGCCGCAATCGCGACCGGATCGAGGCAGGCGATATCGAAGAAGGCATGCGTGCAGCGCATCAGATCGGTGATGATACGCTGATGAAAGCCGCCGGTCGTCGTCCTGTTGAAGACGCTTTCACCCACGGTAGTGCCGCCCAACGCATGCAATGGTTGAAAACCGGCATCGAAACTGCCGACGAAGACCAGTGCGACACTTTTAAGTAAGGAAAGGCAGTTTATCCGGAACCGAAGAGGATTGTGATGCTTCTGTAATGCAAAGGGGCGCTTATGACTTTTTCAAAAACTCTTCGGTTCGTATTGCTGGCATGCACTTGCGCATTGTCCACGCCCGCCATTGCTCAAACGGCAGTTGCGCAAGATCAGGTGACCGCGGGCGATGTTGCCACAACACCACTAAGCGATCTGAACCTTAAGAAGGCCGAGGTTCCGGCGGTGCTGATCACGGCCCGTGAAAAACCGTATAGTCTTGCAGGCATGACGCGCTGCTCGTCCATCGCCAATGAAGTTGCACAACTCGACACAGTACTGGGCGATGACATCGATATTGCCCGCGATGACGGGGGCAACACTATCAGTGTGGGGCGCGTGGCCAAATCGCTGGTCCGCTCGCTCATCCCGTTCGGCGGCGTGATCCGCGAATTGAGCGGCGCCGGCGGACAGGAACGCATGTGGAATGAAGCAATTTACGCCGGTTCTGTCCGGCGTGCTTTCCTGAAAGGGATCGGTCAGCAGCGTGGCTGCAAATACCCGGCACGCAGCGCGAGCGCTACCGAGGCATTGAAAATCTGGGCAAAGCGTGATGCAGAAGCATCGACTGACAACGCTGATAAGCCGGTCGATGACAAACCAAAAGCCAAGACCGCTAAAGACCGCAAGTCCAAACCTGCGAAAAAGACCAAAGGACGCCCGGTTCAATTTGAATCACGTCCTGTCGTGCAGCCCGTTAACTGAACAAACGCATTGCGCCGGAATCAATGATCCCGGCGCAAGCAGTTTGGGTGTTCGACGAACTGTCAGTCCGTTTGGACCAGCGTCGTGCAATTAGTACACGCGCTTCTTGGGCTTGATGTACTCAACGTCGTCGGTGAGCGTATATTCGTGGACCGGGCGGTAGTCGATTTTGACTTCGCCACCCTTGCCGCCCCAGCCATTGAACCAGGCTGCGGTGTGCTTCATCCATTCTGCATCGTTACGATCAGGGAAATCTTCGTGCGCATGGGCGCCACGGCTTTCCTTGCGGTTGTGCGCCGAATGCATCGTCACAGCGGCTTGGCTGATCAGGTTGTCCAACTCCAGCGTTTCGACCAGATCGGTGTTCCAGATCAGCGAGCTGTCCGACACGTTGATGTCTTCCATCCGCTTGTAGGTGTCAGCAAGCTTGACCTTGCCTTCTGCCATCAGCTCATCCGTACGGAACACGGCTGCGTGCATCGACATCGTGCGCTGCATTTCGGTGCGCACTTCTGCGGTGGGCGAGCCGCCCTTGGCATGGCGGAAATGATCGAGACGACCGAGCGCCAAATCAGCGCTGTCCTTGGGCAGCGAGGCATGGGCGGTGCCCGGCTTGATCAGTTCCTTGAGGCGCAGGCCGGTTGCACGGCCAAACACAACAAGATCGATCAGCGAGTTCGAGCCCAGACGGTTCGCACCGTGGACCGAAACGCAAGCTGCTTCACCAACTGCGAAGAGGCCCGGAATGATCGTTTCCGGATTGCCATCTGCGCCAATCGTCACGACTTCACCGTGATAATTGCAGGGAATTCCGCCCATGTTGTAGTGCACGGTCGGCACCACCGGCAGAGGCTGGCGGGTCAAGTCGACACCGGCAAAGATCTTGCCGCTTTCGGTGATGCCCGGCAGACGTTCGGCCAGAACATTCTGGTCGATGTGATCGAGGTGCAGGAAGATGTGGTCCTTGTGCGGACCAACGCCGCGACCTTCACGGATTTCCAGCGCCATCGAGCGTGAAACGACGTCACGCGATGCCAGGTCCTTCGCTGAAGGAGCATAACGCTCCATGAAGCGTTCGCCTTCGGAGTTGGTCAGATAGCCGCCTTCCCCGCGCGCGCCTTCGGTGATCAGCACGCCTGCACCGTAAATGCCGGTCGGGTGGAACTGCACGAATTCCATGTCTTGCAGAGGCAGACCCGCGCGCAGCACCATGCCGCCACCATCGCCGGTGCAAGTATGGGCTGATGTGGCTGTAAAGTACGAACGGCCATAACCGCCCGTTGCCAGCACCACAGCATGGCCGCGGAAGCGGTGGATCGAACCATCGTCCATGCACAGCGCGATCACGCCACGGCACACGCCGTTTTCCATGATCAGATCGATGGCGAAGTATTCGATGAAGAAGTCAGCGTCGTACTTCAGGCTCTGCTGATAGAGCGCGTGAAGCATGGCGTGGCCGGTACGGTCAGCCGCAGCGCAAGTGCGTTGGACCGGAGGACCTTCGCCCATGTTCTGCATGTGGCCGCCGAACGGGCGCTGATAGATCGTGCCTTCGGCGTTGCGGCTGAAGGGAACGCCTGCATGCTCAAGTTCGTAAACCGCAGCGGGTGCTTCGCGCACCATGTATTCGATCGCGTCCTGGTCACCCAACCAGTCCGACCCCTTGACGGTGTCGTACATGTGCCAGGTCCAGTGGTCCGGGCTGTTGTTGCCCAGCGAAGCGGCAATGCCGCCTTGGGCAGCAACCGTGTGCGAGCGGGTGGGGAAAACCTTGGTGATACAAGCGGTGCGCAGGCCAGCCTGGGCCGAGCCCATCGTGGCGCGCAGGCCCGATCCGCCTGCACCGACGACTACGGTGTCGTAAGTGTGGTCAATAATCTTGTAGGCAGGCTGGGTTGAACTGGAAGCCATGACTTATGCGCCTCCCAAGGCGATGCGAAGGACCGAAAACACGCCGAAAGCGGCGCCGATGAACGGCACGATGTTGACAAGGAGCCAGGCTGCAATCTTGCCGCCTTCTTCGTGGATGTAATCCTCCAACATGACCTGAACGCCCATACGTGCATGGGTGAAGGTATTGATCATGATCAGGATCAGCGCGATCGACGGCAGCGGCCGCGCGACCCAGCCCCGCACCGTGGCGTAAGCATAGTCAGGCAACAGCGCGAGGCTGACGATCAGGAAGGTGATCAGAACGAGGTTCCCCACTGCCGTCAGGCGTGAGGTGAGCCAGTGGTGCGTGCCTTGATGGCTGGAGCCAAGGCCCCGGACGCGACCGATTGAGGTGCCGTTACCCATTAGGTGATGCCTCTTTCAAAATGCCAAATCCCGCCGGCGCTTTAGCGCAGCAGCAGGAAGGCCCACAAAGCGATGGTGGCAATTGCCGAAAAGACAATCGTGATGACAGACCAGCGCGCGTTGGTTTCCAGTTCATACCCGGCCCCGATATCGAGGATGAGGTGACGGATGCCCGAAGCCGCATGCTGGAAGAATGCCCATGTCAGGCCGATCAGCACAACTTTGCCAAGGATCGCGGTAAAGGCCTGAAGCCCGCCGCCTGCGCCGGTCCACGTATAATCGAGGAAGGACTGATAGCTTTCCGGACCACTCGCCAGCGCACCGATCCACCACAGCAACAGGCCAAGCCCTGCAAAGGCCAGACCATTGCCGGTTATGCGGTGCAGGATGGAAACCAGCATTGCCGGGCCCCAGCGCCAAATCTGGAGATGCGGCGAAATTGGCCGTGCTTTGCGCGCCTGCGCCATGAACAAACCCCCTTGAAGTCAACATAGATAGCGGAATGAGCCGCGATCGGGATGCGATTCGTATTAGTCGAAATGATCGACCGTGCAAGCGCGAGAGAGATGTAAATAAGGACACACCGTTGCGCACGCTTGCACTGCCCCCTAAACAACGCTCATGACCATTCGTCCACTGCTGTTTTGCAGCATCGCGCAAATCATTGCACTTATCTTCGCCACTCCGGTCCTTGCAGCCCCCCAAGCGGCCGACACCGCAGCGGGCCAGCGCTTTATCGAGCAGTGCAAGGGCAAGGAGACGTTTGACGACCCTGCGCCGCCCGTGCGCATCTTTGGCAACGTCTGGTATGTCGGAACCTGCAACGTCACCGTCCTGCTGCTGACATCGCCCAAGGGCCATGTTTTGGTGGATTCGGCGACCAATGAAGCTGCGCCCCAAATCATCGCCAACATCCGTGCCGCAGGGTTTGATCCCAAGGATGTGGGCTGGATCGTTTCGAGCCACGAACACTTTGACCATGTGGGCGGCTTGGCATTCCTGAAGAAGGCGACGGGAGCCAAAGTTGTGGCGCGTGATGAGGCGGCTGCGATTTTTCGCAGCGGCAAGGTTAGCCCTGCCGATCCGCAAGCGCAGGAGATCCACGGCTTCGATCCGGTTAAGCCCGACCGCGTGATGAAAGCTGGCCAGACTTTGCGCGCCGGATCGCTCCGGCTGACGATGCTGGCAACGCCCGGGCATACCGAGGGCTCGACGAGCTGGACGTGGCAGAGCTGTGCAAGCGCGGACTGCCGGAAGTTCACATATCTTGATAGTATCTCGGCATTGCAGCTTGGCACGTACCGCTTCAAGGACCAACCCGAGCGGGTGGCGATGTTCAACGCAACCTTTGACATGATCGACAAGATGGACTGCGGCATCGTGCTCACCCCCCACCCTGCCGCCAGCGCGATGGCCCAGCGGATGGCGGGCACCGAGCCGCTGTATGAAGAGGAGGATTGCCGGGTGATCGTGAAATCTGCCCGTGCGCGGCTTGATACGGCGCTGCTGCCATGAGCTGGAAAGTAACCGCCTTTGGCCCGCGAGATGTGGTGCAGGCCGCGTTGGTGGCGCATGAGGATGCGTGGGATTGGGACCACGACATCGTGATCGCGGGAAGCGAGATTGCCGAGGACAAGCCCGACGATTGGCAGCTTGAAGCATGGCTGGACCGCAAGCCGACCAAGTCAGACCGTGCGGCGATTGGCGCCCTGTTTGCAGGCAAGGCACCCAAGCTGCTGGTGGAACAATTGCCCGACGAGGACTGGGTGACGCTGAGCCAGCAGGGCGTCGAGCCGATCCGCGAGGGTGTGTTCTATGTTCACACGCCTGATTATCCGGCGCTGGACGAGAAGGGCGTGCGCGATTTCGTGATCCCGGCCAGTCAGGCGTTTGGCACCGGCCAGCACGCGACGACCGCCGGATGCCTTGCGATGTTGAGCCATATGAAGGCCAGCGGCGTGGTGGTGCGCAATCTGGCGGATATCGGCACGGGCACAGGACTGCTGGCGTTTGCGGGCTTGCATCTGTGGCCACGAGCAAAGGCGGTGGCGAGCGATATTGATGCGGTATGCGGGCCGGTGGTGGCCGAGAATGCCGATAACAACGGCGTGACGCTGGGTGAAGGCGGCGGGCAATTGGCGATGGTGATTGCCGAGGGGATGGACCATCCGCTGCTGGAGGCTGCCGGGCCCTATGATCTGCTGATCGCCAATATTCTGGCCGGACCGCTGGTTGAACTCGCTCCCGATTTTGCCGGAGCGATGGTGCCGGGGGGCAGTGTTTTGCTGGCGGGTTTGCTGGAAACGCAGGAGGCGACGGTGCGGGCGGCCTATCGCCGGGCGGGGTTCCGGCTGGCGGCGCGGATGGTGCGTGGCGACTGGTCGATCTTGTGGCTGCGGCGGCGGGCGATTCGCTGAT
>CAZSTP010000152.1:0-6551 GCA_964609325.1 uncultured Novosphingobium sp. | reverse complement strand
GTTCAGCATGACGGAGTTTGGATTTTACGTTGCCAAAGGGGATAGGCGTCAAACACGTTCAGGGTGACGAAATAAGGGTAAGGTCGCCGAACGCGATAATCGTCGGGCGCGCACAGGTTTCACGCAGAGACGCAGAGAAGAAGGCGAGACGCAGAGACCTTAGCGCGGGCAGCAAGGCATCCCAAAAATCCAACCTCACACCTGCCGCAACGAACTGAATCGAAAGCCGGCTTCGCCGCCAAACCCAACCCCTTTCGCGTCTCCACTTCTTCTCTGCGCCTCTGCGCGAAATCTACCGCTCCCACTCGACCCGAGCCTGTCGAAGAGTGGGAGGGGGCGAAACCTTTAATATAAAATGGTTTCCCTATTCCTCGCCCATGCGCAGCGCGGCGATGAACGCTTCTTGCGGGATCGAGACGTTGCCGTATTCGCGCATGCGGGCCTTGCCCTTCTTCTGCTTTTCCAGAAGCTTCTTTTTGCGGCTGATGTCCCCGCCATAGCATTTGGCGGTCACGTCCTTGCGCATGGCGGCAATGGTTTCGCGGGCGACGACCTTGCCGCCGATCGCAGCCTGCACCGGAATCTTGAACAAGTGGCGCGGGATCAGGTCTTTGAGGCGTTCGCACATGTGGCGTCCGCGTGCTTCGGCGGCGCTGCGGTGGACGATCATCGAGAGCGCATCGACCGGCTCGTTGTTGACGAGAATGCTCATCTTGACGAGGTCGCCCTCACGCAAGCCGATCTGTTCATAATCGAAGCTGGCATAGCCACGGCTGATCGATTTGAGGCGGTCATAGAAATCGAACACGACTTCATTGAGCGGCAATTCATACGTGACTTGCGCGCGACCGCCGACATAGGTGAGGCCGGTCTGGATGCCGCGCCGGTCCTGACAGAGCTTGAGGATCGAGCCGAGGTATTCGTCGGGGGTGTAGATCGTGCCTTTGATCCACGGTTCGTCAATCTGCATGATCCGGCTGGGATCGGGATAATCCGCCGGATTGTGTAGCATGATTTCGCGCGCATCATCGGTGCGGCTTTTGTTCAGCTGGATGCGATAGACCACCGATGGCGCAGTGGTGATTAGATCAAGATCGTATTCGCGGCTGAGGCGCTCCTGAATGATCTCAAGGTGCAGCAGCCCGAGGAACCCGCAGCGGAAGCCGAAGCCCAGCGCGGCGCTTGATTCCATTTCGAAGCTGAAGCTGGCATCGTTGAGGCGCAGGCGGCTGATGCTTTCGCGCAGCTTTTCAAACTCTGCCGCATCGACCGGGAAGATGCCGCAGAACACCACCGGCTGCACTTCCTTGAAGCCGGGCAGCGCCTTGGTAGAGCCATTCTTGACCGTGGTGATCGTATCACCCACGCGGGCTTGCGCCACTTCCTTGATCTGCGCGGTGATGAAGCCGATTTCGCCGGGGCCGAGTTCGTCCAGGGTTTCGATCTTGGGGCGCATGCAGCCGACGCGATCAATCAGATGTTCGGTGCCGCCGGCCATGAATTTGACCTGCAAGCCTTTACGGATCACGCCATTGATCACGCGCACGAGGATGACGACGCCAAGATATTGATCGTACCATGAATCGACCAGCATGGCGGTGAGCGGGGCATCGCGGTCCCCACCCGGAGGCGGGATGCGTTCGACAATCGCATCGAGCACTTCTTCAATGCCGATGCCGGATTTGGCGCTGGTCATCACCGCCTGGCTGGCATCGATGCCGATCACGTCCTCGATCTCGGCCTTGACCTTTTCGGGTTCGGCGGCGGGCAGATCGATCTTGTTGATGACCGGCACGATTTCATGATCGTGTTCGATGGATTGATAGACGTTGGCCAGCGTCTGCGCTTCGACGCCCTGTGCCGCATCGACCACCAGCAGCGCGCCTTCGCATGCGGCAAGGCTGCGGCTGACTTCATAGGCGAAATCGACGTGGCCCGGCGTGTCCATCAGGTTGAGCTGGTAGGTGCGCCCGTCCTTGCCGGTGTAATCCAGCCGCACGGTTTGCGCCTTGATCGTGATCCCGCGTTCGCGTTCGATGTCCATATTGTCGAGCACCTGCTCGCTCATCTCACGCGCGGAGAGGCCGCCTGTGAACTGGATCAGGCGGTCAGCCAGTGTCGACTTGCCATGGTCGATATGGGCGATGATGGAAAAGTTACGGATCAGCGAAAGGTCGGTCATGGCGGTCTTTGAATGGAAGCGGTGCGGCGCGCACCGCAGGGCCGTTAGCAGGTGTGCGCGCCAGTGTCACGATGGGCGAATGGCAATGGGCAAATCACGGTGCGCCAAGGGCTTTGTGCATTTTTATTTTTCAATTGGAAGACATTTTTCTGACTATTGTTTCCGTTCTGTAACAGGAGGTATTATCGTTGTTATCCATAGGCTTGAATGCCTATCTTAGGCCACAACAGCCGCCCAAAACGTCAATTCACTGTCACATATCCGTCATTTTAACGCTCTAGCGGCTCCTCAACGCAAGTTTTGGAGATTCGAAAGACATGACGGGCAAGGCATTCCGCGCGGCGCTGGTGGCAAGCGTTTTCCTGAGCGCAGCGGGCGTGGCGCAGGCGCAAGCCGCACCGCAAGCCGCAGCTTCGGATAGCGAGGCGAAGATCGCGGACCTCCAGCGGCAAGTGGACGAGCTGAAGGCGATTGTCCGCGCGATGCAGACCGCCCAGATTACCGCGCCGCCTGCTGTCAATGCTGCACCCGCCACCGCAGCCCAACCCGTCCAGCTTGCGGCGGCCGCCCCTGCCCCTGCGGCTCCAGCAGCCCCGGCTGAGAAGAAGAAGGGCTGGTACGACAAGCTGCAAATCCGTGGATACACGCAGTTGCGCATGAACGAGATCCTGTCGGGTCCGAAGACGGCACCAGCTGGCGTATCGCGCGTGCGCTCGGTGCAGGATTCGGGGATCAACGAGAACGGCAACTTCTCGATCCGCCGCGCCCGTCTGGTCGTTCAGGGCGAGATTTCGAACCGCGTTTCGCTCTACATGCAGGGCGATCTGGCTTCGAGTGTGGCAGCGCAATCGAGCGGCGAATCGCGGTTGCATTACTTCCAGATGCGTGATGCCTATGCCGACGTGTTCCTTGACGAAGCCAAGACCTTCCGCGTGCGGCTTGGCCAATCGAAGGTGCCGTTTGGCTGGGAGAACCTGCAAAGCTCGCAAAACCGCGTGCCGCTCGACCGCACCGATGCGATCAACCAGCCGGTTCCGGGCGAGCGTGATCTGGGCGTGGTGGCCTATTACACGCCGCCCAAGATTCAGGCGATCTGGGATGAGCTGGCCAAGGACGGGCAAAAGCTGTTCGGCAATTACGGCGCGGTCGGCTTTGGCATCTACAACGGCCAGACGGTGAACCGCACCGAGCGCAACGGCACCTACATGATGGTCGGCCTTGCCACGATGCCGGTCAAGCTGGATGGTCTGGGCGGCATCTTCGAAGGCCAGGTTGCCGAGATCGGCGTATCGGGCATTATCAACAAGTTCCGTCCCGAACTGCGCAGCGGCGGCGTTTCGGCCACCAACTTTACCGACAATCACGTGGGCGTCCACGCGATGATCTATCCGCGTCCGTTCGGCATCCAGGCCGAATGGAAGTGGGGCACCGGCCCGCAATGGAACCCGGTGACCGGCGCCATCGAAGAGGGCGATTCCACCGGCGGCTATGTGATGACGATGTATCGCATGCCCAAGACCAGCATCGGCCAATTGATCCCCTTTGCCCGCTGGCAGCGCTATCGCGGCGGCTGGAAGGCGGCGACAAACGCCCCGCGGCTGGATGGCGAAGAGTATGAACTGGGCGTGGAATGGCAGCCGATGAAGGAGCTGGAGCTTGTCATGAGCTATGCCAACATCAACAGCAGCGAAGCCGATGACCGGCGCTTTGGCCGCGCCAAGGGCGAAGTGCTGCGCGCGCAAGTGCAGTGGAACTATTGATCCGGCTTTAGAGCGCACCGTTCGTCTTATCGGGCGAACGGTGCGTCGTGCATTCTGGCCTGTGGCAACACATCGTTGCATATGTTCATCTGATGTATTGGATCAATCGGTAAAACCCTGTCATGTTCTCGCCAGACCCAAGATCGGGACTGACGGGCTTTCGAGGGAGCAAACCATGAAAAAGTCGATCCTTGCAGCAGCTTGTGCCGCAATCACCGTGGCCGCAACCCCCGCCATGGCGGATGACCGCAACAACAATAACCGGCCCGAATACGATAGCCGTGGGCGCTATATCGAGCCGCAGCCGGTGGGCAACAACGACACCGTCTGGCGCGGCAAGGACGGACGCTATTATTGCAAGCGCAACAATGGCACGACCGGGCTGCTGGTAGGCGCGGCTGGCGGGGCTTTGCTGGGTCGCACGATTGATACCCGCGGCGAGCGGGCCACCGGCACGATCCTCGGCGCGGTTGGCGGGGCCTTGCTGGGCCGCGAGATCGAACGGCGCAGCGCGCGCTGCCGCTGATCGGGGTGTGTTGACGACGGGTCGGTTACGCTTGCAAATCAGCTAATTATCCATATCTTGCGGGTATGTGGCTGCTCAATCAATTGTTGAAGCGGGTTGTCCGCACCGGTCCGCTGATCGTGATCGATCATGACGGGCGCGAATATTCCTACGGCACCGGCGCAAACCCCCTCACCATCCGCCTGACCGACAAGGGCGCGGCCATGCACATCGCGCGCGATCCGCGTGTCGGCGCGGGCGAGGCCTATATGGACGGGCGGATGGTGGTGGAGCCGCCGCACGACATCCGCGATTTCATCCTGCTGGTCATGGCCAATGCCAAGACCAGCGGCGGGATTGACCGCAAGGGTCCGGTGCGCAAGCTGCTGGGCAATGCTCTGGCGCGGGCGGACCAGATCAACCAGCGCGCCAAGGCCTCGAAGAATGTCGTTCATCATTATGATCTTACGCGCCAGTTCTACGAGCTGTTCCTTGACGAGGACCGCCAATATACGATGGCATACTTCCGCGATCCGGCGAACACGCTGGAGCGCGCGCAGCTCGACAAGAAGGCGCTGATCGCCGCCAAGCTGCGGCTGGAGCCGGGCCGCGCCGAAGGGATGCGGGTGCTGGACATCGGCTGCGGCTGGGGCGGGCTCGGGCTTTATCTGAACCGCCACTTCGGCTGCGAGGTGCTGGGCGTGAGCCTTGCGCCCGATCAGGTGAAGTTTGCGCAGGAACGCGCGGCGGCAGCGGGCGTGGCGGACAAGGTCAAGTTCCAGCTGATCGATTACCGCGACGTGACCGGCCAGTTCGACCGCATCACCAGCGTGGGCATGATCGAACATGTGGGCGCCCCGCACTTTGCCGAATACTTCGCCAAGACCAATGACTTGCTCGACCCCGATGGCATCATGCTCACCCACACCATCGGCCGCACCGGACCGCCGGGCACGACCGACAAGTGGACGCGCAAGTATATCTTCCCCGGCGGCTATATCCCGGCGATGAGCGAGCTGGTCGCGGCGCTGGAGAAGACCGGCTGGGAGGTGGGCGATGTGGAAGTCTTGCGCTATCACTATGCCTATACCCTGGCCGAATGGTATCGCCGCACCACGCTGCACCGCGACGAGATTGTCGCACTTTATGACGAGCGGCTGTTCCGCATGTGGCAGTTCTATCTGGCGGGGGCCGAGCAAAGCTTCCGCCATGGCGGCATGGTGAACTTCCACATCCAGAGCGTGAAGCGCCGCAGTGCTCTGCCGATGACCCGCGATTACATCGGCCACGAAGCCGCAAGGCTTTCGGCGCTGGACGAGGCACCGCGCTGGCATCTGGAACGCGAACCGCAAGGATAAGCGACCAGCCAAAGGTTGCGATGTTGCGCACCGCCTGTTAGGCGCGCGGCGCGCTGTTTCCTCGGGAGTCTTTGACCCATGTCCGATATCAAGAAGGTCGTTCTCGCTTATTCCGGCGGCCTCGACACCTCCGTGATCCTCAAGTGGTTGCAGGTGACCTACAATTGCGAGGTGGTGACCTTCACCGCCGATCTTGGCCAGGGCGAAGAGCTGGAGCCGGCGCGCGCCAAGGCCAAGCTGATGGGCGTGCCCGATCACCACATCTATATCGACGATCTGCGCGAGGAATTCGTGCGCGATTTCGTGTTCCCGATGATGCGCGCCAATGCGCGGTATGAGGGCGACTATCTGCTGGGCACCTCCATCGCCCGCCCGCTCATCTCCAAGCGCCTGATCGAGATCGCCCGCGAAACCGGCGCTGATGCGGTGTCGCACGGTGCCACCGGCAAGGGCAACGATCAGGTGCGCTTCGAACTGTCCGCCTATGCGCTGGAGCCCGGCATCAAGGTGATTGCACCGTGGCGCGAATGGGACCTGACCAGCCGCACCGCGCTGATCGCCTGGGCTGAAAAGCACCAGATCCCCGTGCCCAAGGACAAGCGCGGCGAAAGCCCGTTCAGCACCGACGCCAACATGCTGCACACCTCGTCCGAAGGCAAAGTGCTGGAAGATCCGTGGGCCGAAGTGCCCGACTACGTCTATTCGCGCACCGTCAATCCCGAAGACGCGCCCGACACTCCCGAATA
>CAZSTP010000151.1:2217-6589 GCA_964609325.1 uncultured Novosphingobium sp. | reverse complement strand
ACCACCATCGCGCTGGCACTGATGGGCCACGCCCGCTTTGGCGCAACGATCACCGGCGAAATCCGGCTGGGCGATACGCGGGTCGATCAACTCGACGAGGCCGGATTGCAGGCCTTGCGCGGACGGCGCGTGTCCTATGTGGCGCAAAGTGCGGCATCGGCCTTCAACCCTTCGCGCACGATCATGGCGCAAGTGATCGAACCGCTGCTGGTCCACCGCCTTGCCACCAAGGAACAGGCCGAACGCCGCGCGGTCGAACTGTTCCGCGCGCTGGCCTTGCCGTTCCCCGAAACCGTCGGCGCGCGCTATCCGCACCAGCTTTCGGGCGGGCAATTGCAGCGCTTGATGGCGGCCATGGCGCTGATCACCGGGCCGGAACTGGTAATCCTCGACGAGCCGACCACCGCGCTCGATGTCACCACCCAAGTCGAAGTGCTCAAAGCCTTCAAAGCCGCCATCGCGGCAGTGGGCGCAACGGCGATTTACGTCAGCCACGATTTGGCCGTGGTCGCGCAAATGGCCGATAGTATTCTCGTGCTCAACAAGGGGAAGACGTGCGAGCAAGGCACCGCCGCCCAAATCCTCCACTCCCCCGTTGATGATTACACGCGCACATTGATGACTGCCGCCCGTCCAGCCCCGCGCACTGCGCCAGCGGCTTTGGGCGAAGAAGCGCTGCTCAAGGTCGATGGCGTTCACGCCGCCTATGGCAAAGTGCGGGTGTTGCGCGATATTGCATTCAGCCTTGCCAAAGGCGAAACGCTGGGCGTGATCGGCGAAAGCGGTTCGGGCAAATCCACGCTCGCCCGCGTGATCGCAGGGCTCGTGCCTCGCAAGAGCGGGTCGGTCACCGTCGCGGGTGAGGAACTGCCGCTCGGCCTTGAAGGGCGCAGCCGCGAACAGTTCCGCCGCGTGCAACTGGTGTTCCAGAACGCCGATACCGCGCTCAACCCCGTCCACACCGTCGGGCAAACGCTGGCTCGGCCCTTGGCGTTTTACCACGGCCTCAAAGGCGCAGAGGCAAGCCGCGAGGTTGCCCGCCTGCTTGATCTGATCCGGCTTCCCGCCGATCTGGCAACCCGCAACGTGCGCCAGCTTTCGGGCGGACAGAAGCAGCGCGTGAATCTTGCCCGCGCTCTGGCGGCACGGCCCGATGTGCTCCTGTGTGATGAGGTAACCTCGGCGCTCGATACCGTTGTTGGCGCGGCGATCCTGAAACTGATCGATGATCTGCGCCGCGATCTGGGCATCGCCACCGTGTTCATCAGCCACGATATCTCAACCGTCCGCGCTTCCTGCGATAAAGTATTGGTGCTCTATGGCGGAACGGCGGTTGAACAGGCCGATGCCGAAGCTTTCGCGCGCGGTCCGCACCATCCCTACACCACGCTGCTGATGGATTCCGTGCCCGAAATGCGCGCAGGCTGGCTGGAGGGCGTGCAGGCCAAGGTGCCCGTCTTGCCGGGGCCAAGCGGTGATGACTTGTGCCGCTTCCTTGCCCGCTGCCCTGTTGCCATTCGCGGCTCGTGCAATGCCGAAGCGCCGCCCTTGCAGGCAGGCGACGGGCAGGCGTGGCTGTGCCATCATAATGCATTACGGTTAGAGGATTTGACAGCATGAGCGGGCGTTTTCGCCGCCTTGATGAAACCGGTCGCGCGCCGGTGCGGTTGCAGGTGGACGGGCAGGAAGTGACCGCGCTCGAAGGCGATACGCTGATGGTGGCGATGCTCACAAGCGGCCTTGCCTTGCGCGATGCCGAGTTCGGGCCGGAACGCCGCGCCGGGTTCTGCCTGATGGGCGCATGTCAGGATTGCTGGGTGCGCGATGATCGGGGCAACCGCTTGCGCGCCTGTTCCACGCCGGTGGCAAACGGGCTTTCGATCACGACGCAGCCCCTGTCAGCCGATTGGTCCATCGCACCATGAGCGGCGAAGTGATCGTCGTCGGCGCAGGCCCCGCCGGTGTCCGCGCCGCCGAAACGCTGGTGGGGGCGGGCGTCCGGCCCGTCGTGATTGATGAAGGACAGCGTTCGGGCGGGCAAATATACCGCCGCCAGCCCGAAGGCTTCACGCGCAGCTATGAAGCGCTCTATGCCACCGAAGCCGCCCGCGCGCAGGCGGTGCATGAAACCTTTGATGGCTTGGGCGGCCAGATCGATTACCGCCCCGAAACGCTGGTGTGGAACGTTGCCGAAGGTCGCGTCTGGACCAACCATGCGGGCGAGGCGAGCGCTATCCCTTACAAGGCGCTGATCGTGTGTTCGGGCGCGACTGACCGACTGGCTCCGGTGCCGGGTTGGCAATTGGCGGGGTGCTATTCGCTGGGCGGATCGCAAGTCGCCTTGAAGGCGCAAGCCTGTTCTATCGGCGGCGCGGTGGTGTTCATGGGCACAGGGCCGCTGCTCTATCTGGTCGCCGCGCAATATGTGAAGGCGGGCGCAAATGTGGTGGCGGTGCTCGATACATCGCCCTTCATCGCGCGGGCCAGGGCATCGCTCAAACTGGCCGAGCAGCCCGATCTGTTGTGGCAGGGCCTGAAACTCACGCTCGGCCTCAAGCGGGCAGGGGTGCCGGTGCTTTCGGGCATCACGCCGGTCGAGATTACCGGCGATTCGCAAACCGGCGTGTCGGGGCTCATGGTGCGTCTGGCCAATGGCAGCCTGCGCCGCTTTGAGTGCGATGCCGTCGCCATGGGCTGGCACTTGCGCCCCGAAACCCAGATCGCCGATCTTGCGCGCGCCACCTTCGATTTTGATCCATCCACGCGCCAATGGCTGCCCCGGATTGATGCAGACGGGCGGGCGACATCCGAAGGTCTCTACCTCGCAGGCGATGGTGCAAAGATCCTCGGCGCGCGCTCTGCCGAAGTGACCGGCGAACTGGCCGCGATGGCTGCGCTGGCCGATCTGGGACATGCCATCGATAAAGACCGTCGCCGCTTCCTGCTGGCGCAAAAGGCGCGTTATACCCGGTTTGCGCAAGGTCTGGCGCAGGCCTTCCCGTGGCCGCACCAATTCGTCGCCGATACCGCAGACAGCACGGTGGTGTGCCGGTGCGAGGGCGTAACCGCCGCCACCTTGCGCGCCAGCGTTAGCGTCGCAAACGCCACCGAAACCAACCGCGCCAAGGCATTCAGCCGTGTCGGGATGGGCCGCTGCCAAGGGCGCTATTGCGGCAATGCCTCGGCAGAGATCGTCGCGGCCTTGCGCGGGCAGCCGGTCGAATGTGCGGGGCGCTTGCGCGGGCAGGCTCCGGTCAAGCCGCTGTCTGTCGGCACTGTAAAGGCAGAAGCATGAGCGCGCCGGAACTCACCGCAGATATTGCGATCATCGGCGGCGGCTTGATGGGCTGTTCGGCTGCGTTCTTTCTGGCGCAGCGCGGGTTGTCGGTCGTGCTGCTCGAAACCGATAAAGTCGGGCGGCAAGCCAGCGGGACCAACTTCGGCAATGTCCGCCGCCAGGGCCGCCCGATTTTCCAATTGCCACTGGCCAACCGCGCCAGCCGCATCTGGCGGCAGGCGAACGAACTGCTCGGCGCGGATGTGGAATATCTGCAATCGGGCCACATCCGCGTCTGCTTCCGCGATCGGCCCGAGAATATCGGCGCGATGGAAGATTACGCCGCAAAAGCGCGCGAAGAGGGCCTCGATCTGGAATTGCTCTCGGGCAACATGCTGCGCGAACGGTTCCCGTTTCTGGGTGCAGAGGTGCTGGCCGGTTCCTATTCGGCGATGGATGGTCACGCCAACCCGCGCCTCGCCGCACCCGCCTTTGCCCGCGCGGCAGCACGGCTTGGCGCGCAAGTGATCGAGGATACCAAAATCGTTCATGCAGCAAAGCTGGGCGAAGACTTCGTGCTCGAAGCCGCCGATGGCCGCCGCTTCCGCGCGCCGACGCTGCTGGTAACAGCGGGCGCTTGGGCGGGCAAAATCGTCTCGCAATTTGGCGAAAGCTTCAACCTCACCCCGCGCGCGCCAACGATGAGCGTGACCGAACCGGTGCCCTATTCGATCCTGCCTGCGGTGGGCGTGATGACTCCGGTGGAGCAGGAAACCGTCTATTTCCGGCAAGTGGCGCGCGGCAACGTAATCCTTGGCGGGTCAACCCGCGCGCCATCCTATCCCGATGAATACCGGTCCTATGTGATGCCGCAAAACACGCTGTCGCAAGTCCACCATATGCGCCGCCTTGCCCCTGCCTTGGCGAACTTGCAGATCATCCGCGTGTGGACCGGGATCGAAGGCTATACCGACGATAGCCTGCCCATCATGGGACCAAGTGCGCAAGTGCCGGGCCTGTTCTACGCCTTCGGCTTCTCTGGCTCGGGCTTCCAGATCGGTCCGGGCGTGGGCGAAACCATGGCCGAACTGATCG
>CAZSTP010000151.1:0-2117 GCA_964609325.1 uncultured Novosphingobium sp. | reverse complement strand
AAAACCAGTTTCACGGCAGGGCAAGATCGCGCGGCTGGCCTTTCCCGGCATCAAGTTGGCCTATCGCCGATTTCAATCGCGCGGTGTTCCGTTCAGACGAGAGCAGGTGCATCGTCTCTTCAATCGCGTTCCAGTCTGCCAGTGATAGCATGACCACGGATTCCGCCTTCTGGCGCGAGATGATCACCGGTGCGCGGTCTTGTACCACGCGATCCATCACTTCCTTCAGATGCGCACGCGTGTCGGAATAGCTGATCACGTCCATCGATGATCTCCTTGCTGCTTATATGTACCAATTTTGGTACAAAAGCAAGGTGTCAAAACTCGATCAATGCAGTTTTGACCTTGCACGAGGCGAGATAGGCATCGCGGCCCAGATCCTTGCCTACGCCCGATTGCTTGAACCCGCCGGTGGGCAGGATGAAATCGTCCGACCGTCCATAACGGTTGACCCACACCGTGCCTGCCTCCAGCGCCCTTACTGACCGCAGCGCGCGGGCAAGGTCTGCCGTATGGACGCCAGCGGCAAGGCCATAGCGCGTGCCATTGGCCAAGGCATAGGCTTCCTCGTCATCGGCAAAGGTCTGCACGGTCAGCACCGGCCCGAAGATCTCGCCTTGCACCGCTTCGCTATCGGGCATGACATTGGAAAGCAGGGTGGGCTGGTAATAGCTGCCCGATTGGGGCGCGGTGGCCCGCCCGCCGCCGGTCACCGCTTCGGCTCCGGCGGCGCGGGCGCGCTGCACCACGCTATCGATTTGCGCGAGCTGCGCTTCGGAAATGATCGGCCCCATCGTGGTGGCCGCATCCCATGTGGTGCCAAGGCGATGCGCCCCGAACGCGGTGGTGATCCGGTCGACCACTTCATCGCGCGCCTTCTCATGCACCAACAGCCGCGATCCGGCGACGCAGACCTGTCCGGCATTCAGCGTGATTGCGCGCGCGACCAGCGCGCTGGCTTTGGCGAGATCGGCATCGGCGAACACCAGTTGCGGGCTCTTGCCACCCAGTTCCAGCGTGGAGGGCTTCGGTCCGGTTTGCGCGCACGCTCCCATGATCGCGCGGCCCGTGCGGGTGGAGCCGGTGAAGCTGACCTTGCCCACCGCCTCATGCCGCACCAGCGCATCGCCGATGTCTGCGCCGCCGCCTTGCACCACGTTGAAAATGCCCGCGGGAATCCCCGCCTCAATCGCCAATTGCGCCAGACGCACCACGCTGAACGGTGTCAATTCCGAAGGCTTGAGCACGACGGCATTGCCCGCCGCCAGTGCTGGTCCCAGCTTCCACGCGGCCATCACCAGCGGCAGGTTCCACGGCGCGATGGCGGCAATCACGCCATAAGGCTCGATCAGCGTGAAGCCCAGTTTGTTAGGCGTGGTCGCGCCGATCTCGCCGCCATGCTTGTCGGCAAATTCGGCGAAAAAGCGGATGCATTCGGCGGTATAGGGCAGGTCCCACGCCAGCACTTCGGCATGGGTGCGGCTCGATCCTGCGGCTTCTAGCGGGGCAAGCGTTGCGGCATCTGCCTCGATCAGATCGGCCCAGCGGCGCAACAGCTTCATGCGCCCGCGCGGCTCCATCATGCCCCAGCCGCTGGCCTTTTGGGCGTGCGCGGCATTCTCTACCGCTTGGGCCAATTGGGCTGCGTCGGCGCTGCGCAATTCGCCCAGCAATCCACCATCCGAAGGGCGCAGCACGTCAAAGCTGCGGCCCGCACCGGTAACGGCCTGCCCACCAATGAAATTGGCGGCGAGCGCGGGGCGGACAGACTGGGGATCGAAGGCGGTCATGGCGGTTATCCGGGCGATGGGGGGCTTGCAGCATTCTATGCCGTCTTGCACGCTATTGGAGGCCCGATGCCAAGCAAGATTGCGCGATATTGTTCCAAATAACGGGTAAAACCGGCACCTCATATCGGGCTGCGCTGTATAGAGCATCGGCAAGGCAGGCAGTTTGCCGAATTGATTGCAGGAGCTTCGAATGGCCGTCCGGGATGTGGAGCAGATTGTTTTGCGGGATATGACCGCCGAAGATGTCCACGCCGCCGCCGAGCTTTCGCTGGAGCAGCAATGGCCGCATCGCGAAGAGGACTGGGCGCTGTTCCTGTCGCTGGGCGA
>CAZSTP010000150.1:0-6675 GCA_964609325.1 uncultured Novosphingobium sp. | reverse complement strand
TGCACACTGCTTTCACTGCCATAACTGATACCTTTAATTCTAATAAATCTTCTAAGAACCCGTTTGTAACGGGCAAAGATGCCTATGGACTTTAATTTGAATTTTTCAAGCTTTCGCGCGGGGCTTCCACATAATTACCCGCCAGATGTAGACGATCACCACAATCCCGATCGTTGCGATGGCTACAGGGGTGGTGAATTTCTCCAGTTCGTCAAAGTTGCGGCCAAGATAATAACCAGCCCCTGACAGAATGGCGTTCCAGATGGCTGCGCCTGCAAACGTGAATACGAGAAACCGCCAGTGCCCCATCCGCAAAAGACCTGCCGGCAGCGAAATCATCGTGCGCATGAACGGTGAAAACCGCACCGCAAAGACAACCCATTGGCCATGCCGCTGAAAAAAACGGACGATATATTCAACGTCCTCCCATTCTACCGTCAGCCAGCGCCCGAACCGGTCAACAAACGGCTTCAGCCGCTCATACCCGAGGCTACGGCCCAGCAGATACCAACAATAGTTGCCCAGCGTTGATCCCACGGTGCCTGCCAGCATCAGCGGCCAGAACTCCATTCGACCGCGCGCCACGGCGATCCCGCCCAGCCCCATGATCAGTTCCGAAGGGATCGGCGGAAACACATTCTCGATCACCATCAGGAACGCAATGCCCCAATAGCCGCCGCCCTCGATCAAATGGACAATCCAGTCATTCATACCGGGGGCAACGCATTTCGTTCAAAGTGGTTCAACAAAAAAGCCCCCTCCGCTTCAGAGGAGGGGGTTGGGGGGTGGTGGCGTCCATGTGGTGGCGTCCAAGCAAAGCCCCTAAATCCGCGCCGCAATCGCGTCCCAGATCATCCCCGCCGTGTCGGTGCCGTTGAACTTGTCAATCGCCACAATCCCGGTCGGCGATGTCACGTTGATCTCGGTCAACCATTTGCCGCCAATCACATCAATGCCCACAAAGATCAGCCCCAGCCGCTTCAATTCCGGCCCCAAGGCGGCGCAAATCTCGCGCTCTTGCCCGGTCAATTCCGTCTTCTCGGCATAACCGCCCACGGCCAGGTTCGAGCGGAACTCGCCCTCGCCCGGGCGGCGGTTGATTGCCCCTGCAATCTCGCCATCCACCAGCACGATACGCTTGTCGCCCAGGGCTACTTCGGGAAGGAAAGCCTGCACCATATGCGGTTCGGGCCAGGTCTGGTTGAACACCTCGAACAGCGCGCCCAGATTTTCGCCCTCTTCCGAAACGCGGAAAATCGCCTTGCCGCCATTGCCGTGGATCGGCTTGATCACAATCGCGCCATGCTTTTTCTGGAACGTGCGCACTTCATCCACCGAACGCGTGACCAGCGTTGGCGGCATGAACCGGCGGTAATCGAGCACCATCACCTTTTCAGGCGCATTGCGCACGCTGCGCGGATTATTCACCACCAGCGTTTCGCCCTCGATCCGCTCCAGCAAGTGCGTGGCGGTGATATAGCCCATGTCAAACGGCGGGTCCTGCCGCATCAGCACCACATCGATGTCGCGCCCCAGATCCAGACGGCGCTTCTCACCGGTCTTGTAATGATCGCCCACCACCGGTTGCACAGTCACCGGAGTCGCATGCGCAACCAGCCGGTCATCCTCGTCCAGCGAAAGCGATCCGACGTCGTAGTGAAACACTTCGTGCCCGCGCGCCTGCGCGCTCAGCATCAGCGCAAAGCTCGAATCTCCGGCGATATTGATCGAATGAAGCGGGTCCATCTGGACAGCAACGCGCAGAGTCATGGCTTACCTATACCTCAGGTGTTTATCTCACCCGCGCCTTAAGGCCGATTTATGTCCTGTGCGACCATTTTAACACCAGCGCTGCAACCGGCGCACCTTTGCAATCACCATAAGGAAGTCCTGATGCGCAAATTGATCACTGCTGCCGCTGCTGCCGTTGCCGTTCTCGGCTGGTCGGGCATGGCCGTTGCCAACCCTGATCCGCACCCCGCTCCTGCCCCCAAGGATGGCGAGCACAAGAAGGACGAGCACGCGGATGATCACAAAGACGATCACAAGGACGATCATCACACCCCGCCAGCGCACTGAGCCTGGGTCACGCGCCGGGTTGCCAGGCATTGGCGATCCGGCGCGGCCAGCGCCCCGGCGCAATCAAGATCACGTCAATCTGCATAGAATCGCCTGCCCGCACGAACTTGGGCGCAATCGCCTCTGCCGCCCGCGCCACGCGCCGCAACCGGTACGCATCGATTGCCCCGGCCAGCGCCGCCCCGTCGCGCCGCCACTTCACCTCGACAAAGGCCACAGTCCGCCCCCGCCGCGCGACAAGGTCCACCTCGCCCACCGGCAATTTCACCCGCTGCGCCAGAATGCGCCACCCGGTCAGCCGCAACCACCACGCCGCCAGCGCCTCGCCCTTGCGCCCGCGCTTCTCGGCTTCGGCCCTCCCCGGCTTTAACCTGCTCACGATTTGAACGTCATCGCCAAAGCATAAAGCGCCTTGCGGTCCAGACCGTGCGCCTTGGCCACCTTACCCGCCGCCTGCGATGTCGACATTTCCGCCAAAGCCGCGCGCAATTCGGCCTCGATCACATCTTCTGCCGGAGCCTCCTGCGCCAAAGGCGGCCCCACCAGCAGCACGATCTCGCCACGTGGCGGATTGGCCGTATAATGCGCCAAAAGCTCCTCGGGCGTGCCGCTGCGGCATTCCTCATGCAGCTTGGTCAATTCCCGCGCCACCGCCACCTCGCGCCCCGGCAGCTTTGCCGCCAAAGCCTGCAACGAAGCCACCAGACGTGGCCCCGTTTCATAAAACACCAGCGTTGCAGGCACACCCGCCAGCTCATCCAGCACATCACCGCGCGCCTTGTCCTTGGCGGGCAGGAACCCGCCGAACATGAACCGGTCCGTCGGCAGCCCCGCCATCGATAGCGCCACCACCAGCGCGCTCGGCCCCGGCACCGACGTCACCGCAATCCCGCGCGCCCGCGCCTCTCGCACCAGCTTGTAACCGGGATCGGAAATCAGCGGCGTCCCCGCATCCGATACCAGCGCGACAGGAATTTGCGCCATTTCGGACAGGAGCGCTTCACGCGCGCCATCGCTCGCATGATCGTCATAGCGCCGCATAACTTTGTGCAAGCCTAAAAGGTTAAGCAATTTGCCCGTCACCCGCGTATCTTCGCACGCAATCACGCCGCAGCGTTCAAGCGTTTCAATCGCACGACGACTCACGTCTCCAAGATTGCCAATAGGGGTTGCTACGATGTAGAGGCCGGGCTCAAGCGGTGGGTTTTCCATGCAGTATGTCATGGACCGAGCAGCAATGTGCGACAAGAGGGTGAGCCGGTAATGATGAATACGCACACAGGCGATTTGCGCGATCACGCCGCGCACCCGTCACGCCGCTGGATTGTCAAAGGCATGACCGCAGGCTCTCTGGCGCTGCTGGCCGGTTGTACCGTCATTCCCAAAGGCGGTATTGCCCCCGCGCCTGAACCCACCGAAAAAGCGCCCGACGCCAATGTTCTGCCAACCGATGCCGGACGCCACCGCATCGCCCTGCTCATCCCGATGAGCGGCGCCAGCGGCGCTGTCGGCCAATCCATCGCCAATGCCGCGACCATGGCCTTGCTCGATACCAATGCGGCCAACTTGCGCATCACCACCTATGATACCGCCGCCGGTGCAGGCATCGCTGCCACCAAAGCCATCGCCGATGGCAACAAATTGATTCTCGGGCCACTTCTGTCTGAAGACGTGGTGCTTGTCGCCAATGCCGCCCGCGCCGCCAAAGTGCCGATGATCACCTATTCGAACGATAGCGCCGTCGCCTCGCGCGATGTCTTCGTGATGGGTCAGGCCCCCGGCCAGTCCATCGCCCGCGTGCTCGGCTTCGCCAAATCGAGCGGCGTGAACTCTGTCGCCGCGATCATCCCCACCGGTGATTACGGCCAGCGCGCCACCGCAGGCCTTGCCGCCGCCGCCAGCGTGAACGGCGTAACCGTCACCGCGATTGAAACCTATGATCGCGGCAACACCTCCGTCGCCAGCGCGGTGCGCCGCGCCAAAGAAAAGGGCAAGTTTGACGCGCTGCTGATCGCCGATGGCAGCCGCATCGCGCTTCAGGCCGCCACCGCTGCGGGCAAAGGCGTCAAGCTGCTTGGTACCGAATTGTGGAGCGGAGACGCCACCATCGCCAATTCACCCGCCATGCGCGGCGCATGGTTCGCCGCCGTATCGGACGGCCGCTTCGGCAAATTCGAAACCTCCTACCGCACCCGCTTCGGCGCGATCCCCTCGCGGCTGGCCACTTTGGGTTACGATAGCGTGCTGCTAACGCTTAACATCGCCCGCACGTGGAAACCCGGCACCACCTTCCCCACCGGCAAGCTTTACGATCCGCAAGGCTTCATCGGCCTCGACGGCGTCTTCCGCTTCACCGCCTCGGGCATGGCCGAACGCGCGATGGAAGTCCGCCAGGTTGCTGCGGGCACCTTCACCACGGTTTCTCCTGCACCGACGAAGTTTTAATTGGCTTCGCGCAGAGGCGCAGAGGAAAAAGAGACCGCCGGGGTGTTGCGTCAAGCCGCAGGCTCTTTCACATAATTCCTCCGCGTCTCACCTTCTTCTCCGCATCTCAGCGTGAAACTCCCTTCCTGCCCCCACGCATAGCCCCGAAATCACCGGATAACGCGCGTTCCAAGCTTGCGCACGGATTCACCCGTGTTCTATACCCGTTCGCATGTCCGATGATCTCTTCGACAAACTCCCCGCCACCACCGCTGGCGAAACCTATGACGGCTCGGCAATCGAGGTTCTCGAAGGCCTTGAACCTGTCCGCCGTCGCCCCGGCATGTATATCGGCGGCACCGATGAACGCGCGCTCCATCACCTCGCCGCCGAAGTGCTCGATAATGCGATGGACGAAGCCGTTGCTGGCCACGCCAACCGCATCGAAGTCTACCTTGAAGAGGAACCCGGCAGCGCTGGCCGCCTGACGATATCCGATAACGGTCGCGGCATTCCGGTCGATGAACACCCGAAATACCCCGGCAAATCCGCGCTCGAAGTGATCCTCACCACGCTCCATTCGGGCGGCAAGTTCTCGGGCAAAGCCTATGCCACCAGCGGCGGCCTCCACGGCGTCGGCGTCTCGGTGGTCAACGCGCTGTCCTCGCTCACCCGCATCGAAGTGGCCCGCAACAAAGAGCTTTACGCGCAGGAATTCTCGCGCGGGCTTCCCACCACCAAGCTGCAAAAGATCGGCAACGCCCCCAACCGGCGCGGCACCCAAGTCACCTTCGTGCCCGACACCGAAATCTTCGGCACCGATGCCAGGTTCAAGCCTGCCCGCCTGTTCCGGCTGGTCCGTTCGAAGGCATACCTTTTCGCAGGCGTAGAAATCCGCTGGAGATGCGCGCCCGGCCTCGTCTCGGATGATGTCCCCGCCGAAGCCACCTTTCAGTTCCCCGGCGGCTTGGCCGATCACTTGGCCGAACAAGTTTCGGGCCGCGAATGCGTCACCACACTGCCGTTCTCGGGCACACAGGATTTCCCGGCTGGCCCCGAAGGCCAAGAGATGGGCCGCGTTGAATGGGCTATCGCTTGGCCGCTATGGTCCGATGGATCGTACTCATGGTACTGCAACACCATCCCCACGCCTGATGGCGGCACCCATGAACAAGGCCTGCGCGCAGCCCTCACCAAAGGCATCCGCGCTTTCGCCGATCTGATCGGCCAGAAAAAAGCCAAAGACATCGCGCCCGAAGACATGATCACCGGCAGCGAAATCATGCTTTCGGTCTTCGTCCGCGATCCCCAGTTCCAAAGCCAGACCAAAGACCGCCTGACTTCGCCTGAAGCCGCACGCATGGTGGAGGCCGCTGTGCGCGATCACTTCGACCACTTCCTCACCGACAATATGGAGCGCGGCAAAGCCCTGCTCGGCGCGGTGATGGAGCGCATGGACGAGCGGCTCCGTCGTAAAGCGGAACGCGAGGTCAAACGCAAAACCGCCACCAGCGCACGCAAGCTCCGCCTGCCCGGCAAGCTGACCGATTGCACCGGCGAAGGCAGCGGCGAAACCGAACTGTTCATAGTCGAAGGCGATTCCGCCGGCGGCAGCGCCAAGATGGCGCGCGATCGCAAAACGCAGGCAATCCTGCCCATCCGCGGTAAAATCCTCAACGTCGCCAGCGCCTCTGCCGATAAAATCCGTGGCAATCAGGAAATCGCCGATCTCGCCTTGGCGCTGGGTTGCGGGATGCGCAAAGACTGCAACCCCGATGCGTTGCGCTATGATCGCGTGATCATCATGACCGACGCCGATGTTGACGGCGCGCATATCGCCACGCTGCTGATGACGTTCTTCTTCCAGGAAATGCCCGAACTCGTCCGGCGCGGCCACCTCTACCTCGCCCAACCCCCGCTCTACCGCATCACCCACGGCAGCACCTCGGCCTACGCCAAGGACGAAGCCCACCGCATCCAACTGGAAAACACCAAGTTCAAAGGCAAAAAGGTCGACGTGGGCCGCTTCAAGGGCCTCGGCGAAATGAACCCCAACCAGCTGCGCGAAACCACCATGGCCCCTGCAACCCGCAGCCTCATCCGCATCACCCTACCGCCCGAATACGAAGGCCGCGCGGCAGTAAAAGACCTCGTCGACCGCCTGATGGGCCG
>CAZSTP010000149.1:0-6681 GCA_964609325.1 uncultured Novosphingobium sp. | reverse complement strand
TCCGTCACGGTGGGTCAGATATACCGCACGACGCTCTAGACGGCACGGCTAGCTCTGCGCCATTGCACCGATTGTGCGCGAGGCCAATCGTCCCAGTGTGCACCGGTCCCTCCTGCATACTGCAAACGAATGCGGCACGGGTTCGCGCCGCTTGGAGTTCGGCGTTGTCGAACGATGCGCAGCAGCCATTACCCCTGCGGCAGGAACAGGTCCTTATAGAAGCCGGTAGTCTTGACCGTCACGGTTACGGGTGTTTCGCCCTTGTTGCGAAAGTACCAGCCGTGAGTTCCCTCGAACGGCGCGGTGAAGCTGCCCTTGCCGCCCGTGAGGGCCTTTTCTTCCCAGTAGCTGGTGAATTCACCTTCTGCAGCGTTGGTTTTCTCGCCGTGCATGTCGACCTTGACCGGGCCACCCTTGGTAGACCATTCGAAGACATAGCTGCCGCCTGCCGGCATATGCGCTTTCACTTCCTGCCCACTATGCGGTTCAAGCGTAAGCGTCATTTCGTCGCTGCGCATGTCGCCGTCGCGGATGATCGAAGCCTTGGTTGGCACAGCGATTGCCACTGGGCCTGCTGCCGGAGCTTCAGCTGGAGCTGCCTCCGTTTCACTGCCTGCGGCCATGCCAGCAATGCCGGTCATCTGGCCAACGCCAGTGGGATCAATGCCGTATTCCGCCGGCATCACGAACAAAACAACGATGGCGGCTGCGGCCAGCAATGCTCCGCCGGTCGCCCTGGCCAGCGTGCCGGGAGCGGCCTGGACCGAGCCGACCGGATTTTCTGTGCTGGTCTGGGTCATGTGTCTACCTCGTCAGGCCTGAGTGAAATAGCCGGTAAGCTGAAAGCCCACGAGCACGAAACCTGCGCACATTAGCGCGGCATTGGCAGCAATGGCGCTGCGCCGGAAACTGCTGGTGGAACGCCACAGATTCATCGCAATCAGGATTGCACCCAGCGCAGTGAACTGTCCGAGTTCAACGCCAATGTTGAAGCTGATCAGGTTGGGTACCAGCCCGTCCGCCGACAGCGTCAGATCCTGCAGTTTGGTGGCAAGGCCAAAGCCATGGAAGAAGCCGAAGATCAGCACCGCTGCCTTGGGATTGGGCGCACGTCCGAAAATTGTCTTGAAACCATCCAGATTATCGAACGCCTTGTAGACCACTGACAGACCGATGATGGCATCGACAATGTAGGGGTTGGCGCGAATGTCGAGCAAAACACCCAGTAGCAAGGTGGTGCTGTGGCCGATGGCGAACAACGTCACATAGGTGCCCACATCCTTCAGACGGTAAAGGAAGAAGATCACCCCCACCAGGAACAGCAGGTGATCGTAGCCTGTGACCATGTGCTTGGCCCCCAAGTACATGTAGGGGCCGATCGCCATGCCGGTCGCCCCTTCGATGAAAGCGCGATCGTCTTCACCCACACCATGGGCATGGGCAGTGGTTTTGAGAGCAAGGATGATGAACAGTGCGATGGCCCACCCGGCCCATCGCAGCATTCCTTTCGGAAGTGGGTGGGCGGAAGAGCGGGCCATCAATGCCTCACTTTACCGAGAACGAGGCAATGGTCTTGGCACCATTGCCTTTCGCCGTCAGGGAAACCACCACTTTGGCGCCTGCGGGGATCTTCAGGCCCGGTGCCGTCAGCTTGTTGCGCGCTTGTGGCACCAGCGCCGTTTCGGTCTTCGCGCCCCCTGCTGTCACGATCAGCTTTCCGGCAAAGCCCGAGGCGGCCAGCGGCTCGTCCTCTTCGGTCAGGTAGATATCGACACCTTTGGGCGCGCGGACCATTTCGATCACGGTTTCTCCGGACATGGTGACGATCCCGCCATGGAGAGGCTTGGTTGAACCGTGCGCTCCGGCGACAACCGGAAGCGCAGCAAGGGAAACGCCTGCAAGTGCAGCGATGATGTGCTTCAAGCTCATGAGGTTTTTCTCCGAAACCGGGGTTATTCTGGCAGGTGCGGCAGCACGAACGTCAAAGACGCACGATGCTCCATCTGCTTGTACCTGGAGGGATTGTCGGTCGGGCCGACATAGATGCCCACCACCACATTGAGTCCCTGATTGCGGATCGGCAGGGTGACATAGCCTTCCACATCCGTCATCATCGGCTTCTGATCGGGATCATTGACATAGTCATGCATGACAGACACGCCTGCCATCGGCTTTCCATCATACATCGCCCGCAGCTTGATCGGTTGCCCCATAGCCTCGGGAATGGCCGAGACGGCAGGCACCAGTTGCAGCTTGTGACCCGGGATCAGCGGCATCGGCTTGGACGGCAGCTGGTTGATATGCACGGCATACTTGAAGTTATGCTCGCTGACCACAGCGTCCTTGACCTCATCGTGGCCCTTGTTGTGCCAAGTACCGGCGTCGTCCTTTGACCAAATGCCATAATCCATAACCGCTGCAACCACAGCCAGCGGCTCATCGCTGTCCACCACAGGAATTGCACCTGCGGCGCGCAGCGTAGCGGTGACGGGCAAGCCATCAGCATCAAGGCCTGTCACTGACGTCACCAGCGGCATACGCTTCACCGCATCCAGATCGTCGGCACCCACGCCATAGACCATGGCCAATTGCTTGGCGCGCTGGGCAAACCAGATTGCGTGCGCTTGTGCGGTAGAGGAAGCGACTGCGGAAGCAACTGTCACCGCCGCAATTGCGGCTGAAATATAGGGAGAAATCCTGCGCATGATAGCGGCCCCCGCATTGATCGACCGGAGTGTTCCGGCATGACAAGAGTATGACTCGTCATCAGCATTTTTGCCCGAATGATCTGACGTTCCGACATGATCGCCTGTGGATCGGCCAACTGACAGCAGAACCGCATGCGCTGCTTGAAAAGCTCTACTTCACCCAGCCCGCGTCACAGCAGCGCTGAATCGCTTCTCCACGACTTCCCAATCAAGGTTCCTCATGAACGCATCGACATACTTTGCTGCAGCCGCGCCATAATCCATGTGGAAGGCATGTTCGTACATATCGAGTGCGATCAGTGGCACACCGGTGGCAGGGCCATTGGTGTGGTCCCAGCACCAGTAATTGTGAAGCGATGCCCTATGCGAGTTCCACGCAAGAATGCACCACCCCGAACCACCGGCGAGCGACATTGCCGTGCGGCGGAATTCCGCTTCCCACGCCTCGAATGAACCGAACGCAGCAGCAATAGCAGTCTTGATCGTGCCGCCTGCAACCCCGTTTCCGCCCAGTGCATCGAAATAGAGTTCATGCAGCACGACCGAGCCGGTGCGATGCAGTTCCTCACGCTTCAATCCGCCATAAGCAACCGCTGGATAGTCAATGTCGGCCAAGGCAGCGGCCAGCCTGCCTTCGATCATGTTCAGCGCGCGGACGGAACCCTGATAGTTGTTTTCCCAGTGCGAGCGAATCAAGCGTTCGGACAGGCCGGTGAGCCTAGCCGGATCAAAGCGCAGCGGTTTGGGGATGTGCTTGCCTGCAAACGCGGCAAGCGCAGGATTCGCGGCTCCCTCCGAAGCCTGCCCCTGCGCGGATGTGCCTGTTCCAGCCACAACTCCTGCCATACCGGCAGCAAGGCTACCCATCGCATTGCGGCGTGAAATCTGGTTCATGGTGCTATCTCCTGTCAGGCTGCAAGGCCGAGAATAAGACCACCCGCTGCGGCTGCGGCCAGCACGCGGATGATGTTCCATTTGAGATTGAAGAGTAGCATGGCTGCCATTGCAGCCAGCAGGGCCGCGCGCCAGTCAAAGCCTGACCATACCGGCATGTTCAGTTGAATCGGCCCGATCTGCGCATTGGTCACCGCTGCAAACAAGACATGGATGAAGAACCAGGCTGTCAGGTTTGTAATTACGCCGACAACCGCAGCGGTCGATGCGGCCAGTCCGCCCTTCAGGCGCGGCGAATTTTCCATCCGCTCGATCCACGGCGCGAAGGTGAAAATCCACAGGAAGCAGGGAGCGAACGTGACCCAAGTGGTCAGCAAAGCGCCAAGCAGCCCTGCCACCAGTGGTGAAAACGGCGCAGGCGCACGAAATGCCGCAAGGTAGCCAACGAACTGTGTCACCATGATGAGCGGACCCGGCGTCGTTTCGGCAAGGCCAAGACCATCAGCCATTTCGCCCGCACTCAGCCAGCCATAGTTCTGCACCGATTCCTGAGCCATATAGGCAAGGACCGCATAGGCACCGCCAAATGTCACCACCGCAAGTTGCGAAAAGAAGCTGCCGACATCCCACAGCACATGCTCGCGACCCAGCGTGAGGAGGACCAGCACCATGGGGGCCGCCCAGATTGCACCCCAGATCAGCACTGTGCGGATCGAGTGCGCCCAAGGGCGTGGCGTTGTCAGCGGATCGCCCCTATCAAGCTTCAGCCCAAGCCAGTGTGGACGCAAGGCAGCCACGATAATGCCTATTGCGCCTGCACCCAGCACCACAACCGGGAACGGCGCATTGAACGCAAACAATGCGAAGAAGGCCGATACCGCAAGTCCACGTTTGAAGTTGGTGTTGAGCGCCCGCCCGGCGATGCGCAGCAATGCCTGCACTACAATGGCCAGCACCGCCGCCTTGATGCCGAGAAACAGCGCGGCAAACCAGTCAAGGTCGGCCGCGACGGCATAGAGCGCAGTAAGCGCCAGGATGATTAGCGCACCAGGCAGAACGAATAGTAACCCGGCAGCAAGACCACCGCGAAGTCCGTGTAGCTTCCAGCCGATCCACGTCGCCAACTGTTGCGCTTCGGGACCGGGCAGAAGGTGGCAGAAATTGAGCGCGTGGAGATATTGCCCCTCGTCCACCCATTGCCGCTCGTCCACCAGTTCCTTGTGCATCAGGGCGATCTGGCCTGCCGGCCCGCCAAAGCTGAGGAATCCGATGCGCGCGAATACGCGAACCATTTCATGAAAATCGGGACGTATGCTGGAAATCGCCATTTGCCCTATGCCTTACCATCCGCTGAAAAGCGGACCAACAAGGCAACACTTGGCCAATAAAGGCTTGGGCCATAAGGCCTTCCCGGGAGGTTGCTTTCGCCCCGGCGCAACTTCGCTACACGGAAACCGGACCACTAGGCAAGCAAGCTTTCCCGGCCAGGCCAAATTGAGCTTTTGTCAAGTTCTGCGAAGACCTGCACTTACTGGCTGCACGCGTTGCGGTTGGTAGTGACGAACAACCCGCTTCTCGCACGTCAGCGGCAGATTGAACGCGTGCTCTCTATCAATTCCAGGTTAACCATTGCGATCACTGAATGACCTTTATCACGCCACTCGCTCGGGCTGCGCGCCCGTAGACCAGTTCGAACAGCGGTGTGGCCATCAGCGTGGTAACAACAGCCATGAGCACCAGTATGGCAAACAGTTCCTGACCGATAACCCCACGCGAAAACCCGATATTGATGATAATCAATTCCATCAATCCGCGTGCATTCATCAGCGCACCAATGCCCATGGCGGTGGCATGGTCCTGCCCGGACAGGCGCGCGGCAAGATAGCAAGCGCCCCCTTTGGCAAGGATTGATGCGGCCAGAATGGCCAGCGTGACCCCGATAAGAGAGCCGCTGCCCAGCACTTGCAACTGCGTGTTCAGGCCCGAAAACGTGAAAAACATCGGCAGCAGAAATACGACTGTAAACGGTTCAAGCCGCGCGCGCAGATCTTCGGCAAACTTTCCGCGCGGCATTGCGGTGCCCAGCAGAAAGCCGCCGAATACGGCATGGATCCCGGCGGCATCCATGGCCCATGCGCTCAACAGGAACAGGAACAACACAATCGCCAGAACCCCGCCGTCCACACCGCCATTCGCATCAGCCATCGCCGCCAGTCGTTTGAGCTGCGAAGGAGCAATCCAGATCATCACTCCGGCAAACGTCAAGCCGCCGCCAATTGCCCAGATGGCGGTGGCCGCACCATCACCCAAGCTGGCCAGAACCAGTGCGATTACAGCCCATGCCCCAGCATCGCCAATAGCGCCGGCAGACAGCGATAGCAGCCCCAATTGTGTGCCAGCCATCCCGCGTTCGTGAATGATCCGCGCGAGCATCGGAAATGCGGTAATGGCAATAGCAGCGCCGAGGAACAAAGCCGCCTGCCCCGATGAGACGTGCGGCGCAAACAAGCCCGGCTGTGTCATGAGCCATGGGATCATCAATGCCGCGACAGCGAACGGCGCGACCATTCCACCGATGGAAACCGCTGCGGAACTGCGCGCCTGATGCCGGAATTCGGCGCGGTCGAAAGTCAGTCCGACAATGAACATGTAAAGGCCGACGCCCAACTGCGCGCCAACATAGAGTATCTTGCGTGATTCCGCGGGGAAGAGAGCGGTTTCAAAGCCTGGCAGGATCAACCCGAGCAAAGAAGGCCCCAACACTATCCCGGCCATCATTTCACCCACCACTTGCGGTTGGCCTAAAAACCGCTGCGCGAACCACCCGACAACGCGACACGTTGCAAGGATTGCTGCCATTTGCAGAAAGAACAGGATGCTGGATTGAGCGGCGGTCATGGTTCTGGCGCAAGCTTCGGCCTGCCTCCTATATGTTGTCAGTTTTGAGCGCTACCAGCCGCCGGTTTGGCAGCAAGCCAACCGAAGGCGGCAATCACGGCATAGCACAGCGCAGGCAGGGTGAACGCCATGGCAAGGCTGCCGGAGAGATCGGCCAAGGTGCCGGTCAGCGGCGGGATCA
>CAZSTP010000148.1:5435-6686 GCA_964609325.1 uncultured Novosphingobium sp. | reverse complement strand
TCGTCCATCAGCAGGAAGCGCGGGCCGCTGAGCAGGGCGCGACCGATGGCCACGCGTTGCGCCTCGCCGCCCGATAAAGTGCGTGGCCAGCGATCGAGCAGGTGGGCAATGCCGAGGAAGGTGGCGGCGTCCTCCAGCGTCATCAGGCTGTGTGCGTCGGCCCGCGTCGCGCCATATTCAAGGTTCTGGCGCACGCGCAGGTGCGGGAACAGCCGCCCGTCCTGAAAGACATAGCCCGCGCGGCGTTCCTGCACGGGCAGATCGATGCCAAGGGCGCTGTCGAACAGCACTTCGCCCGCCACGGCAATGCGCCCGCGATCAGGGCGGAGCAGGCCTGCGACCATGTTGAGCAGCGATGTCTTGCCTGCGCCCGATGGCCCGAACAGCGCGGTTACGCCGCTGTCGCTGGTGAAGTTTGCGGTGACTTTGGCCTCGCCCAATTGGCGTTCGGCGCGGACTTCAAAGGACATGGCCGCCCCTTCCCGTGCGCCGCGCCAAAGCCTCGGACGCCACCAGCGCGCCGAGTGAGAGCAGCACCGAAACGATGACGAGCCGGACGACCTGGGGCTCGGCCCCCGGAACCTGAAGCGCGCTGTAGATTGCCAGAGGCAGGGTTTGCGTCTCGCCCGGGATGTTGGAAACGAACGTGATCGTCGCGCCGAATTCGCCCAGGGAGCGCGCAAAGCCGAGCACCGCGCCTGCGATTACGCCGGGCAATGCCAGCGGCAGGGTGATCGTGCGGAAGGTGCGCCAGCGCGATGCGCCCAAAGTCATCGCGGCTTGTTCGAGCTTCGGGTCTACCGCTTCGAGCGAGAGCCGGATCGCGCGGACCATCAGCGGCAGCGCCATGACCGCAGCGGCGAGCGCCGCGCCGGTCCAGCGGAACAGGAACGTGAGGCCGAGTGTTGCCTCAAGCAATTGCCCCGCAGGCCCTTGCGGCCCGAACGCGATCAGCAGGAACCAGCCGGTGACGACGGGCGGCAGGACCAGCGGCAAGTGGACCAGCGCATCGAGCAGGACTTTGCCGGGAAAGCGCCCGCGCGCCAGTGCCCAAGCCAGCGCAAAAGCCATGGGCAGCGAGAGGCCGACCGCCACCGCGCTGACTTTCAGCGAGAGGCCGATGACCTCCCATTCCTCTGGCCCCAACATCGCTTAACGCGCGCCAAAACCGCGCCGCGCGAGGATCGCCCGGCCTTCGCGCGAGAGGAGGAAGCGGCGGAAGGCTTCGGCTTGTGCGTGCGTGGATGTTTT
>CAZSTP010000148.1:0-5335 GCA_964609325.1 uncultured Novosphingobium sp. | reverse complement strand
GCGCTTTGCTGGATCGGGGCGCGATCAGGACCAGCCGGTTTTCCGTCAGCCGTGCGCGGGTGCCGGGGCGGAGCAGGGTTTTGGCCTGCACATAGTCCATCCACTCCTCGTCAGCGGAGATGAACAGATCGGCTTTCGCGCCAGCCTCGATCTGGCGGGCAAGCGCGGAGGATGCGGCGAACGATAGCACCGGGCGCGGATGGCGCAGGGCAGCCCAGCGGTTGGCGGCATCGGTCAGCGCTTCCTGCATGCTGGCAGCGGCCAGCACCAGTGGCCCGCGCGCCTGCGCATGAGCGGGCAAAAGCACTGCCAGCAAAAGCGCCAGCGCAAAACGGACGAAAGCGATCAAGGCGACTCCGGGGACGAGCTATATCCGTTCGTATACAGACATGCTCTGCCCCGACAAACGCTTCTTACCGCCCCATCAAGGTCCGTGCCTGACTGGCGACTTGCGCGAGCATGGCGGGGCCGACGGTTTGCGCGGACTGCGCGCGGTCCACCAGCGCGCGGAACTGGCGCACCGGCACGGCATGGAGCGCCAGCCAATCGGCCACGAAAGCATCGGGCGATTTGCCTTGCGAACGCTTGAGGAAATCGAGCCGCATCTGTTCGAAATCGCGGGCAAGACCGGCGATCAGCAGGCGTTCCCACGGATCGGACGGGTTCATCCGCTTTGCCGCCTGTTGCGCCCAGTCCAGCCCCAGCGCCGCGCCCAGATCGGCAAAGGCACCGGTCAGCGCGCCGGCATCGACGTGCAGTTCGCCGGCGAGATGGGCAAGGCCGATGGCACCGTCCATATCGTACAAGTGGGTCAATCGCTCGGCGATGGCAGGCGGGGTTCCGGCAATGGTGAGTTCCTGCGCCATTTGCCGCGCCTGTGCCTGTGCCTCGCCACGCAGCAATTGCGCGGCAGTGTGCGAGAGCAGGGCGACGCCGCCGAACAGGTCTTCCATCAGATCATCGGGCCGCATGGTGCCGCGCCCGGCGCGCAGTACATCGGCGATGTGGCCGCGCAGGCCGAGGGCGGCCTTTTCGAACAGCGAAAGCCGCAGCGCTTCGGGGATATCGGCAGTATCGAGCATGTCCCACGTGGTGCGCAGATCGAACAGACGCTCTGCCGCGACGAAAGCCGAGGCCACTTGCGCCAAAGTGCAGCCTTCCTCCTCGCACAGTTCGAACGGATGGACCGGGCCCATGCGGTTGATGATGCGGTTGGCCAGCTTGGTCGCGATGATTTCGCGGCGCAGGCGGTGATGGACAATCTCGGTTTCAAACGCCTCGCGCATTTGCGGCGGGAACGCGGCGACCAGCTCTTCTTCGAGCACCGGATCATCGACGACCGGGCTTTCTTCCAGTGCGCGTTGCAGCACCAGTTTGCTGCTGGAAAGCAGGACTGCCAATTCGGGACGGGTCAGCCCCTGCCCCGACACCGCGCGGCGGGCGAGGTCTTCGGGTCCGGCAAGGCCTTCGGTCTTGCGGTCCAGATCGCCGCCTTCTTCGAGCACATCGATCAGGCGGGACCACGATGGCATCGCGGCTGCGCCGCCCTGTTCGGCGATGGACAGCGCCAATGCCTGCAAGCGGTTGTCCTCAAGCACGAGATGCGCGACGTCGTCGGTCATCGACACCAGCAGTTCCACGCGGGCGTCCTCGGTCAGCTTGCCCGCGCGTTTGGCCGCGGCGAGCGCGATCTTGATGTTGACCTCGTTGTCCGAACAATCGACGCCGGCTGAATTGTCGATAAAATCGGTGTTGATGCGGCCACCATTGAGCGCGAATTCGATGCGTGCGGCCTGCGTGGTGCCAAGGTTCGCGCCTTCGCCGATCACCCGGGCGCGCACTTCATTGGCCGATACGCGCAAGGCATCGTTGGCAGGATCGCCGACATCGGCGTTGTTCTGCTGGCTGCCCTTCACATAAGTGCCGATGCCGCCGAACCACAGCAGATCGACTTGGGCGCGCAAGATCGCCGATATCAGCGATTCAGGATCAAGTTCGGTTTCGGCCACACCCAGCATCGCCTGCACTTGGGGGGGTAGCGGGATCGCCTTCATCGCACGCGGATAGACCCCGCCGCCGTCCGAAATCAGGCTCTTGTCGTAATCGTCCCAGCTGGAACGCGGCAGGGCAAACATCCGCGCGCGTTCGGCCCAGCTTGCCGCCGGATCGGGATCGGGATCGAGGAAGATGTGGCGGTGATCGAAGGCGGCGACGACTTTGAGCGCCTTGGACAGCAACATGCCGTTGCCGAACACGTCGCCCGACATATCGCCGCAACCCGCCACGCGCACCGGCTCTGCCTGCACGTCCACGCCCAGTTCAAGGAAGTGGCGGCGCACCGATAGCCACGCGCCGCGCGCGGTGATGCCCATCGCTTTGTGATCATAGCCTTTTGATCCGCCGCTGGCGAAAGCATCGTCGAGCCAGAAGTCCCTGGATTCGGCGATAGCATTGGCAACGTCGGAGAAGGTGGCGGTGCCTTTATCAGCGGCAACGACGAAGTAGGGGTCTTCGCCATCGCGCACAACCACGGAGCCGGGGTGGACGACTTTGCCCTCCACGATGTTGTCAGTGATCGACAGCAGGGTGCGGATGAACACCTGATAGCTGGCCTTGCCCTCGGCCAGCCAGCCTTCGCGATCGCGCGACGGATCGGGCAAGTGCTTGGGATAAAAGCCGCCCTTGGCACCTGTTGGCACGATCACCGCGTTTTTCACGCGCTGCGCCTTCATCAATCCGAGCACTTCGGTGCGGAAATCATCGCGCCGGTCCGACCAGCGCAAGCCCCCGCGCGCGACAGGTCCGGCACGCAGATGGATGCCCTCGACACGCGGCGAATAGACGAAAATCTCGCGCCATGGCACCGGACGCGGAAGGCCGGGCACCAAGGCGGAATCGATCTTGAAGGCCATCGCCTCTGCCGCTGCGGGGGCAAAAGCATTGGTGCGCAAGATCGCCATGACCAGCGCGCGGAACTGGCGCAGCAGGCGGTCATCATTGATTGCGGCAACGCCTGCCAGCCCGGCACGGATATGCTCTTCCGCCGCGCTGAAGGCTGCTTCGCGATCGCCTGAAAAGGCCGGATCATGGCGCGCGATAAAAGCATCGATCAAGCCGCGCGTGACGGCAGGCGCGTTCTTGAGCGCCTCGACCACGGTGGGGATGCCGAAGGTCATGCCCGCCTGGCGCAGATAGCGGTAGAACGCGCGCAGCCAGTTGGCCTCAACGGCAGAAAGGCCGGTGGCCACGATCAGTCGGTTGAACGCATCGTCCTCTGCCGCGCCATTGAGCACGGCGGCAAGCGAGCTTTCGATGGTGCTGGCGCGGCCCAGAAGATCGGCAATGCTGCTATCGGCGGGATGGGCCACGAGGAAATCGTGGATATAGCCGAGCTTGCCGCCATCCAAAGGCGTTGGCACTTCTTCGAGTACGCGGAAGCCGAAGTTTTCCAGCACGGGCACGGCATCAGACAGGACAATCGCGCCTTCGCGCTGGTAGAGCTTGAGCCGCAGCGCTGTGTCACTGGCGTTGCGGTTCAGCCTTGCGGCGCGGCGAGGCGCATTGCTGCCCGACAGGGTGCGCAAAACGCGGATATCGCGCGCGGCCTCTGCCGGACCGGACGAAGTGCGGTAGGAGAGCGGGAAGGCATCGGCATAGCGCGCGGCGATGGCGGCGGCACGCGATGGCTCTTCCGTACTGGCGAGTTCGGTTTCAACCGCGCCTGCCCAGCCGCGCACCATGGCTTGCAATTGCGCATCAAGCGCGGCTTCATCGGGCTGTGCGGCCTGTTCGCGCACATCGAGCACAAAGCGCAGCATCGCCAGCGTACTGCCTTCGACTTGCAAGGCCCAATCGAGCACTTGCGCCGCTGCGCTGGCCTCCAGCATCTGCTGAATCGCAAGGCGCACGTCGGTCGACAGGGCGTCGCGCGGGAGCCACACGAAGGCGAACAAGTGCCGCGCCAGCGGGGCCTGCACCAGCGCAAGGCGGGGGCGTGGCCGGTCCACCAGACTCATCATCGCGGTGGCGACGCGTTCCAGATCGGCATCGGCAAAGCTGGCCAGCAGATCGTGCGGCAGCGCGGTCATCGCGTGGACCAGCGCCTTTCCGGCGTGGCCATTGGTGGAAAAGCCGAACTTGTCCATCAGTCCGGCGAGCTGGCTGCGCAAGCGCGGGATGCGATCCGGCGCGGCGGCCAAAGCGGCGCTGGTCCACACGCCTGCGTGGACCGACAGCGCGGTGACTTTGCCCTGTTCCAGACGCGGCACGATGAACAGATCGAGCGGCACGCGGCGATGGACGTTGGCAATGCGGTTGGCCTTGACGATCAGCGGCACGCGGCCCTGCCCGTCAATCCCGGCTTCATCAAACCAGCGGAAGGCGCGATCATAGGAGGTAGCGGCGAGCAATTCGTCTGCGCTTGCCCGGCAGATGCCGCGCGGGTTTTCCTGGGCTCCGTTGCGCAGCCGCGTGACGCTGCCCAGTTGGGTGAGCATGCCATCGGCCAGCCAGCGCAGCAGCGCCGCGCCTTCGGGATCGGCCAGATTGGTGGCATCATCGCGCATCGCCGCCTGCATCAACGGCCAATCGGCAACGGCAGCGCGCACATCGGCCAGCGTCGCTTGCAAAGCCCCGATCAACGCGCGGCGCTGGCGGGCATCGGCGCGCACGGTTTCAAGATAGACGATGGATTCGCGGCGTTCGCCCGCAGCATCGCCATCGGGGAAATCGATCAGCGTGCCATCGCCATCGCGGCGTACGGCGGCGACGGGATGGACCATGCGATCAATCGCTAAACCCTGTGCGGTGATCGTCGAGGCAATCGAATCGACCAGAAACGGCATGTCATCATTGATCACCGCGATGCGCAAATGGCGCGTGCCGCTGGTTGAACCGCTGACGCTTTCGATGGCAATGGCCGGTTCGCTGCCTTTGCGCCGGGCCGCGACGTTGGCCGTGAACAGCGCGGCTTCGGCCAGACGCGCCGCATCAAAATCGCGCGCTTCATCGGGCAGGAGCGCGGCCATGAAACGGGCGATCAGGGCGGCTGCGTGAGGATTGGCAAGGTCCGGTGTGCCCGCATCAAGGGCGGTGGTGGACGATGATGGAATTGCGGACTTCGACGCCATGCGTGGGTTCCCGGCTCTCTCGTGAGGGAATATTTCCCTCTTTTGTAATTATGTGACTTAGTTTTGTATCAATTATGCTAAAGTTAATCCAGCCATTGCAAGCGGGCAAGTCCGGTTCATTGGCGCAGGCCGGTTAACTTTGCTGTTGGAAATGCCTTGGCCGACTATATGTGCCGAACTGTGCCGGAATTGTGAATTTTGGTGGC
>CAZSTP010000147.1:0-6690 GCA_964609325.1 uncultured Novosphingobium sp. | reverse complement strand
CCGAAAACGGCACCTAGCCACCCCCACCCGCAAGAAACCGCTCCACCGGCACTAGTGATCGTGCAGGGTCTTCCTCGAACGGCACGTGGCCAAGATCGGGCAGGCGGGCCAGCTTGGCGTTCGGCATGGCGCGCAGGTAATCGGCGGCGTTGCTGATCGGGATCATGCCGTCTTTCTCGCCCCAGAGCAGCAGCGTCGGGGTCTTGATGCGCGACAGGTCGGGCACCGGATCGTGCAGGATCGTCCGGGCCATGCGGGCGAGGATCGCGCGGCGTACGCCGGGGGCCAGCATCATGTCGCGATAGCGGGTGACAGTCGCCTCGGCCAGCCGGTCGGGGCGGGCATAGGCTGCGGCCAGATTGGCCTTCAGCATGGCGCGCGGCGCGGTATAGGGCAGCGCCTGCATCATCAGCGGGACGTCCGGGGCCTTGCCATATGCAAAGCCGGGGCTGGCAAAGCCGTCGGGCGATACCAGCACCAGCCGCGTCACCCGGTCAGGCTGCTGCGCGGCGAAGGTCCACGCGATGCGCCCGCCCAGCGAGTTTCCCACGATGGCAGCGCGCGCAATGCCCAACTGGTCCATCAATCCGGCCAGCACGCGGATCGCGCGGGCATCGCTGTAATCGCCGGTGGGATCGCTGCCGGTCAGGCCAAATCCGGGCAGATCGAACCGGATCACGCGGTAACGCTGCGCAAGCGGCGCGGCCCAGCCATCCCAGGTCTCAAGGCTTGCGCCGAAGCCGTGCAGCAGGATCACCGCCGGTGCATCGCGCGGGCCGCTGTCGCGCAGGCGAAGGCGCACCCCGTCAACCGTGCGGTAATCCCCCGCATAAGCCGCCGCCAACCCCGCGCGCGGCTTGTCGGGCGCATAGAGCCAGAGCGACAGCGCGGCCAGGGCCAGCACGGCAAAGCCCGCCACGCGGCGCATGAACTTTACACCGCGCTGCGCCATCGCGATCCTGTCACGGCTTGGGCCACCACGGCACAAAGCCCGAAGTGCGCTGCACATATTCGGTATAGCCGGGCCGCCGCGCCGCCATGTCCTTTTCCAACAGCGGCTTGCCCGACCAGCGGGTGAGGGTGAAGGTCAGGAATACGGGGCCGATCGCGCTGATGATCGCAACCCAGGGTCCGGCCGCTGCCGCCGCCAGCCAGATGCCCCACCACACGCAGGCATCGCCAAAATAATTGGGGTGACGGGTATAGCGCCACAGCCCTGAATCGAGCACGCGGCCCTTGTTGGCAGGGTCGGCGCGGAAGCGGTTTAGCTGCGCATCGCCAACCGCCTCGAACACCATGCCGATCAGCCACAAAATGGCACCACACGCCACCAAAACACCCACAGACGCCACCTCGCCACTGGCCAAAATGCCCATTTGCGCGGGCAGGCAGGTGATGAACAGCAACACCGCTTGCGGCGCGAACACCACTTTCAGCGCCGCCGCGCCATAGCGCCCCTGCGCCCGCGCCTTGCCCAGCATTCTGGCATAGCGCGGATCTTCCCCATGCGCGCGCCAACGCGTGAACAGATGCCACGCCAAACGCGCGCCCCAGATCCCGGCCATGGCGGCAATCAGCCAGGCTGTTTTTCCTGCTTCGTCAGATATTTGTGCCAACGAGGTCAACGCCAGCACAGCCATGCCGCCGCCCCACACCGCATCAATAAAGCTCACATCTCCGATCCGCACCGCGATGCGCCACAGCACCGCCATGCCCAGCACCAGCACGCCAGCGTTGATCAACAGCGCCTCAATCATGGCCAACCTCCGCCAGACTGCTGATCCCGCGCGCGGGATGCTTGGGCGTTACCTTGCGATAGTACTCAAAAATCTTAGCCATATCAGCGTCATAGTCTCCAGTTGGCCAGATCGCCGGGCCCAGCCCGCCGGTCTTGGTGCCATAATCCATCATGCCCACCACCAGCGGCACCCCGGCCTTCATCGCGATATGGTAAAACCCCGTGCGCCACTGCCCCACTTTGCCGCGCGTGCCCTCGGGCGCGATGGTCAGCATGAAACGGTCACGCCGCGCAAACTCCGCCGCCATAGTATCGACCACGTTCTGTCGCGATGATCGCACCACCGGCACCCCGCCCATATCGCGCATGAACCTGCCCAGCGGCCAGCGGAACAGGCTGTCTTTCGCCATAAAATGCGGCATCAGGCCCAGATCCTCGGTCAGTCCGATGAAATAGAGGAAGTCCCAATTGGATGTATGCGGCGCCGCGATAATCACGCAGCGGCCATCGGCAGGCGGCGCGCCATGCGCTTTCCAGCCGCGCATCCGGTAAAATGTGACGAGCGCCTTGCGCACCCATCGCGATAACAGGCTCGGCCTGCGGTCTTCGATAAATCCTGTCATCCCCGTCTCCCATGCGCAGCGTAGCCACAGGAAAAGGACTTGTCGAAGGGTTCATTGGGTCAGGCAGTTTCGCCCGCATCGGGCCACACCGTCATGCGCGGGGTAGACCGGCGCAGGAACAGGCTGGGCAGCTTTACCAGCATCAAGGACTTGTGAATCCAGTAGTCTGACCAGCGTTCGCGCAGCTTGGCCTTGGCGCGGCCCTGCCGTTCCAGCCAGTTTTCATAGGGCATCCAATGATCGGGCTCATCGCGCGCCACCACCTCGAAAATGCGCTTCATCGCCTTGTCAGACAGCACGTGGCGGTTGCGCAGCAGCACATCAACCTGATGCATACCGCGCTGTTCTGTCAGCATAATCACGCGGCACAAGCGTTCAAAAGCATCGGGGCTGGCGATCACGCCTTGCGTATCCAGATCATCGATCGAGCAGCCGAACACTTTCTCGATGAACCGGTCGATGTGCCCGCAGGTGCTGTCCACCGCCAAGGGCATCCGCCCCTGCAGTTCGAACCACCGCTTGAACATGACATAGTGCTTGCGTTCATCCCCGCGATGTTTGGCGATGGCCGCAATAAACGCAGGATCATCGGGGCAGCGCACCCGCACCGCATCCAGCACACGATCCAGCGACGTATAGCCGCGATGTTCGTTGTAGATGTAGATCGACGCCAGAACGTCGAGGAAGCGGGCGCGGAAGCGCTGGATAATTTGAGGCACGCAACACAATGTCATGAAAACGCGTTTCGTTCCATCATCCCCTTCGGACTTGCCAAGCGCGGGCATGGGCATATGGACGATTGCACACGATACAGGATCATCCGGCATGGCCATTTTCACCAAGAACCCCAAGTTTGACTGGATTTTCCGGTGCGGTTTGAAGGGGTTATGCCCGCGTTGCGCCAAGGCATCGATGTTCAACGGCTGGCTGAAACTGCAAAAGACCTGCCCCGGATGCGGGCTGAACTATGATTTCGCCAATGCCGATGATGGCCCCGCCTTCTTCGCGCTGTGCATCACCGCCTTCCCGCTGACCTTCCTCGTCGTCTGGGTCGAAGTCGCCTTTTCCCCGCCATGGTGGGTGCATGTGATCACCTCGATCCCGATCCTCGCCCTCGGCTGTCTCGCCACCCTGCGCCCGTTCAAAGGCTGGCTGGTCGCCTCGCAATATGTGAACAACGCGATTGAAGCGGGCACGGAAAGCCTGTGGGCGCAGTTGAATGCACGCAAAAACGATGAGGACAAGCCGCCCCTCTAAAAATCGCAGCTAGGTTGAAGTTGTTGGCCGTATTGCCCTACCCATCGCCTCGTCAATCGTTGGCCAACTGTGCCGCTTCGTAATCATTATCCGTCCAACACATGATTTTGCTTTTTTGATAGATGTCTCTGCTTTTGACAAGCACCGAAATAACCGCGGCATCATCCACAACAGCATCATCAAGCCATTCACTGCAGGTGTCAGTGAATGGTGTCGCTGCCAAACAAGCGTTGATGGCCGCCAGCCGCACGGTCCCAAGTTTTTGGGCCAGCAGCAAATTGTTAGCGCGCGTGATTTTCTCAACTCTCTGAGAATAAGGCCATCCTATGATACGCACTGCTTTTAGCTTTTTGGGATCGTCCATTAGCTTTGGCTCGAAGCACGAGGCGAAATGAATTATCGGAACATACTCCGACGAAGCGGGTAGGTGAAGCTTCATGCTATAGACCGTTCCATTGACTTCAGCATGGTCAAAGTATCCACTCAGATATTTGCGATTGCGTGCCTGACTTCTTGAGAAGAAAGTCTCTTCTGCAAGGAAAATCAAAGCATTTTCATGTTTTTCTTCGCTAGCGGTCACCTCTGTCACCCAAAGACTTCGAAGAAATATAAAGGTTGATGGCCAAATGGCTAAAGCCGCCAAAAGAGCAAAAAATTGCAGAAACCTCTTCTTCTTTGTCACGTCATGTGGCCTTTCGGGCAAAGCGCATCACCACGAACGCTATGGGCGAATAAGGCTAAACTAGGTTCATCATTCAGCCAACCATTCCCAACGTTGCCGTCACCCTGAACTTGTTTCAGGGTCCATCCATCCCATTGCCGAGCAGTTCGCGGTGAGGGATGGATGCTGAAACAAGTTCAGCATGACGCCTAGGAGATCGAGGTGAGGTGAACGCCCGAGCCTTTGTCTAACCTTGGATAACCAAATCTTGTCAGATGTGATGCCATAGGCAGTGCTCAGGGCAGGTTGGAGGTCGCAATGAGCGCGGTAATCAATGGACTTTTGGGCGGCGCGATTGCGGTAATCTTGGCAGGCGCAGCGCAAAGAACGCAGCGCACGGCCCGGTTGCGCGGCGATGGCTGGCATACTTTGCGCCCCGGCTGGTTGTTGCATGGCGCTTTTGCCGGATCGCTCGCGCTCTCGGCGTTTATCGGCTGGATTTTGCTAAAAGGCGGCTCCACCCGGCCCGATGCGGCAACGCAAAACCTCTATGCGCTTGGCCTTGCGACGGCGTTTGGTAGCGGCGCTCTTTATATGGCCTGGCTGAATTATGGCCGCACGATTGCTTGGCAAGGCACCACCATCTGCATCAAATCGCTTTTCAGCAAAGAAAAGCGCATTTCGTTTGGTGATGTGCAGAAGATCCATCATGACGAAGCCCAGGGGGAATATCGCATCACCTTTGGCGGTGGCTTGAAACTTGTGCTCTCACCCTATTTTCATGGCGCAACCGATTTGGCTGAACAGATCACCGCCTTCGCAAAACCACGGTAACTGGGCCGATGCTGGGAGTGCTTGTCATCCCAGACGATAATCCGCAATCACTTCCCCGCACTCCGCCAGTTCGGCCTCATGCCCCACTTCGCGCCATGTTTCGGCCAAAGCCTCTGCCTCCCACTGGAGCATGGCCGGATGCGCGAGTATGTTATCCACCCATGCCTGCCCAGCGCCAACATCCAGCCCATAGGTGCGGATGCGGAACGCTACGGGGGCGAAGAAGGCGTCGAGCGCGGTGAATTCTGCGCCTGCCAGCCATGGTCCGCCAAAGCGGCTTAGGCCCTCTTCGAAAATCTCGCGCACGCGGCCTACATCGCGCAGGAGCGCAGCGCTCATCGGGCGAGGCTTCACCCGCACGCCCACGTTCATTGTGCAATCGTTGCGCAGGGCGGAAAAGCCGCCGTGCATTTCGGTGACGGCACACATGGCAAAGGCGCGGGCGGCTTCGTCTTGCGGCCACACGCCCTGATGCCGCTCTGCCAGATAGAGCGTGATGCCCAGCGAATCCCATACCGTGCGCGCGCCATCGACCAGCACCGGCACCTGGCCGGTGGGTGAAAAGGCGCGGAACTCGTCGTAATTGCTGGGCTTGGTGAACGGTTCGATCCGGTCATCAAAGCCGATGCCCAAAGCCTTCATCAGCACCCACGGGCGCAGTGACCAGCTGGAATAGTTCCGGTTGGCGGTGATCAGGGTGTAGCGCATTACTTCGCCAGTTCAGCCTCGACCGCCGCCAGCAGCGCCGGATCATCCGGCGTCACACCCGGGGCAAAGCGCGCGGCTACGGTGCCATCGCGCGCGATCAGGAACTTCTCGAAATTCCACAGCACTTCGGGGTCTTGCGTTGGCGTCATGCCATAACCCTTCAGGCGTTCGCGGAATTCCTCGGCGGGGCCTTGCTTGACGGGCAGGGCCTGCGTCAGCGCGGCATAGAGCGGCTGCTTGTCAGGGCCGGTCACATCGGCCTTGGCAAACAGCGGGAACGACACGCCATAGTTGAGCTTGCAGAATTCGGCGATTTCCTCGTGCGTGCCGGGTTCCTGCGCGCCGAAATCGTTGGCGGGAAAACCCAGCACTTCCAGGCCGCTATCGGCCTTGGCCTGATAGAGCGCCTCCAGCCCCTCATACTGCGGGGTCAACCCGCACTTGGATGCGACATTGACCACCAGCAGCACTTTGCCCGCATGATTGGCAAGAGCATCGGCGCTGCCATCAAGGCGGGTCAGGGGAATGGATGCAAGGTCATGTGCCACGGTGCTGTTCTCCGGATCAATCAACGTAATGCGCGGTTGTCTTGGCCCGTACTTCTTCCGCCGTCACGCCCGGTGCCAGTTCCAGCAGACGGAAAGGCGAGGCGTGATCGGGCCGGGCGAACACCGCAAGATCGGTCACGATCATGTCTACCACGCCCACGCCGGTCAATGGCAAGGTGCAGGAAGGCATGAACTTGGGCGAACCGTCCTTGGCCACATGTTCCATCACCACGATGATCTTCTTGACGCCCGCGACCAGATCCATTGCGCCGCCCATGCCCTTGATCATCTTGCCGGGCACCATCCAGTTGGCGATGTCGC
>CAZSTP010000146.1:2028-6729 GCA_964609325.1 uncultured Novosphingobium sp. | reverse complement strand
GCCTGGAACACCACGAACTTGCCCCAGAAACCGAACAGCGGCGGAATACCGGCAAGGCTGAACATCACCATCGCCAGCGACAGCGCGAGCCATGGGCGGGTTTTGGACAGACCGGCAAGGTCCGAAATCGCTTCAACCGCATCGCCATTTTCATCGCGCAGCAGCAGGATCACAACGAAGCCTGCAACCGACATCGCAACATAGATCGCCAGATAGACGAGCATGGCCGAAGCCCCTGCCTGCGTTGCCGTGGCAAGGCCGATCAGGATAAAGCCGACGTTGTTGATCGACGAATAGGCCATCAGGCGCTTGATGTTGTTCTGGCCAATCGCGCCCAGCGCACCGATCACAATCGAGAGCAACGAGGCAAAGATCACCACTTGCTGCCAAGCGAAAGTCTGGTTGCCGAAGGCTTCCAATGTAACGCGCATCATCAGGCCGAGCGCGGCAACCTTGGGCGCGGTAGAGAAGAAGGTGGTGACCGGTGTTGGTGCGCCTTCGTAAACGTCCGGCGTCCACATGTGGAACGGCGCGGCGCTGATCTTGAAGGCCAAACCGGCAAGCACGAAGATCACGCCGAACAATGCGCCGGTCGCCATTTCGCCGGTCATCGCATCATGGATGGCGGCAAAGCTGGTCGAGCCGGTAAAGCCGTAGAGCAGGCTCATGCCGAACAGCAGGATGCCCGAGGCGAGCGAGCCCAGCACGAAGTACTTGAGGCCGGCTTCTGCCGAGCGTTCATCGACGCGCAGGAACGAGGCCAGTACGTATGATGCAAGGCTGGTCAATTCGAGGCCGATATAGAGCGTCAGCAAATCAGCCGCCGAGACCATCATGCCCATGCCGATGGAGGCGAACAGGATGAGCAGCGGGAATTCGGCGCGCATCGCCTTGACGCGATCAAAGAACGCAGGGGCGACCATCAAGGTCACGCCCGCGCTGGCATAGATCAGCAGCTTGCCATAGGCGGCGAATGCATCGGCGCGGAACTGGCCGCCGAAAGCTTCGGTCTGCGGGCCCATCGCCCCGCCCCACAGCGCGGGGGCGGCGATGATCGCACAGACTGTCAACACAGCGACAGCAGCGATGGAGATGGCGCGGGAGGCCTTGTCACCAGCCCACGCGGCGACCAGCAGCAGGATTAAACCCGATACCGAAAGCAGCGTTTCAGGGGCGACGAGCGCGAGTGAGCGGGCGAAATCCATCAGTGCGCCCCCCCATGGGCCGAATTCTCATTAAGAGTATGTTCTTCAGCAGCGGGCTTTCCGGTTCCGGCCTTCACATCGGCATCGCCATGCGGCTTTGCGTGAGCGAGACGGGCGTCAAGCGTTGCGATATCTTTGCGCATCGGCGCGAGGAAGCTTTCAGGATAGACGCCCATCCACAGCACGACAGCAGCCAGCGGCACCATCATCGCCCACTCGCGCTTATCCAGATCGAGCATGGCGGCGGCATCGGCGTTCTTCTGTTCGCCATAGGCCACGCGGCGGTAGAGGTAGAGCATGTAGGCTGCGCCAAGGATGATGCCCGTGGTGCAGACCAGTGCCACCCAGCTCGACATTTCGTAAATGCCCAGCAGCGAAAGGAACTCGCCGACGAAACCGCTCGTCCCCGGAAGGCCGATCGAGGCCATCGTGAACAGCAGGAAGAAGATGCAATAGCGCGGCATGTTGATCGCAAGTCCGCCATAGCGATTGATCTCGCGCGTGTGCAGACGATCATAGATCACGCCAACGCAGAGGAACAACGCGCCTGCGACCAAGCCGTGGCTCAGCATCACGATCATCGAGCCTTCGAGGCCTTGAACGTTGAACGCGAACAGGCCGACCGTCACAATCGCCATGTGCGCGACCGAGGAATAGGCGATCAGCTTCTTCATATCGCTCTGCACCAGCGCGATCAGCGAGGTGATCACCACTGCCGCCATCGACATGCCGAAGATCAGCGGCGCGAACTGCGCCGAAGCTTCGGGGAACATCGGCAGCGAGAAGCGGATGAAGCCGTAGCCACCCATCTTGAGCAAGACGCCTGCAAGGATCACCGAACCGCCGGTTGGTGCCTGCACGTGGGCATCGGGCAGCCATGTGTGCACCGGCCACATCGGCATCTTCACCGCGAAGCTTGCGAAGAACGCCAGCCACAGCCACGTCTGCGCATGGACCGGGAAGTTGTAGGCCATCAGCGTCGGGATATCGGTAGTGCCAGCCTCGTTGACCATCCAGAACATCGCGATCAGCATCAGCACCGAGCCGAGTAGCGTGTAGAGGAAGAACTTGTAGCTGGCGTAAATGCGGTCCGCCCCGCCCCACACGCCGATAATCAGGTACATCGGGATCAGGCCAGCTTCGAACATGATGTAGAACAGGAACAAGTCCTGTGCCGCAAACACGCCGATCATCAGCGTTTCCATCAAGAGGAACGCTGCGTAATACTCACCCTGACGCTTGTCGATCGACAACCAGCTGGCGCCGATGCACACGGGCATCAAGAACACCGTCAGCGCGATCAGCATCAGCGCAATGCCATCGATGCCCAGCTTCCACGAGAAGCCTGCAAATAGCTCAGCGCTTTCGGTGAACTGCCACTGCGCACCGCCAATATCGTAATTGGCCCAGAGCACCATGCCGAGCACGAAATCGACCAGCGTTGCGATCAGGGCAACACTGCGCGCCTGTTCGCGCGGTACGACAAGACACGCCACCGCAGCCACCAAAGGCACGAGCAGCATAGCCGAGAGGATCGGAAAACCCATCATTGTGCGATCACCCAGCTGATCGCGCCGACAAGTCCGACGAGCATGACCAGCGCATAGCTATAGAGATACCCCGACTGGAGCTTGGCGGCGGCGCGGCTGCCCTGGGCAACAACCCAGGCCGCACCGTTCGGACCGAACCGGTCAATCACGCCCTGATCGATCACCTTCCAGAACATGCGGCCCAGCCACATCGACGGCACGACGAAGATCGCGTGATAGAGCTCGTCGAAGTACCACTTGTTGAGCAGGAACTTGTAGAGGAACCCGAACTGGTCAACGAACGCCGCCGGGAACTTCGTGTTCTTGATGTAGGCATACCATGCGATCAGCAGACCCGTCGCCATCACCGCGAACGGCGCCCACTTCACCCACAGCGGCACTTCATGCATCGCATGAATGGTGTGTTCGGCAAAGACGAGCGAGCCCTTCCAGAAGTGGCCGGTGCCTTCGCTGACAAACGAATGGTGGAACACGAAACCTGCCAGAACCGCGCCGACCGACAGAACGCCGAGCGGGATTAGCATGTTGAGCGGGCTTTCGTGCGGGTGATACCCCGCCGTGCCGTCGCTGTGCTCGTCGTGGTGGGCGTGGTCCTCATGTCCGTGGGCGTGATCGTGATGACCGTGCGCATCGTGGACCGCGTGTTGGATATGCTCCGACTGTTCCCAGCGTGGTTTGCCGAAGAACGTCAGGAAGATCAGCCGCCACGAATAGAAGCTGGTCAGCAGTGCGGCGAAAATGCCGAGGAAGAAGGCAAACTGGCCCAGTTCCGTGCCCTTGGCAAAGGCCGCTTCAAGGATCGCGTCCTTCGAATAGAAGCCTGCAAAACCGAACACATCGACAATGCCGACGCCGGTAATCGCCAGCGTGCCCATCATCATCGCCCAGTACGTGAGCGGGATGCTTTTGCGCAACCCGCCATAGTACCGCATGTCCTGTTCATGGTGCATCGCATGGATCACTGACCCTGCGCCGAGGAACAAGAGCGCCTTGAAGAAGGCGTGCGTGAACAGGTGGAACATCGAAGCGCCATAAGCGCCAACGCCCGCTGCAAAGAACATGTAGCCCAATTGCGAACAGGTCGAATAGGCGATCACGCGCTTGATATCGGTCTGCGTCGTGCCAACGGTCGCCGCAAAGATGCAGGTCATCGCGCCGACGAAAGTGACCAGCGCCAAAGCGGTCGGGCTGACTTCGAACATCGGCGACAGGCGGCAGACCATGAACACGCCTGCGGTGACCATGGTGGCTGCGTGGATCAGTGCCGAAACCGGCGTCGGGCCTTCCATCGCGTCCGGCAACCAGGTGTGGAGCCCCAATTGCGCCGATTTGCCCATCGCGCCGATGAACAGCAGGATGCACAGCACGGTCATCGTATCAAACCGGCCGCCAAGGAAGCCGATGGTCGATCCGGCCATGCCGGGCGCGGCTGCGAGAATTTCAGGGATCGAAACGGTGCCGAACACGAGGAATGTGCCGAAGATGCCCATCATGAAGCCAAGGTCGCCCACGCGGTTGACCACAAAGGCTTTCATCGCGGCAGCATTGGCCGATGGCTTCTTGAACCAGAAACCGATCAGCAGGTACGAGGCAAGGCCCACGCCTTCCCAACCGAAGAACATCTGGACGAGGTTGTCCGCCGTCACCAGCATCAACATCGCGAAAGTGAACAGCGACAGGTAGGCAAAGAAGCGCGGCTGATCGGGCTCCTCGCTCATGTACCCCCATGAGTACAGGTGGACGAGCGCCGAGACGCTGGTGATAACCACCAGCATGACCGCGGTCAGCGTATCAACCCGCAGCGCCCATGCGAAATCGAGATTGCCCGACTTCACCCAGCTCAACACCGGCGTAACGCTCGCTTCGGCATGGCCACCGAGGAAGCCGATGAAGATCGGCCACGACAGCGCGCACGAGATGAACAGCGCGCCGGTCGTGATGACCTT
>CAZSTP010000146.1:0-1928 GCA_964609325.1 uncultured Novosphingobium sp. | reverse complement strand
TCAGCCTTTCATCCGGTTGACATCGTCAACGGCAATCGTGCCGCGACCACGGAAGTAGATGACGAGGATTGCAAGCCCGATGGCCGCTTCACCCGCCGCCACGGTCAGCACGAACATCGCGAAGACCTGACCCACCAGATCGCCAAGGAAGGCGCTGAAGGCGACGAAGTTGATGTTCACCGACAGCAGGATCAATTCGATCGCCATCAGGATGATGATCACGTTCTTGCGGTTGAGGAAAATCCCCAACACGCCCAGCACGAACAGGATCGAGCTGACGACGAGATAGTGTTCGATGCCGATCACAGCTGAACTCCCTTGCCCGTTTCAGGCTGCATATTGATCGTGGCGTCCTGCGGACGGCGCGCGTTCTGCTTGGCGATGATCTGGCCGCGCGTGCCCGAACGTTCGCGGTGCGCCAGCACAATCGCGCCGATCATGGCGACCAGCAGAACAAGCCCTGCCGCTTCGAACAGGAACAGATACTTGCTGTAAAGCAGAGCGCCGATGGCCTGAATGTTCGACATATCAGCCGCTTGCGCCGCAGCGCCGCTGGCCTTGCCCAGTTGCACCCCGCCTGCGCCGTGAACGACCAGACCGATGAACAGTTCAACGAACAGGACCACCGCCAGCGCGAGGCCGAGCGGGAAATTCTTGATGAACCCTGCGCGCAGTTCGGCAAAATCGATGTCGAGCATCATCACCACGAACAGGAACAGCACCGCAACCGCGCCGACATAGACGATGACGAGCAGCATCGCGATGAACTCTGCCCCCACCAGCACCATCAGGCCGGCGGCGTTGAAGAACGCGAGGATCAGCCAGAGCACCGAATGCACCGGATTGCGCGCGAGGATCGTCACGGCACCACTGAAGATGCACAACGTGGCGAAGAGATAGAAGGCGATTACCTGGATCATTGTCGCGGCCCCCTAGCGATACGGCGCATCGGCTTCAAGGTTCGCGGCGAGTGCCCGCTCCCACTTGTCCCCGTTCGCGAGCAGCTTGGCCTTGTCGTAAAGCAGCTCCTCGCGCGTTTCGGTCGCGTATTCGAAGTTCGGTCCTTCGACGATCGCATCGACCGGGCAGGCTTCCTGGCAAAAGCCGCAGAAGATGCACTTGGTCATGTCGATGTCATAGCGCGTAGTGCGGCGGCTGCCGTCGTCACGCGGTTCGGCCTCGATCGTGATCGCCTGCGCCGGACAGACCGCTTCGCACAGCTTGCACGCGATGCAGCGCTCTTCGCCGTTGGGATAACGGCGCAGCGCATGTTCACCACGGAAGCGCGGGGAAAGCGGGTTCTTCTCGAACGGGTAATTGATCGTCGCCTTGGGCTTGAAGAGATACTTCAAGGTCAGCCAATGCGCCTTCAGGAATTCCCAAAGCGTGAAGCTTTTGATGATCTGGGAGACGCTCATGATATCACAGCTCCGCCAGCATTCGCATCATATTTGATGTTGCAAACGCCTATCGCACCCATTGCGCTTCCTTCAGTCTCAACAAAAACGCCGGAAGAATTCGCACCAAATGGTGTCTCCACAACATCGCTTTCACTAAACGACGCTCTACGACGCTGGCCCGTAGGAGACACCCAACGTACGCCATAAGAAGCTCCATAACCGTGCCTGACCGCAGGCCTGAAGCTCTCGCCCAATAACTTAGCCGAACTATCATCCGACACCTGCCACTTCGGGGTATCGGACATTCCAGCTCTCCATTCCTGAACAAATGACAGCGACCCGGAGCTTGTATCGCACTCATACCTTGCCGAGATTTTTGTTCCTACCGGGGCGCCATACTGCGCAATCTGCTCATCGCGTTCAGGACCATACCTCGTCAGCATAAGCCAACCGCTCACCAACACCACAAAGCCCAGCGAGGTGGGCAGGAAGATCTTCCAGCCAAGGCGCATCAGCTGGTCATAGCGA
>CAZSTP010000145.1:0-6811 GCA_964609325.1 uncultured Novosphingobium sp. | reverse complement strand
GACGCGCAATCCATCGCCGATGCGCGGCGCGGTCCGATCCCGCCGCTGACCGATATGCGTGAAGGCCAGTTCCCGGTCGAGACGTATACCGTGGTCTATGACCGGAATGGCGCGGCGCAGTATGGCATTGTCTTGTCCCGCACAGATGATGGCGCGCGCATCATCGCAAAAGTGGCTCCCGATGATGCACGGTCGCTAGCATTTCTGACCGATGGCAAAGCCGAACCCGTCGGCCAGCTTGGCCATAATGCGCGCATGGGGGATGCGCTTATCTGGACAGCGCCATGACCGGCGGCGAAGGCTTGTCCGCAGCGCTCGACCGGCTGTTTTCGGCCACGGACATTGCCTTGATCGGCGCTTCAGACCGCTCCACCTGGAGCCATATGATCGTGCGGCGGTTCCGCGATTTCGGCCATCAGGGGCAGCTTCATGCGGTGAACCGTGAAGGCAAGAGCGCACATGGCCTGCCGGGCTATCGTTCCTGCCTTGACATTGCCGATCCGGTGCAAGCGGCAATCATTTTCGTTCCGGCACAGTCCGTTGCCAGCGCTATGGAGGATGCCGCCGATGCCGGTATTGCCAGCATGGTCGTGCTCAGTTCCGGCTTTGCCGAAGCTGGCGCGCACGGCGAGGCGTTGCAGCGTGAACTGGTGGCAACAGCACATCGGCGCGGTGTGACCTTTTTCGGGCCGAACTCGCTGGGCTTTGCCAATATTGCCAGCGGCGCAGTGGCGACGGCGATCGGCACCCGCGTCCCGGTGATCAAGGGCGGCATTGCCATTGTTTCGCAATCGGGCGCAGTCGCCAATGAAATCGCCAAGTTCGCGCATCAGCAGGGCATCGGCCTGAGCTTTGTCTGCGCGACGGGCAATGAAGCGATGGTCGGGCTGGCCGATGTGGTCGACTATCTGGTCGATGATCCGGCGACGCGGGTCATCACCGCTTATGTGGAATCCGTTGGCGATACCGAAAGGCTGCGCAAGGCCGCCCGCCGCGCATTGGTGGCCAGAAAGCCGATTGTACTGATCAAGGTGGGGTCAAGCCCGGTTTCGGCACAAGTCGCCCGCGCTCACACCGGGGCGCTGGTGGGCGATGACCGGGTATTCGATGCCGCGTGCCATGAACTTGGCCTCATCCGCGTCCGGTCAATCGAGGAAATGATAGTCACAGCGGCGCTGGTTGATGCCAGCGGTCCGCTGCAACGCCCGGGCATCGCGCTGGCATCGGTATCGGGTGGAGGGTGCGGCATGTTTGCCGACCTTGCCCAGCAACATGATGTGCCGATACCGCAATTTGCGCCCGATACATGCGAAAAACTGCGCCAGGTGCTGCCCTCGTTCGCCGCCTCGCTCAATCCGCTGGATATGACCGGAGCGGTTTTGCAGGACCCGTCTTTGTGGGCCCGCGCCTTGCCGATCCTGTTCGATGATCCGGGCATCGGGCTGGTCGTCACGCTGATTGCCATGCCCGGAACCCAACCAGAAATGGCGACGTGCGAAGCGCATTGGCCGGTAATCGCCAAAGCCTATCGCGATGCAGGAAAGCGGCCCCTGCTTATCACGCAGGTAATTCAACCGATGGGGCCGGAGGCGCAGCAAGTGGCGCAGGCGAGCGGCCTGACCGACATCATCTTCGGCATGGATTTTGGCGCCCGCGCCTTGGGTCATCTCGCGCGCTGGTCCTCCCGGATTGCGGCGTCCACGGCAGAGCCGGAACCCGCCGCGCCTCTTCAACCGATCCCCCGGCCAATCGGAGAGCGTGCAGCGCTGGAGCACTTGTCATTACATGGCGTGCCGGTTGTGCCGGGGGTTGTCGTGACCAGCGGCGCTGATGCCGCCGCCGCCGTGCAGGCACTTGGCGGCAAGGCCGCGTTAAAGATTGCCTCGGCGCAGATCGAGCACAAGACCGAAGTTGGCGGGGTGCAGCTTGGCATAACCCCCGACAATGCCGCGCGCGCCTTTACAGAAATCTGCGCAGATGTGGCTCGCGCAAGGCCCGATGCACAGTGTGATGGCGTGATCGTATCACCCATGCGATCGGGCGGACTTGAGCTTTTCGTCGGCATTACCCGCGATCCTGATTGGGGCTTGGCGATTTCCGTGGGCCTTGGTGGGGTGTGGATCGAGCTTCTGAACGACAGCGTTGTGCGACTGCTGCCGATCACCGACGCCGATGCGCAGGACATGCTGCGCTCATTGCGAGCAGCGAGATTGTTTGATGGCTATCGCGGAGCCTCGGCAATCGACACGGCAAAACTGGCAGAGGCAATCGTCGGCATCGCAAACGCGGCCATTGCGCTTGGACCAAGTCTTGCTGTGCTCGAGATTAACCCACTGTGGGTGCGTGGGAGTTCCGTTGAGGCGTTCGATGCGCTGATCGTGTGGGAGGAACGGCATACGGAGCCAGATTTCCTGGAGTATTGAGCATTTCGCGGTGCCGAAAAATCTGCAGCTTGCGCAAGCTGGAATAGCCAACTAAATAATGCATTGAGCAAGGTGCAATGTAGTGGTTGCGCGCACCTTTGATGCGTCCATTTTCTATCCTGTTTGAGAGGCTTTTTAATGAAATTCAGAACCTTGGTCGAGGCCATTCTGGCACTTGCAGTTTTCAGCCCGGGATATGGCCACACAACCGAACAGCCTGCCACGCCTGCCGCAAATCTCGCGGTCAAGCACTATACGACGCAGGAAACCACAATCGGCGTGCTGCTCGCTGATCCTGCGGCCAAGGCCATCATCGACAAGCACATCCCTGAATTGAGCGACAATCCTTCCATCAGCATGGCAGCGGGCGCAACCTTGCGCGCGCTTCAGCAGATGGCCGGCGACAAGATCTCGACCGAAGCACTTGACGCCATCGACGCGGACCTCGCGAAGATTCCGGGCAAGTAATCACCTTTAGCAAATTCAAGGCTGTCCCCGGTGCAAAGTGCCAGAGACAGCCCACTTATCAATCGTCGTGATCGACGATTTGCTGGATCACCTGCGCAAGCCATTGGCGCGAATGGTCAAGATCAGCTGCGGCCAGCGCCGGCAGCGGCAGCACCTGACGCGCGGCCATATAGCCAATCCATAATATGTTGATCTGCGCCGCCCGCGCCAGCGCGTTGCGTCCGCCAAGCCATTGCGCCAAAGGCTGATCAATATGTTCGTGCATGAGATCGCTGCACAAAGCGCGCGCAGCAGAATCTGCGGTGGCCAGCATCATCATGGCGAGCGCACTTGGCACTGTTTCCCCGACCACAAGAATTTCGACAGAGCGCTTGCCAAAGCTTGACCGATCCCCGGCGATGAACGGCTTGATCTGGAGAAATTCCTCAACCGCTGCGCGAAACAGCCCCTCCTTCGATCCGAAATAGCGGCGGATAAGGGTAAAGTTCACACCCGCTTCTGCCGCAACTTCGCGGACGCCGGTGGTTGTGTAGCCCTTGCGCGCATAAAGCTTCTGCGCGGCCTTGAGGATGTTCTCACGGGTTCGGGCAGCGTCACGTGCGGCAGGGGCGCTTGGCAATGTGTCTATTGGCATCGTTGCTTTACCTATCCCGCTCTGGCTGATACGTCCAGACAAGTATACAGATGTAGACATGACTTTGGGAGTCGAAGCATGAATGAAGCCCCAGATGGATCGCGAAGTCTGGTCGTGCGCAGTCGCGCTAAAAATCAGCAGGGACGAAAGTGATGGTACGTTTAAGCTCTGGGCTTCGGCGCACTGCCATGGTCTGCGCTGTCATCGTCGGCCTGATCGTGCTGCTTGTCGCCGCCGGAACTATCGTGCTTGTCGTACAGGGCAAGCGGCAGCCATCCGGGGAACCGCTCTATGTGGCAATGGGCAGTTCGTTCGCCGCCGGCATCGGGCTCGGCGACCGCGCGCCTGACAGTCCCTTTGCCTGCATGAGAACGATCAACAGCTACCCCGCCCAGTTAGCTTCGAAGCTGGGTCTTTCGCTTGTCAATGCGACCTGCTCGGCGGCAACGACTACCCATATCCTGGATGGCGGCCAGTACTTCCAACGCCCGCAACTGGATGCAGTCACGCCCGCGACGAAACTTGTCACTGTCACCAGCGGCGGCAACGATGTTGGCTATGTCGGTGATCTATCGGCGCTTGCCGCGCGCGAAGACGGGTCACTGTCAGGCTGGCTGACCGGACGCCTTCTTGGCGCGCCCGATCTGGCACGGCCTCGCGATTTCGGGAAGGTGCGGCGGGATCTCGCAACGGTCGTGCAAAGGATCCGCCAGCGTGCGCCCGATGCGCGCGTCGTGCTTGTTACTTATCTGAATATCCTTCCCCCGGAAGGAACCTGCACAGCGCTGAATATTACCGCAGCCGAGGCTGGCGCAATGCGCAAGGTTGGCGACGAAGTCGCAGCGGCGACGCGCGATGCGGCCCGTGACTCGGGGGCTTTGCTTGTAGATATGCAACACTTGGGTGCCGCGCATAATGCGTGTTCCCCCGAACCTTGGGTCAATGGCTGGAAAGACCCGCAAGGCACGTCGTTCCATCCCAACTTGCGCGGTGCGCAAGCCATGGCTGCGGCCATTGCAGCCACACTTGTACGAAATCCATGAAGGTATCCAGAAGATGAGCGTTCCTGCAGAAGGTTTTGTTGTCATCACGGGCGCGACCGGCGGAATGGGCAGGGCCATCGCCGAAGCTTTTGCGCGTGATGGCAAACCCATGATTCTATGCGACCTCAATGCTGATGCGCTGGAGGCCCAGCACACTTCGCTTGGTGCAGCGGCGCACGTGTTGCTACTGGCAGGCGACGTCAGCGATCCGGCCTATCGGGCGCGGATCGTGGCTGCGCTGGGGAACAGCAAGGTTGCAACGCTCGTCCATGCAGCCGGTGTTTCGCCCTCAATGGCCGATGGCAAGCGTGTGCTGGCGATCAATTTCACCGCGACCCAAGCGCTTGTTGAAGCTCTTCTGCCTTTCATGGCGCCCAGCGGCGTGGCCATCCTGATTGCCTCTAATTCCGGCCAGATTCTGGCACGTCCGTTTATTGACAGGGCTGTGGGCAAGTTGCTGCGAGGCCAGATCGGGCTTGTCGCGCGGTTGATGCTGCGCAGCCCGCGCATGGCCTATCCGCTTTCGAAGCGCGCTGTGCAGCTTTATGCACAAGCCATGGCACCCGCCTTTGGCAAAGCCGGTGCCCGGATTGTTTCGCTTTCACCGGGGATCATCAACACCGATATGGCGCGCCTGGAGCGCCAAGCCGGGCCTGAAATGGACAGGATGATCGCGGTGACGCCGCTTGGTCGGCCCGGTAACGCTGAAGAAATCGCGTCGGTCGTCAGCTTTCTCGCATCGCCTGCCGCCAGCTATATCACCGGCACCGATATTCTTGTGGATGGCGGAACCGTTGCAGGGATCGCGGCGGCAGGCGGCGTGATGAAACTGCGTTGAGGAGATGCAAAACCAGTGGATGACAAGATGATCCGTGATCGCATCGCAATCTGTGAACTCAAGGCGCGCTACTGCCGTTTGCTGGACACCGCGCAGTGGGATGAATGGGCCGCTCTTTTCACAGAAGATCTGGTGCTTGATACATCCGAAGCTGGTGGGCCGCCTCCGGTCATGGGGCGCACAGCAGCAGTGGCGATGGTTCGGCAGACACTGGAAGGCGCAAGCACCGTGCATCAGGTGCATATGCCCGAGATTTCCATTTCAGGTGACTGTGCCGATGGTATCTGGGCCATGCAGGATCGCTTGATATGGCCGGGCGGGGCCAGTCTTACCGGCTATGGCCATTATACCGAACACTATATCCGGCGGGATGGCACCTGGATGATTGCACGCAGCAAGCTTACCCGCCTGATCGTTGATTTCACGCCTTCGCCGCAATGACGACCGGTTCAGCAAGGATCGAGCGCGACGATCACCCGGTGCTTGTCGCAGGGGCAAGCGGTTTCGTCGGAAGCCATATTGCGCGCCTGCTGGTAGAGCGGGGCCGCAAAGTCCGGGTTTTGCTGCGCAAGACCAGCAGTGTGGCCGCGCTTGAAGGCCTGCCTGTGGACATCGTTCATGGTGACGTGCTTGATCCTGCGTCTTTGCAATCGGCAATGCAGGGCTGCGCGACAGTCTTTTACAGCGTGGTCGATCCGCGCTTCTGGCTGACTGACCAGACGCCGATTTTCCGCAATAATGTCGAAGGGCTGGTCAATGCCATGGATGCGGCGCTGGCATGCGGCGTTGAACGTTTCGTGTTTACGAGTTCGATGGGCACGCTCGGCCTGAACCCTGATGGTCCTGTGACAGAGGAGATCGCGTTCAACTGGCTTGACCGCGCAACGCCCTATATCAAGGCACGACTTGAGGCTGAAAACCGGCTGCTGGCGTACTGCAAGTCCAAGGGCTTTCCCGGCATCGCCCTGTGCGTTGCCAACACATATGGGCCGCAGGATTTCCAGCCGGCTCCGCATAACGGCGGGCTGTGGGATGTGGCATGTGGCAAGGTCCGTGTGGCCATCGATGTAAGCCAGCCTACCGTAGACATTCGAGACGTGGCCGAAGCCGCGCTTCTGGCAGAGGTGCATGGAAGGGTTGGCGAACGCTACATCATCGCCAACGAATTTGTCAGCAATCGGGACTTGTTCGGGTTGGCCGTGGCGTGTTCGGGCCGGCCCGCACCGCGGTTCGTACCTTACACTATTGCCCATCTCTTGGCATCAATTGCAGGCACATTGGGCAAAATGCTGGGGCGGCGAGATCAGGTTGTAACAGGCGAAGCGATTTTTCTGGCCAATGTCTTTGGCAAAATGGACAACGGCAAAGCACGCCGCGAACTGGGCTGGCAGCCTCGTCCTTTGAA
>CAZSTP010000144.1:0-6854 GCA_964609325.1 uncultured Novosphingobium sp. | reverse complement strand
ACGTAGAAGAAGCCGGTGTCTGCGGTCGAGACCAGACGGATCTTGACGGTGGTTGGCTTTGCCATTGCTCTATCCTGAACTTTTCGCGCGCGATTCTGAAACGAATGTGGCGGCGCGTCGCCACGCCGCCGTCATGTGGGCGGGCGGTTGGGGTAGAATCAGGGCAAAGTCAAGCGCGCAGTCATGCAAAGCGTCAATTGCTGATGTGCGATTTGCGCGATATCGGTTGCATTGGAAACTATATCACGCGAACATGCCCGTGCCCTTCGATGATGCCTGTCCGCCTGCAATGCCGGAGCGGACCTGTAGGGCCTTCCTGCAGGGGCTGGAACGGCCAGATCAGTGGGCAGTGGGGTGTGTGTTCGATTTTGCGCCCCTATCGTGCGCCATGGGTCAATGGCCGGCCCTGTATAGTCATCAAAAAACCCGGCACTGCACAGGGCAGGCCGGGTTCCCGGGATTGCGACAAGCGATGGTTTACATCTTGTCGGCTTTGTCTTCCATCGCGTCTGCCTTGGCTTCACCGGCTTCGCGCACGGCTTCCGCCTTGTTTTCCATGGCCTTTGCTGAAGAATCGCCCATGACATCGGCGGTGTCTTCCATCGCATCGGCAGTCGCTTCGCTGGAGGCGCGCACTTCGCCCGCCAGATCTTCAGTGGCGTTTTCCTTTTTGCTGTCACATGCCGAAAGGCCGAGACCCATCACGATGACGGAAGCAATCATGGCGGTTTTGAAAACAGGCTTCATGGGTAAATCCCCTTATTGAATATAGATTTGGCGTGGAGAGGGCGGTCCTTCCAGACCGCCCTGCCTTATGCGTTGCAGCCGGTGGGCCTGCGTTTTAGCGGACGGAACCGCGACGAACGAGATTGACGATGGCGAGCAGGATCAGCGCGCCGAGGAATGATACGATCAGCGTGGGTGCCGAGATACCATTGGTGATGCTACCGCCGCCCACGAGCGGGGCCAGAAGGAAGCCGCCGAGCATCGCGCCGACAATGCCGACCACGATATTGAGGAAGATGCCCTGTTGGCCATCTGTGCGCATCACAATGCTGGCAAGCCAGCCGAGGATGCCGCCTACGATAAGAAGAATGATCAGGCTCATTTGGTTAACCCCTTGAAGTACAGTCTGTCCGGTCAATCCCGAACAGGGCACTTTGTTCCGCAAATGCGGTGGGGCGTGTGAGGATAAGCCTTTGATTAGCGCAGCATAAGCCAGACGATGGCGGCGGCTCCGGCCACGATCCGGTACCATGCAAAGGGCTTGAATCCGGATTTGCTGACATAGGCCACAAACAGGCGGATGACCGCCAGGGCCACTACGAACGACACGGCAAAGCCGACCGCGATTTCGGCCCAGCCCACGCCCAGCGTGCCCGCCATGACCGCCTCGCGGTTGTCGATCAGCTCCAGCGTGGTCGCGCCCAGCATGGTCGGGATTGCAAGGAAGAAGCTGAATTCGGCAGCCGTGCGCCGCTCGATCCCCATCGCCAGCGCGCCCATGATCGTCGCGCCCGAACGGCTGACGCCCGGGATCATCGAAACGCATTGGGCAAGGCCCACGCCAAGCGCCTGACGCAGGGGCAACTGGCCGATGCCGGTCAGCTCGCCGGTCTTGGCGTGCTTTTCAATCACCAGGATCGCCACGCCGCCAATGACCAGCGCCCAGCACACCACCATCGGACTGCCGAGCATCACATCGATCTGGTCTTTGAGCAGCAGGCCAAGGATCGCCGAAGGGATGAACGCGGCGAGAAGGTTGCACAGGAACCGCAAGCTCATCGGTTCAAGCCGCAGCAGGCCCATGCCCACGGCCCAGAATGTGCGCCAGTATTGCACGACGACCGCCAGAATCGCGCCCAGCTGGATCATCACATTGAACATCGCCCACTGGTGGGAGTCATACCCGAACAGTTCGGTCGCCAGAATCAGGTGCCCGGTGGAGGATACCGGCAAAAATTCGGTAAGCCCCTCGACAATCCCGAGCAAAATGGCGGTGACGATGGTATCCATGGGCTTCCTTTATCCGCTATGCCGGATTTGCCGCAGTGCAGCATGAAGTCAAGCGTTAAGCCGCGATGCCTTCGAACTGGAGCTTGGCAAGGCGCGCATAAAGGCCATCGGCGGCAGACAGGCTGCTATGCGTGCCCTGTTCCACGATTCGCCCGCCATCCATCACGATGATCCGGTCTGCCGCGCGAATCGTGGCAAGGCGGTGCGCGATGACCAGCGTGGTGCGGTCTTTCATCAAACGGTCGAGCGCTTCCTGCACCAGCCGCTCGCTTTCGGCATCCAGCGCGCTGGTGGCTTCATCGAGTAGCAGGATCGGCGATTTGCGCAGCACCGCACGGGCAATCGCGATACGCTGGCGCTGACCGCCCGAAAGGCGCGCGCCATCTTCGCCAAGGAAGGTATCGAGGCCTTGCGGAAGGTCGCGCAGGAAGGTTTCGGCGTTCGCCGTGCGGGCCGCTTCCCAGATCTCCTCGTCGCTGGCCGGCCAGTTGCCATAGCGCAGATTGTCACGCGCCGAGGCGGCAAACAGCGTAGCGTCTTGCGGCACCAGCGCGCTGCGGGCGCGCACTTCGGCGGGATCGGCGCTGGTCAATGGCACGCCATCGATGCGCACCATGCCGCCGTGCGGATCGTAAAAACGCTGGGCCAGCAGGAACAGCGTCGATTTGCCCGCGCCCGATGGGCCGACAATGGCGACCGTCTCGCCCGGCTCAACCGTCAGCGAGAAATCATCCAATGCCAGCACTTCGGGGCGCGAAGGATAGCGGAACGACACGTTCTGGAACGCGATCTGGCCGCGCGGGGGCAGCGGTAGCGCGGTCGGGCGGGCAGGGGGAGCGATGTCCGGCTCTTCGCGGAGCAGTTCGTTCAGGCGTCCGGCAGCACCAGCGCCACGCAACAGATCGCCATAGACTTCCGACAGGCTGCCAGCCGCGCCTGCTACAAGGCCGGCGGTGATGACGATGGCAAAGATCGTGCCGCCGCTGATCGTGCCCTGGGCCACGCCCAGCGCGCCTTCCCACACCAGCATGGTGATCCCGCCGAAGATCAGCAGGATGACAACGGCGGTCATCCCCGCCCGCAATGATATGCGGCGCAGGGCGGTCTGGAAGGTCGCCTCAACCTTTTCGCCAAATCGGTCCAGTTCGCGCTTTTCCTGCCCGAAGGCCTGCACGATCTTCATGGCGCCCAGCACTTCGGAAACGATGACGCCAATTCCGGCCACACGGTCCTGGCTGGAGCGCGATACATTACGCACACGCCGCCCGATCACCACGATCGGCAGGACGACCAGAGGAATGCCGACGAGCAGGATCGCGGTCAGCTTTGGCGCGAGATAAAACAGATAGACCAGTCCGCCAATGGCCGTGATCGTGTTGCGCAGGGCAACCGATACCGTGGTGCCAACGACCTGCTCGATGATCGCGGTGTCCGAGGTCATCCGCGAGGAGATTTCCTTCGGGCTGTTGCTTTCAAAGAACGAGGGAGGCAGGCGGAGCAAGTTGCCCTGAACGCGCAAACGGATGTCGGCAACAACACGCTCACCCAGCCACGATACGAAATAGAAGCGGCAGGCCGTGCCGATGGCGAGGACCAGCACGATCAGCAGCAGATACTGGAACCAACGTCCCAGTTCATCTACGTTGGCCCCTGCGGCAAAGCCTTTGTCAACGATTAGCCGGAAACCGGCAGGAATTGCCAGCGTTGCCCCTGATGTTACCAGCAGCGCAGCGGAGGCGGCGGCCAGCCGTCCGGGGTATTTCGCAGCCTCGCGCCAGATCATGCGCAACGGGCCCAAAGTCCTTGCGCGGGCAGGTTCGGCTGGCTTGAGTTCCTCGTCCATTGCGCCCGCCTAGCCTATGGCGCGCGATGCCGAAAGGGGGCGGATGGCGCAGAATGAAATTGTTGCGTTGCACAATTAACAAAATGTCGGCAATCTGCGGTTACGAGTCTTGGCAGACATTCGTTTGTTGTGCCGGGCAACAAAACAAAAAAGGTTTTCGCAGTGCTATACAAGGCTTACGAACTTCAGCGTTCGATGATGAACGCCAGCAGTGCTCTCGCTTCGATAACTGCTGATCTCCTGAATCACGAGCGCAATCCATGGGCTGGCATTGGCCCGACACAGATGATGGCTTCGGCGCTTGAGGTGTTTGCCCATGCGGCCGCCCCGCGTGGTAAGCCTGCGTTCGGCCTGCGCGTGATCCATGTTGATGGCGCGGCCCACGCGGTCAAGGAAACCACCGTCATCACGCGCCCGTTCGGCGATCTCAAGATGTTCACGCACGATGGCCTGCCCGAAGATGCGCCGCGCCTGTTGCTGATCACGCCGATGAGCGGACATTACGCCACGCTTCTGCGCGGCACGGTTGAACGGATGATGGAACGCTGCGTCGTCTATGTCACCGATTGGGCTGATGCCAAGTATGTGCCGCTGGCCGAAGGTATCTTCGATCTGGATGACTACATTGATTACGTTATCGGATTTCTCGAATATATTGGCCCGGGCGCTCACGTTATGGCGGTATGCCAGCCATCGGTTCCTGCGTTGGCCGCAACGGCGATCATGGCGGCAGACAAGCATCCTTGCCGTCCTGTGTCCTTGACGATGATGGGCGGCCCGATTGACACGCGGGAAAGCCCGACAGCGGTGAACGACCACGCCGTGACCAAGCCGCATGTGTGGTTCAAGCACAATGTGATCACCACTGTGCCCGCCAATTACCCCGGCGAGGGCCGCCGCGTTTATCCCGGCTTTGTCCAGCTTGCCAGCTTCATGTCGATGAATCTGGGCAGCCATATGATGAGCCATTACAAGCTCTATCAGCACCTGATGCAGGGTGCCGATGACAATGCCGAGGCCACCAAGGCATTCTACGATGAATATCGCGCAGTCTGCGATCTTCCGGCCGAATTCTATCTGCAAACCGTTGACCTAGTGTTCCAGCGCCACGCTCTGCCCAAGGGCGAAATGCTCCATCGCGGCAAGGCGGTTGATCTGAATGCCATCACCGATACCGCGATCCTGTGCATCGAGGGTGAGCGCGATGATATCTCGGGCATCGGCCAGACCAAGGCCGCGCTCAAGGTGACGCCGAACCTTGATGACGATATGAAGCAGTATTTCCTCGCTCCTGAAGTCGGCCATTACGGCATCTTCAACGGCACGCGCTGGCGCAATTCCATCGCACCGGTGGTGGACCAATGGATTGCCAAGTTTGAAAAGAAGGCCAAGGGCCGCAAGCTGACGGCTGTGGCGTAAAGAGCGCTGCCAAGCACATCGAATCGGGCCGGCCCGACACAATGTCTGGCCGGCCCATTTTTTTGCGGGAGCAGGGGACAGGTAGCTTTTGGATCAAATCCGTGCCGTTTCTGCACAACCGCGCGCGATCCGCACCTGTTTCGGCGCTTGAATGGCGTTCCGCAATGAACTGAAAAACTCCGGAAATTTGCGGGTCGTCCGGGTTTGGCATGTGCCTTGCCATGATGATGGACCCATCCAATGCCGCCAATCATGATGCGCCAGCCGCCGGGCAGCGGCGTGAAACTCCCGGCGCACCGCGCATCAGCGTGATCCTGCCGGTTCACAACGGTGCCGCCTATCTCAGCCAGGCTATCGTTTCCATTCTTGGCCAAACCTTCCGCGATTTCGAACTGGTTTGCGTGGATGATGGCTCAACCGACGATACGCCTCAAATTCTCCGACAGCACGCCGCTTTGGACAGCCGCGTACAGATCATCACCAACCGCCCCAATCGCGGGCTGCCCGGCGCGCTGAATGTGGGGTTTGCCGCCGCGCGCGGGGCGCTGCACTGCTGGACATCGGACGACAATATCGCTCGTCCGCATATGCTCGAACGCTTGGTCGCGGCGCTTGAAAGCCACCCGCATGCAGCCATCGCCCATGCCAATTACAGCGTGATCGATGATGGCGGCACAGTGACCGGCTTCCAGAAAGTGGGTCCGGCCAGTGAAATCCTCTTTGGCAACCGGATCGGGGCTGCGTTCCTTTACCGCGCCGAAGTGACCCAGACTTTGGGCGGCTATGACGAAACGCTCTTCGGGGTGGAAGATTACGACTTCTGGTTGCGTGCGGCGCGCAACTTCGCTTTTGTGACGTTGGATGAGGACTTGTATCTCTACCGCCGGCACAGTGCCAGCCTGACCGACCGCCGCGCCCGCACGATTCACCGGCTGGGCGCACAAATCATCATGCGCGAACTGGCGTTTGTTGATGACCCTGCCTTGCGGGCACGCGTGCTGCTTGAACATGGCACAGCCAGCCGCGTCGATCCCCGTCTCGGGATGCTGGTGCAAGCCCTTGCGCTTTCCCCCAAGCAGACATTGCGCCGTGCGCCCGTGATCGCGCGCCATCTTGCCGCCCATGCGAAGCGGTGGCTGCAAGGGTGCGAGGATTGATGCTTTTGCGGAACGGGGGCGCTCAAACAAAAACCAGCGAAATCCAGTCACAGATCAGCGCGGGCTTTTCCTCACCCTCGATTTCGACGGTAACCTCCATCGTCTGCTGCCATTGGCCCGGGCGTTTTTCTATCATTTCCAGCAGCTTGAACACTCCGCGAATGCGCTTGCCCACCCGCACCGGTGCAAGGAACCGCGTGTGGTTGCTGCCATAATTCACGCCCATCTTGATGCCCGCCACTTTCGGGCAATCGCTTGTGTTCACCATCGGGGCGATCAGCGACAGGGTCAGGAATCCGTGCGCGATCGTGCCGCCGAACGGGCTGAGCCTTGCGCGTTCAGGATCTACGTGGATGAACTGGAAATCATCGGTCGCCTCGGCAAATTTGTTCACCCGCTCCTGCGTGATTTCGATCCAT
>CAZSTP010000143.1:0-6884 GCA_964609325.1 uncultured Novosphingobium sp. | reverse complement strand
CAAGGTTCCGCATCGCGCCCGCCATAGCGTTCGGGCCAATGCGGCACGACCAGCCCTTCGGCTGCCAGCTTGAGATTGAACTTGCGGGCGAAGGCCATCATTTCAGGATGGCACGGGCCATCAAAGGCGTAATCCTGCCACCATCCATCCGGCAGTTCACGGTCGAGAAAGTCGATCAACTGCTGTCTGTAGGCGATCTGCGAACTGGTCCAACCGAACTCCATGCAAAATCTCTCCAGTCTTTAACCGCGAAAATTCCGTTGCAAGACAGGCGTTGCCGATTCTTGCACTGAAGCTTTGAAAAGGGTGATTCCATCAAGCTGCCGGTGCAGCATCCGGGCCAATCTCTTTAAAGCATCCATATAAATTTATTCATTCTTTTAAAGATATTCCGGTGGTAAACGCAACATCGTGGAACATGGAATAGGACAAGGTTGTTGAACATTCAAGCCGGATAATCGGCGCAAAGCCCCGAATGGCCAGAGCTGCACCAAAGTCTTTGTGCGCAGCAAATTACCGGGGCAGCGCCGCACTTTGACCCGATCGGGAAATGAAATTGTGAAACATTGGCGACAAACCGTTCATCTCTCGCTATCTATGGACGATAACCGGGTCGTCGCATCTGCATGGCGTGCGATTTCCCGCATAATTCAGGGGTCTTCAGTTGTCAGCGTTCTCATCCGAAACAAAATCACCGATGGCGATGCGGGAAAGAATATTCGTTGAGGTGCTGCGCGATCTTGAAGAGCAGCGGATCGTGCCCGGCCAGCGTATTGCCGAAGCCGATCTGATCGAACGCTTCGGCGTGAGTCGCAATGCCGTGCGCGAGGGCATACAGTTGCTGAGCGAACGCGGCGTGATCGAGCTGAGCCCGAACAAGTCGGCCACGGTGCGGCGCTTCACGCGCGAAGACGTGGATGGCGTGGTCGATCTGTGCGCGCAGCTCAACGCTTTGCTGGGACGGACGGCCGCTCTCAAGTTCGGCCCGCAGCACGCCGCAATGTTTGACCGCGCCTTTGCCGAAACACAAGCGGCCGAAGCGCGGGTGGATCAGGAGTTTTCACGGGCGCGGCGCCATTTTACGGTCGCGTTGCTGACGATTTCGGAGAACAGGGAGCTTCAGCGGGTGTTCCCGATGGCGGGGATGGCGATATTCAACGCCCAGTTCCGATCGGTCGAAATCAACCGGTTGCAAGCAGGCATCATGGTAAAGCTCCATCATGCCGTGTCGACCAACAATGCGCCCGCAGCGGAAAAGGCCGGACGCGCGACTGTCGAGAACTTGCGCAAGGAATTTCTGAAGTTCTTCTGAAACGGGAAGCTCTTCTGAAAAGCGCGGGGGCAATTGCGCAATTGCCCCCGCGCCGGTGCGGGCCCTTAACCTTCAGGCCTTGATCTTCAGGCCGTCAACCACGTGCGAGCCCAGGCTGAACGGCACGCCACCAGCCGGTGTTGGCGGGCGTTCGTTGATTTCCCATGCGCTGTAACCGGTCTCGGTCAGCCCGTCGACGCGCAGATCGCCGCCACCGACGTTGATCTCGCTGCCATGGTGCTGGATCAGGTTGATGTTGTGGAGCTTTGCCCGGAACGTGTATTCGCGGTCTGCAAACTTCATGCAGACGGTGCCGCCGCGATAGGTGACGCCGTCAATATCGGCCTCGACGAGCACTTCGATATCGTTCGTATGCAAAACCTCACCCCGGTCGACAATGAAGCCGGAACGCAAAATGAGACCATCGGCGCGGATGGCGACATAGGCCGAGAAGTTCAGGCGATCGCCGACCGACCCGGTAATCCAGCGCGAGCCGTTGCCCCGCAACGCTTTGTAATCGCGGTTGCCCCATGAGTGCCCTGCTTGCGAAAAGGCATCTATATCGAACTTGCGTTCGCCAAGGCGCATCATGCCGCGAACAGTGCCCGGGGTCTGGATATTGTAGCTGGACGTTTTGGAGCCGACATGCCCGACGGGATTGGGGAAAACGGTAAGAAAGCGCAGATCTTTGGATTGCGGGAGGAAATCGAGTTCGAGTTCGAACCCTTCATCCTTGCCGTACATATGGACCTGGCCATCCTTGCCGGGCGTGAAGACATAGTTGCCTGCGCTGAACTTTCCTTCTGCACGCAACGCGGAGTTCAAAGGCAGATGGTCATCCGCCCGCCGGAATGCATTGCCATCGGCATAGGCAAGGGCAAAGATATTCGACAGGCCGAGGTTGATCTGTTCGCCGGTATGGAACACCCCGCCAAGACCTTTGCCGTTACCGAAATAGACCCAGTAGCTTTCTTGCCAGATATCGTCCGGGCCTGCTTCATGGGGACTTTCATCAGCCGGGCCGAAAGGCGAACTGCCGACATTGCCGGTTGCAGCATTGGCGGCACCCGCGCCGATGGCGTTCGCGCTGGCGATGGCCGCTAGGCCTGTGATCGCATCACGGCGGCTGATTGCGACCTCTGACGAAACAGGGCTTTCAGGTGTGCCGGGCAGGCCACTTGTCTGGTCGTTCATTTCTCTCTCCTGATTGCATGCTTGGTCTGTAACAACCTGCGCACATTGCAATCCCGCAACACTGCATGATTCTGCCTTTATTGTCGAATGGAAATGTTCTACAATCTTGGTCCATAAAGAGTGATAAGTGTCATCGGGAAAGGGTCAGGCAAATGGCAGAGGCAAGCCGCCACTCCGGCCGCCAGTATCCTTAAGACGAACGATGTGTCGATCATAGCTTTCAGAATTGCACATACGCGAGGAGCCTCTGCATGAACGTCCAGACCGAAGTTTCCGCCACGTTTGATCCGGGGGTGGTACGGCCCGATTTCATTCCTGCGGCGAATTATATCTCGCGCGAATTCGCAGCGCTCGAAGCCGAGCATCTGTGGCCGCGCGTATGGCAGATGGCCTGCCGCGAGGAGGAAATCCCCACCGTTGGCAGCTTCTATACATACGATATCGGGGATGATTCGATTTCCGTTGTGCGAACCGCGCCCGACGAAATCCGGGCCTATTTCAACAGTTGCCCGCATCGCGGGCGCCGGATCACCGAAGGCTGCGGCAAATCGGCACGTCTGCATTGCCGGTTCCATGGCTGGCAGTGGTCGCTTGACGGCAAGAACACCCGCGTGGTCGACCGCGAGGACTGGGGCACAAAGCTGGCGAATTCCGATACCGACCTGACGCCGGTAAAGGTCGGCACATGGGGGGGCTGGGTTTACATCAACATGGACCCCGACAGCGAAAGCCTTGAAGAGGCGCTTTCACCTGCCAAGGCCTTCCTTGACCCGTTCGCGATGGAAGGCATGCGGTATCACTGGCGCAAATCGACCATCCTGCCGTGCAACTGGAAAGTGGCGCTGGAAGCCTTCAGCGAAGGCTATCACGTGCAAACCACGCATCCGCAAATGCTGCAGTTCTTCGATGACGTGACGACAAGTTATGCCCATGGCCGTCACGGCATGTTCGGCTATTGGGATTCGGCACCGACCGGCCTGCGCTCGCCGCGCCTTGGCGGCCCGCGCGAGGGCGAGGACAACCGCACCGGCATGCTGGCCTATATGGAAGAGACCGTCGTGACGCTGAACGCGGTGATGGCCGAACCCGGCATTGCTGCAGCGAAACGCCTTGTGGAAGAAGTGCCGGCTGGCACCGATCCGTGGGTGGTGCTCGGCAAATTCAACGAATACATGCAGGAAGTGCTGGTCGAACGCGGCATCGATTGCCCCAAGATCAGCAACGAGCAGGCGATGGCAGCCGGAACCGACTGGCACCTGTTCCCTAACCAGGTCATCCTGCAATCGCCAATCGGGGTGCTGGGCTATCGCGCCCGTCCCAACGGCAATGACCCGGACACCTGCCGCTGGGATGTCTATTCTCTGATGCGCTTCCCCGAAGCTGAGGTTCCGGCGACAAAATGGGAATGGAATGACGACCTGACCGATATCAAGTTCTGGGGCAAAATCCTTGTCCAGGATTACCAGAACATGGGTGAAGTGCAGCAAGGCATGAAGGTGCGCGGGTTCAAAGGATGCCGCCCGAACCCGAAGCAGGAAGTGCCGGTCGCCAACTTCCATCGGGCGCTTTGCGAATTTATCAACGACGGTATCACCGCGAAGAAAGCGTGATGACATTCTGACGAATAATGTCTAAATGGATGCCGTCAGGGCTGCCCATAAGTGGTAGAAACACCATGGAAAGAGGCAGGTAAGCCCCGAAGGTCTGGAGCAACCCCGGCACGGGAGCGCGGCTTTGCCGTGAACCCGTGCCCTGCATCCGGACCGGGCCACCCGCCAAAGACCGGGCGCTTTACGAGGATGCACGATGAGCATGATTGATGACGGTCCGGTCCGCGAAGCCATTCGCCAGGCCATCGCGGCAGGCCATGAGGAGGCGGTGCATGTAGCCGCCTATCACAACGGCAAGCTGTGCATTGACGTGTGGGATGGTGTGGCCGATCCGGCCACCGGCAAGGCCGCGACATCGGACACTTTGTACAATGTCTATTCCGTGACCAAGGCGGTGGCCGCTACCGCATTGCATATCCAAGCGGAAAAGGGACTGGTTGATTATGATGCGCCGGTCGCCACTTATTGGCCGGAGTTTGCGCAGAATGGCAAAGCCGCCGCAACGGTCCGCCATGTGCTGACCCATCGCGCGGGCGTTCCGCTGATGCCGGAAGGCGTCACGCCCGAGCTGATGTGCGATGCCCGATGGATGGCAAATGCCATTGCCGCCATGGAACCACTGGCACCGCCGGGTGAAAAGACGCTTTACCAGTCCATGACGTTCGGCTGGATGGTGGGCGAAATCGTCAGCCGGAGCGACCCGCAAAAACGTCCGCTGGATGTTTTCGTGCAGGAAGAAATCGCAAAGCCGCTGGGCCTTTCCGATTTATGGATCGGTATTCCTGACGAAGTGGCCCACCGCGTGGCGGTCATGTCGAACCGCAACGAAAATGATCCGCCGCCACCGGGCGCAACACTCTATGCCCGTTCAATGCCCCAAGCGGTTGACCTGGTGCCGCGCGTGTTCGGACGCCCCGATGTGCAACGCGCCTGCATCGCCGGTGTGGGCGGCATTTTTAGCGCACGTGATGAAGCCCGCTTCTGGGCGATGTTGGCAGGCGGCGGCGAACTTGACGGCGTCAGGCTGCTGTCGGCGGATCGTGTCGCCGGCTTTTGCGCCATGCGCGACAATGGCGATGAACCCGATCCGGTTATGTTCGGCATACCGATCCCGATCAGCGCGGGCGGCTATTGGCTGGGCGGACACCGCGTGGGCAGCCCTCGCGCGATCTGGCACCCGGGTGCGGGCGGCTCGCTGGGCTGGGCAGACCCCGACCGCAACCTTGCCGTTGCCATCTGTCACAACCGGATGTTCAATACACCCGATCCGCAGGCAGATCCGATTTTGCCGATATCAAAAACCATAGTCTCAGCACTTGGTCTGGAGTGGAATGCATGACTGTAATGCCCAAACTGGAAGATTTGACCGATCGTCAGTTCGACGCCTTCGCGATGGAGCGGACGATGACCGGCAACAGCCTGGACCCGTACCCGCACATTCACGCACTGATGCAGAAGGGCACCGTGCTTGACGGCATCTACCGCGATGAATTCACCGACATCGTCGACGTCCAGACTGCGGGCAGACCCACCAAGATGGTGCTGGGCTATGATGCGGTCATGCATGTCCTGACAAATCCCGAAATCTTCACCAACCGCGAAGCCTTCCTGCCCAGCCTCGGGGTTTCGTTCGGCGAATCGGTCTCGGTGATGGATGCGCCCGACCACACGCGGTACCGCAAGATCTTCCAGAAAGCCTTTTTGCCACAAGTGGTGAGCAAGTGGGGCGAAACGGTGGTTGATCCCGTGCTGCACAGATTGATGGCGGAATTCATCCATACCGGCAAAGCTGATCTGATCGAACAGTTCACGCATTACTACCCCTTCCAGGTGATTTACGCGCAAGTGGAGCTGGAACCTGCGCAAGGCCCGGTGTTCCACAAACTGGCAATTGCACAGATGCTTTCCGCAATCGGTGCCCCGCAAGGCGAGGAGGCGACCGAAAAGCTTGGCGCGTTCTTTACCGAACTGCTGCGCCAGCGCCGCGCCAATCCCGGCAACGATATTGTCAGCCATCTGGCTGCGGTGGAAGTGGACGGGGAAAAGCTGCCCGACAGCATTCTGGTTTCATTCCTGCGCCAGCTTATCAATGCAGGTGGCGATACCACTTTCCGCGGAACCAGCGCGCTGCTGACCGGGTTGCTGACCAATACCGACCAGCTTGACGCGGTTCGTGCCGATCGCAGCCTTGTTCCCCAAGCGATCGACGAAGCCCTGCGCTGGGAAGGTCCGGTGATCTGCACCCACCGCTATGCCAAAGTCGATACCGAGATCGATGGCGTCAAGATTCCGCAAGGCACGTTTATCGATCTGGTGCTCGGTTCGGCCAATCGCGATCCCGCCAAGTTCGAAGATCCCGATACTTTCAATATCTTCCGCGAACGCAAGTACCGCCACGTCGCCTTTGCCAGCGGACCGCACCTGTGCATCGGCCAGCACCTTGCAAAAGTGGAAATGGCCAGAGCGCTGAATACCTTGCTGGACAACCTGCCGAACCTGCGGCTTGATCCCGATGCCCCGCCGCCGCAAATGATCGGCCATATTTTGCGGTCGCCAGCGCATCTGTGGGTCAAATTCGATACGTGAGGCAATAAGATGATGCAGTGGATGTGCATGGATTGCGGTTATGCCTACGATCCCGAAAAGGGTGATCCAATGGGCGGAGTGCCCCCGGGAACCGCATGGGAAGATGTACCCGACGATTGGAAGTGCCCCGATTGCGGCTCGCCCAAGTCAGAATTTGAATTGGTAGAGATGTAAGTGCTGGT
>CAZSTP010000142.1:0-6926 GCA_964609325.1 uncultured Novosphingobium sp. | reverse complement strand
CTAGCGCCGCCAAAAGTCGATACCTTGCCAATGTAAGCCATGAAATCCGCTCACCGCTCACCGCTCAACGCGATCTACGGCTATGCGCAACTGATCGAACAAGAAGCGCAAGTCGATCCGAAAGACGCCGCCCGTGTAATCCGGCGCAGCGCCGAACATTTGACCAATCTGGTCGAAGGTCTGCTCGATATCGCTTCGGTCGAACAGGGCGTGGTCCGTATCGACAGCGCGGTCGTGCGGCTTGCCCCGCTGGTTGAGCAAGTGGCCGAGATGTTTCGCCCGCAGGCCGAGCAAAAAGGGCTCAGTTTCCGGTGTGAACTGCCCGATCGCCTGCCTGAATTCGTCCGCATGGATACGCGGCGCGTCCGTCAGGTGCTGATCAATCTGGTCTCGAACGCGGTCAAGTTTACCGACCATGGCGAAGTTGTGCTCGCGCTCGATTGGTCCGGGCAGACCGCGACGTTCGAAGTGCGTGATACCGGCCCCGGTATCAGCGAAGCGCAGCACGAGCAGGTTTTTGCGCCTTTCGAACGGAGCGACGATACCCCGCACAGCGGCAACACAGGAGCCGGGCTCGGGCTGGCTATTTCGCGGGCCATTGTGCAAATGCTGGGCGGCGATTTGCAGGTGGAAAGCGTCGCGGGCAAGGGCTCCAGCTTCAAATTGCGCCTGCTCATGCCGCAAGTTTCCGGTTTCGTTGAAAGCAAGGCAGGGGCCGTTTTGCGCCCCACCGGTTACACCGGCCAACGCCGCTCGTTGTTGCTCGTCGATGATAACCCCGATCATTTGTCCCTGCTGCGCAACGCCTTGGGCGAGCTCGGCTTCGATATATCCTATGCCAACGACGGCCATACCGCCTTGGCTATGGCCGAGCGCGGGCAGTTTGATGCGGTGATTCTCGATGTCAGCATGCCCGGCATTTCCGGCTGGGAGACAGCGGCGCATATGCGCGCCGTGCATGGCCGCAGCATGGCCATTGTGATGCTTTCGGCCAACGCCGAAGAACGGCACGGTCTGGGCGGGCAAGCGGCAGATCACGACCATTTCCTGCTCAAGCCGATAGATCTGTCGGTGTTGATCGATGCTCTGGGGCGTTTGCTATCCGTTAACTGGACCTGGCCCAAGCAAGTTCCGTCTGTCGGACACGCATCGATACCGGAAGCGATTCCGCTTTCTGACACGGCGCGTGCCCATATAGATCAATTGAAATTGCTTGTGCGGATCGGGCATGTACGCGCCATGGAAGATGAAATTCGCAATCTTGAGCGCGCAGCCCCGGATGCTGCCCCACTGGTTGCCAAGCTTTACGACTGCCTTGACCGGTTCGATCTGACCGCGCTCGGGCGGACGTTGGAGGATTTGTAGGATGAGTGGCGGCAGCGCAAGGCGCGATACAGTCCTCGTCGTAGACGATAAACCCGATTCCCTTCGTTTCCTGACCGATACGCTGGAGGGGGCAGGGATCACTGTCCTTGTCGCAACTTCAGGCAATTCGGCGCTCGAATTGCTTGAACATGTGGTGCCCGATCTTATCCTGATGGACGCCGTGATGCCCGGATTTGACGGTTTTGAAACAACCGCCCGGATCAAGGCGCGGCCCACTCTCGTGCACGTGCCGGTGATGTTCATGACCGGATTGACCGAGAACGAACACGTGATCGAAGGTTTCGAGGTCGGCGGCGTCGATTACTTGCGCAAACCGGTCAACGTCCACGAATTGCTGGCCCGCGTGCGCGTTCACATCGGCCATGCCCGCGCGATGCAGGCAGGCGCTGCCGGACTTGACGCCACAGGCCGTCTGATGATGGCAACCGATAACCGCGGGTTGCTGCTCTGGTGCACCCCCATGGCAGAACAGGCCATCAGCCGCGTCAGTCCCGATTGGAACCGCGAAAAGGGCGCCTTGCCCAGCATCTTGCGCGCACCGCTGGAACGCTTGCTGGGCCGCAGCACCACCCCGCAAGGGGCATCGGCCAAAGTCGATCAGGGCGAAAACACGCTCGAACTGGTGATCATCGCGCAATATCGCGAGAACGAAATCCTGATCCGCCTGAACGAGTTAAACCCCAAGGCCGATGTCACCAAACTCCAGCAGCGCCTTTCGTTGACCGATCGTGAAGCCGAAGTGCTGCTGTGGATCAGCTATGGCAAATCGAACGGCATGATTTCCGAAGTTCTGCTGATCAGCCCGCGCACCGTGCAAAAGCACCTGGAACGCATCTACGAAAAACTGGGCGTGGAAACACGCGCCGCCGCAGCCGCCATGGCGATCAAGGTCCTCGGCGGCTGAGTCGCAAAACTTGCGCACCTGCCCCAACGGGCAGGGGCCAAACCCTTTGCCCGCGCTTCGTTCCCGATCCGGAACACCAGCAAAAAAAGGGGCCGCTCCGTTGCCGGGCGGCCCTTGAAAGTTTGGGAGAGGATGCCTGAAAGGCCTGTCCTGATTGGGTCAGGCAGCGTTTTTGTGCAAGTGCGAAATGCCGCCTTACAGTTGCACTAAACGCAATTAACATTGTCCTCCCACGCCCATTCCCCGCTGTTTCGGTCGTTTTGGAGCGCTTTCCAAACATGGGTTGCGTGGCTCAAAAGAGATTGCTATAAAACATAACATAAAGGGAGAGACGGCATGTTGTTTGAACGCATCAACCCGATGACCGGCACGGTTGCTTCACAAGCAGAGGCAATGACGGCGGCCGAGATTCCAGCAATTGCCGCACGCGCAGCGGCAGCCTTTCCCGCATGGGCCGCAATGGGGCCAAACGCCCGCCGCGCTGTCCTGATGAAAGCGGCCACTGCACTGGAATCGCGCGCCGATGCTTTTGTCGAAGCGATGATGGGTGAAATCGGCGCAACCAAAGGCTGGGCGCTGTTCAACCTCGGCCTTGCTGCCTCGATGGTGCGCGAAGCTGCCGCTCTCACCACACAGATTGCGGGCGAAGTGATCCCTTCAGACAAGCCCGGCTGCGTCTCCATGGCGCTGCGCGAACCGGTTGGCGTGATCCTTGGCATCGCGCCATGGAACGCCCCGATCATCCTTGGTGTCCGCGCGATTGCGGTCCCGCTGGCCTGTGGCAACGCGGTCATCCTCAAGGCATCGGAACAGTGCCCGCGCACCCATTCGCTGATTATTGAAGCCTTTGCCGATGCAGGCTTCCCCGAAGGCGTCGTCAATGTCGTCACCAATGCGCCTGCCGATGCGCCCGAAGTCGTCGGTGCCCTGATCGATGCCAAGCCGGTCAAGCGCATCAACTTCACCGGCTCCACCGCCGTGGGCCGTATCATCGCCAAGCGCGCGGCTGAGCATCTCAAGCCATGCCTGCTCGAACTGGGCGGCAAGGCCCCCCTGATCGTGCTCGAAGATGCCGATCTCGATGAAGCGGTCAAGGCCGCAGCATTCGGTGCCTTCATGAACCAGGGCCAGATCTGCATGTCGACCGAGCGGATCATCGTCGTCCAATCCGTCGCCGCCGATTTCGCCGCCCGCTTCAAGGCCAAAGTAGATACGCTTACCGTCGGCGATCCACGCGAAGGCACCACACCGCTGGGCGCGGTGGTCGATGCCAAGACCGTTGCCCATTGCCAAAGCCTGATCGCCGATGCGCTCGCCCATGGCGCGCAATTGCTGAACGGCGGGGAAACCACACACAACGTGCTGATGCCCGCCCACGTCGTCGATGGCGTCACGCAAGAGATGAAGCTGTTCCGCGATGAAAGCTTCGGCCCGGTCGTCGGCATCATCCACGCCCGCGATGAAGCCCATGCCATCGAACTGGCCAATGACACCGAATATGGCTTGTCAGCCGCCGTGTTCACGCGCGATACCGCCCGTGGTCTGCGCGTGGCCCGCCAGATCCACTCCGGCATTTGCCACGTCAACGGCTCTACCGTGCACGATGAAGCGCAGATGCCCTTCGGCGGCACCGGCGCGTCCGGCTATGGCCGTTTCGGCGGCAAGGCCGGGATCGACAGCTTCACCGAGCTGCGCTGGATCACCATGGAAACCCAGCCCGGCCACTTCCCCATTTAAGATAGATTTCAAGAGGACAGACCATGACCGACCAGCAAAAAATTGAACGCGCGGAAGAAGATACCGTCGATTTCACCGTTGAAAACGGCATCGCCTGGGTAAAGTTCAACCGCCCGGAAAAGCGCAACTGCATGAGCCCCAAGCTCAACCGCCAGATGGGCAAAGTGATCACCGATCTCGAATTCCGCGATGACGTGAAGGTTCTCGTGCTTTCGGGCGAAGGCGAAGCCTGGTCGGCGGGCATGGACCTCAAGGAATACTTCCGCGAAACCGAAGCAATCGGCCTCGGCGCCATCCGCAAGGCCCAACGCGAAGCCTATTCGTGGTGGGAGCGTCTGCGCTGGTATGAAAAACCGACCATCGCCATGATTAATGGCTGGTGCTTCGGCGGCGGCTATGGCCCGCTCTTCGCATGCGATATCGCCATCGCGGCTGAAGACGCGCAGTTCGGTCTTTCCGAAATCAACTGGGGCATCCTTCCCGGCGGCGGCGCATCCAAGGTCGTTGCCGATCTGATGCCGCTGCGCAAGGCCATGTACCACGCGATGATGGGCGAAAACCTCACCGGCAAGCAGGCCGAAGAGCAGGGCCTCGTCACCGAAGCCGTGCCCGCCGACAAGCTTCAGGCGCGTGTTCTCGAAATCGCAGAAGCCCTGTCCAAGAAGGACGGCCACGCCCTGCGCGCCACCAAGTGGGCCGTGCGCCGCATGACCGAAATGACTTACGACAACGCCGAAGACTATCTGATCCGCGCACAGGAAGCGCTGCACAACTTCGGCGGCGTCGAAGCCCGCAAGGAAGCCACCCGTCAATTCCTCGACGAAAAGAGCTTCAAGCCCGGCCTCGGCACCTTCGATACGAGCAAGATCAAGCGCTAAGCCCTCGGGCAAAGCTCTCGCTTACAAAACCCCGGTCGCGCAAGCGGCCGGGGTTTTGCTTTTGCTCCGCCCCGTAAAAGTGGTTGCACGCGGGCAGCACTGCGGCCAGCGTGGGAAAAAGAGGAGTCGCCTGAATGAACACGTTTTTCCGCGTCGCACTTGCCGCTTCGGTGGCAATCACCACACCCGCCATCGCCAAAGAGAAATCCTATCCCGTGGCCGAGGCGCAGACGCTTGATCTTGCGATGAAATCCATCGCCATCCGCTCGGTTCGCGGGGAGGGCAATCGCACGATCGATGTCGCCAAACTGTTTGGTGATGCGCTGCTGGCGGCGGGCTGGAGCGCATCTGATATCGAGATCACGCCGTTTGAAGACACGGCCTACATCATCGCAACATGGCAGGGCTCAAACCCTCAGCTCAAACCGCTGGTCATCTCCGGCCACATCGATGTGGTCGAGGCCAAGCGCGAGGATTGGGAGCGTGATCCCTTCGTGCCCGTGGTGGAAAATGGCATCCTGTTCGGGCGCGGGGCCAGCGATATGAAGTTTGATGGCGCACTGGCGCTGTCCACGCTGATCGAACTGCGCAGGCAGGGCTTCAAACCCAAACGCACGATCGTCATCGAGTTTTCGGGTGATGAAGAAACCACGATGGCAACAAGCAAGGTCATCGCGGACAAGCTCAAGGACGCCGAATTGGTAATCAACGTCGATGGCGGCGGCGGCGCGTTAGACGAGGCCACCGGCAAGCCAATCTACTGGACCTGGCAAGGCGCGGAAAAGACATACGCCGATTACCGTCTCGAAGTCACAAATCCCGGCGGCCACAGCTCCGCACCGCGCCCTGATAACGCCATCGTCCAGTTGTCGCACGCCCTTGCCAAAGTCGGTGCCTATACCTTCAAGGCAGAACAGAACGACATCACCAAGGGCTACTTCGAAAAGGCCGCCGCCTTTACCGACAAGCCCGAGATTGCCGCCGCGATGCGCGCCTTTGCGGCCAACCCTTCGGATGCAGCAGCCATCGCCACGCTGCGCGCCGATCCCTCGATGGTCGGCAAAGTCGGCACCACCTGTGTCCCCACGATGCTAGGCGGCGGCCACGCTGAAAATGCGCTGCCGCAGCGCGCCTTTGCCAACATCAATTGCCGCATCTTTCCCGGCCATTCCAAAGAAGCGATCATGGCCGAACTGGCAGCCGTGGTGAACGATCCGGCGGTCAAGATCAGCGATGTGACACAGGGCTCTGTCGCATCGCCCGCATCGCCGTTGCGTGCCGATTTGATGAGCGCGGTCACCAAAGCCATGGCCAAGGCCTATCCCGGCGTGCCGCTGATCCCGTCGCAGGCATCGGGCGCTTCGGATTCGATGTGGTTCCGCGCGGTCGGGGTGCCAAGCTATGGCCTCAGCCCGTCCTTCTCCAAGGATTCCGAAGACTTCTCGCACGGGCTGAACGAACGCACCCGCCTGTCCAACATCCGCCCGGGCATCACGTATTACCTGAGTTTGCTGACCGATCTGGCAAAGTGAGCGCCCACGGGGCAACCGGTGTGATATTCTAGGAAGGGATCAAGCCATGCGTGTTGCGGTTCTTGTGCTTGCGGTGTTGCTGGCGGCTCCGGTGTCGGCTCCGGTGTCGGGGCAGGCGCTGCCAAAGGCCGTACCTTCAGCCGGCACGCCGCGCGATATTGCAGGCGCAATGGAAAAGCCTGATCCTGCGCTGGCCTACCGCATCCTGTTCGATATCTCTGCCCAGCCCAAGGACAAGGCGCAGCTCCATCAAACGCTGCAACGCGCTGGCGCCATGCTCAATGCCATGGCCGCCAGTGGCGTAAAGCCCAAAGCGGGGGATATCGCCATCGTCGTCCACGGCCCGCCCGATACCATCCTGCTCACCGATGCCGCGCACACCAAACGCTTTGGCACGCCCAACCCGAACCGGGTCTTGCTGGAAGAACTGGCCAATGCCGGGGTTTCGATCCGCATTTGCGGCCAGTCTTATCTCGGCCACGGCTATGC
>CAZSTP010000141.1:0-6946 GCA_964609325.1 uncultured Novosphingobium sp. | reverse complement strand
AAGGCGGCTCATCAGCAAGGCCGCGCGTTTGGCTTGCGTCCAAAGGCTGGGCACGTCAACCGTTTCGCCCGGCGCATGGTCGCCGGTCGAATAGGGGCCAAGCCCGACCAGCCCGTCGATATAGGCCGCGACAAAGCTGATATCGCCCGCGCCGCGCTTCATCGGATCAAGCGGTTGCATCTGTTCAAGCCCGAGCGTGGTGTTCACCGCATTCAGCCGCGCGAGCAGCGCCTTGTTGCCATCGGTCGGCGCCATCGGTGGATAGCCTTCGCTGAATTCGATCTTGGCAGATGTAACGCCGGGGAACGGGCGTGCGACGATGGCCTCCATCTTGCGCATGGCGGCGGTGTTCTGTTCGGGGCTGAGCGTGCGCAGATCACCGCGCGCCACCGCTTTGCCCGCGATGATATTGGTTTTGCCCTGCGCGGAAACGTGCGCGTTATCTTCGGCAACTTCGGCCCCCGCTCCGCCCGCGATCAGGCCGACGTTGAGCGTGAGATAAGGTTCGGGCAGTTCATCGCGCAATGCGGTGACGATCCGCGCGGCGGCATAGATCGCGCCATCGCCTGCATTCGCGCTCCACACACCGCTGGAATGGCCGGACTTGGCTTCAATCGTCAGCGTCCAGCTTTGCGAGGAACGCCGCGCGATGGAGCCCATGTCCTTGCCGTCAACACGGCTGAGACCTTCGAAATCGAGCGCGACATGGGCTGCTTTGGCCGATGCCACCAGATCGGCGCGCGCGACCTCGACCGGATGGCCGGCCTCTTCCTCGTCACCCGTCAGGAACACTTCGATATTGGCGTCTTTCAGGGTGCCAGCCACCTGCATCGCGCGCAGGGCGGCCACGATCACCGCGATCCCGCCCTTGTCATCGCCCACGCCCGGACCGATGGCTTTGTCCCCTTTCAGAACGTACTGCTGGAACGGGGAATCGGGTTCGAACACGGTATCGAGGTGGCCGATCAACAGCAGTTTCTTGGCACCTTTGCGGCCTTTATGGGTGAGAACGAGGTGGCCTGCGCGTTCGGTCTGCTCCATCGCAATCCAGCGTGCGGTAAAGCCCAGCGCGGTGAATTCGGGGATCACGATATCGCGAACTTTGCGTACGCCATCGAGATTACGGCTGCCGGAATTCTGGTTGACCATCGTTTCGAGCAATTTGAGCGTGCGCGTCTGCTCGGCATCGACCGTGGCGATCATCTTTGCCTCGGACGCATTGGGCGCGGCCTGCGCGCTTCCGCTTGCCACAGCAAGACTAGCCAGAATTCCGAACATCACGCGCATAAAGCACTCCTTTGCCGCGCATGTTGGCGGGGCACATCCGCACTGGCAACGCCCTTTTGCCGGAAAATCCTTGCTTTATCGCCGATCTGCGCCTATGTGCTCCGCAGCAAGACCGGCGGCGGACATCCGCTGCAATCCGGGTGCTGGCGTGAGATTTCGCTGAAACGGCTGAAATCCGCCCCGGATGAATGGTTTTTGCCCCGCCCGCTTCCCCTTTCACGCACGGGTCGCATGATCGACCCCGCGCGTCTCCTATTCAGGTTGGTGCGCACAGCGAACCTCCCCCGTGTGTCGGCTTTTGCCGATGCACCCATGAAAGCATTTCCATGTCATTTTTCGCAGAACTCGGCCTTGCCGAACCCATTCTCCGCGCCCTCGAAGCCAAGGGTTATAGCGATCCTACGCCGATCCAGCGCCAAGCCATCCCTGCCCTGCTCGAAGGCCGCGATCTGCTCGGTATTGCGCAGACCGGCACCGGCAAGACCGCCGCATTCGCGCTGCCATCGCTGCACCGCCTTGCCGCCAACCCGATCGAGCGCAAGCCCGCTTCGTGCCGCATGCTCATCCTTTCGCCTACGCGCGAATTGGCAGCTCAAATTGCCGACAACATTGAAGGTTACGCCAAGTACCTCAAGATTTCGGTCGCCTGCGTGTTCGGCGGCGTGCCGATCAGCAAGCAAGCGCGCCGTCTGGTGCCCGGCATCGATATCCTTGTGGCAACACCGGGCCGCCTGCTCGATCTGATCGACAACCGCGCGCTGACGTTGGGCCGCACCGAAATCTTCGTGCTCGATGAAGCTGACCAGATGATGGACCTCGGCTTTATCCATGCGCTCAAGCGCGTGGCGAACCTTTTGCCAAAGACTCGCCAGAGCCTGTTTTTCTCGGCCACGATGCCAAAGGCTATCGAAGATCTGGGCAAGCAGTTCATCGTCAATCCGGTGCGCGTCGAAGTCGCCCCGAATTCGACCACCGCAGAACGCGTTGAACAGTACGTCACATTCGTCAATCAGGCTGAAAAGCAGGCGCTCCTCACGTTGCGCATCCGCGCTTTGCTGGAAAGCAAGGAAATGGACCGCGCGCTGGTGTTTACCCGCACCAAGCATGGTGCTGACCGCGTCGTGCGCCACCTCACCTCTGCCGGGATCGAAGCGCGCGCCATTCACGGCAACAAGAGCCAGGCCCAGCGCACCGCCGCTCTGGATGCGTTCCGTCAGGGTTCGTGCCCGGTGCTGGTGGCAACCGATATCGCCGCGCGCGGGATCGACGTTTCGGGCGTTTCCCACGTGTTCAACTATGAACTGCCCAACGTGCCCGAACAGTACGTTCACCGCATTGGCCGCACCGCGCGCGCTGGCGCGGATGGTATCGCGATCAGCTTCTGCGCGCCTGATGAAAAGCCCTACCTCAAGGACATCGAGCGTCTGACCCGCCTGAAGGTGGACACGATGCCGCTGCCCGAAAACTTCATGGCCGAAGCTGCCAAGCTTCCCGCGCCCAGCCGCAAGCCTGCCGAAGAAGAGCGTGATGCCCGCCACGATGCCCGCGCCCAGCGCGGCAACGGTGGCCGTGGCGGCAACGGCCAATCGCGTGGCGGCGGTGGCGGTCAAAGCCATGGTGGCCGCGCGCAAGGCCGCGACGGTCGCCCGCGGGATGTCAGCCCGCGTCAGGAACAGCGTGATGGCGAACGCGGCAATGATCGCGGTCCCGTGCGCAATCCTTTGGGCGAAGGCGGCGACAAGCCACGCACCTTCCGCCCCCGTGGCGGCGGTGCCCCCGGCGTTGGCGCACACCGCAACAAGGTGCGCCGCGCAAGCTGATGGATAACGGTGCGGCCTGTTAAAGGCCGCACCGGATTTCCGGTACGAAACCTCTATTGGGTTCCCGGTTTATCCAGCGCCCAGGGGTCTACCTGAACCGCGCGGGCTTTCGATGCCTTGGTCTCCTCGGCGGATGGCACCATCCGCAAGGCAAACAGCAGGATCGAAACGGACCACAGCACAGCTTTCCAGCGGCTGGCGAATACAGTGTTGAGGCGCGGTCTGAGCATGGACCGGGTTTTGCCACAAAATTATTATGCACCCGTTACCAGCTGCGCACTTGCACTTAGTGCTTTTTCGCAAGTAGCCATACTGAGGCGCATTGCGAGCTGCCGCAAGGCATTGCAGCGCAATGACAGGCAGATTGCTCCTCCTCGCCACGGCATTTGCATTGCCGCTGTTCGCCACCACAACCAGCGCCGCCCCTGCCGATGCGGTACAGGCGCGCTTTGAACCTTGCGGATCGGCCAAGCGCGTGACCTGTATCGTGGATGGCGATACGTTCTGGTATGCCGGGACCAAGATCCGCATGGCCGATATCAACACGCCCGAAACCGCCAATCCGTCATGCGCCTATGAAGCCGCGCTTGGCGCGCGCGCCAAATTGCGGCTTGCGCAATTGCTCAACGCCGGACCGTTCACGCTTGAAGTGCGCGGGCGCGAGGTGGATCGCTATGGCCGCGCGCTGCGGGTGGTGACACGCAATGGCATAAGCCTTGGCGCAAAACTGGCCGACGAAGGCCTTGCCGAAATCTGGCAGGGCAAGCGCGGGGACTGGTGCAAATCCGCAGCGTGATCTAACCTCCTCCAAAGCCAAAAAAGGGGGAGTGCTGCACCATGTTCAGGGTCTATCTGGCCATTGCCTGGACCGCTTTGGTGGTTTTCACAGGCGTGGTGGTGATGCATCACGGGCTGGGCCTGTTGCCGGTGTTCTTTGGCAGCATTGCGCAGGGCACGTGGTCGGGCCAGTTCAATGCTGATTTCCTGTCTTTACTGGCACTTGGCGGACTATGGTGCGCGTGGCGCGGGCAATGGTCGCCCGTTGCGCTTGCCCACGGGCTTCTGGCGTTCTTTGGTGGCGGGGTTGTGATCATGGCGACGTTGTTCGTGCTGCATCGCCGTTATCGCGGCGATATGCGCAAGGTTCTGCTTGGCGCAAACGCCTGATCTTCAGGCAGCGCGTAACCCGCTAACCGCCCGCGCGCCGCGATCCTGCGCTGAGAGTCCATCGAAAATCGCATCGATGATCCGTGCCAGCTTTTCCTCGCTGAGCCGCTCCATCAATAATAGCATGGTGTTGAGCGCACAATAAGGCGCAACCATCTGGTTCACCAGACTGATCGTCTCGTCAATGCCCAACCCGGCAAAGGCCCCTTCGCTCATCGCTTCGCCAATGATCTCGCCCAGATAGTGATCGGCCAGGTCAATATAGCTGCGCACCTGGTCAAAATGCTCGGAACCTACATCCACGTGCGACTGGAGCTTTACCGGATCAGCCTCCCACTTCACCCGCATCGCCACAAACCGGCGGGCGAAGAATTCGTACATTTTGCGCCGGGGCGGCAGATCGCTGGCCAGCACATCTTCCATGATCGCCACCATCGGCTGGAACCAATGGTCTGCGATGGCCTCCAGCAATTCTTCACGCGTTTCAAAATAGCGCGAAAGGTTGGCCGTCGACATATTGGCCCGCGCAGCCAATTCGCCCAATGATAATCCCACGCCTCCGCGCTCTTCAGCAATGGTTTGCGCCAGATCTACCAGCCGCGCACGAACCGCGTCTCTATCGTTGCTCGCAGATGCCATAACGCACGGATTCCTGCCGGTTGGGATGCCTTGCTATTGTAGGGATTGCGTCCACTTCGCACAATCGCTTTGCCGCACAAGAAAGTGTGGGGCAAAGCCTTCAAGCTGCAATGGCGATGGGCTAGAGTCGGTGCAATCGCGTCGCCCACGCCATCAAGAAGGCTTTTCTGCCATGCTGTTCCGCCTGCGCCATCTGCTGTGCCTTGGCCTGCCTGCTTTGCTTGCCGCCTGCGCCGGCCCCATGGCCCAACGGCAAGCTGCAGCCCCTGTCGAAGTGGGCATCATCGCGATCAACGATTTCCACGGCAGCCTTGAACCACCGCGCCAATCGGTCAACGCGCCCGATGGCAAGGGCGGGATCGTGCCGGTCCCCGCAGGCGGTGCGGCGTGGCTGGCCTCGGCAATTGATTCGGTGCGCGGCAAATATGCCAATGCGCTGACCGTCTCGGCAGGCGACATGATCAGCGCCTCGCAACTGGCGTCCTCGCTCTATCTTGATGAACCCACCATTGGCGTAATGAACCGCATCGGCGTGGATTTCAACGCGGTGGGCAATCACGAATTCGACCGCGGCCAGCAAGAACTGCTGCGCATGCAAAACGGCGGCTGCGAAAAGCTCACCGCCAAGGAGCCTTGCGCGCTGGAGCCCTTCGCCGGCGCAAAGTTCCGCTACCTTTCGGCCAGCACGGTCAAGGCAGATGGCTCCACCTTGTTCCCCGCCACGGGCCTGCGCACATTCGGCAAAGGCAAAGGCGCGGTCACCGTGGGCGTGATCGGCCTGACGCTGAAAGGCACGCCCGATCTGGTAGTCCCCAGCGGCATTGCCGGGCTGACCTTTGCCGACGAGGCGGACACGATCAACGCTGCGGTGCCCAAGCTCAAAGCCCGGGGCGCCGATGCGATCGTCGTGCTGATCCACCAGGGCGCACGCACCCAAGGGCTGCCCGATCCCAACGGCTGCGAAAACCTTGGCGGCGATATCCGCCCGATCCTCGACCGGCTTGATCCGCGTGTCGATGTGGTCGTCTCGGGCCACACGCACTGGTCCTATGTCTGCGATTACGCCACGCTCAACCCCGCCAAGCCCATCCTGCTGACCAGCGCGGGCGTCTATGGCGAACTCGTCACCGACATCACGCTGAAGATTGATCCGGTGGCAGGGCGCGTCGTGTCCAAAGCGGCGAAGAACGTGATCGTGCAGTCGGTGCCCTACACGTCCTCGCGCGGGCCGCTGGCCAACACCACACTGTACCCGCAATTCCAGCCGCGCGCCGATGTGGCCGCATATGTCGCCAGATATGTCGATGCATCAAAGGCATTCACCCAGCGCCCTATCGGTAAAATTGATCGCCCCGCTGCCAAAGCCGAAGGCGCGCAAGGCGGCCCGCTGGGCAACCTGATCGCCGATGCGCAACTGGCCGCCACCCGCAGCGCGGGCGCGCAAATCGCGTTCATGAACCCGTTTGGCATCCGCGCCCCGCTGGTCCCCACCGCCGATGGCACGCTGACTTTCGGCGACATCTACTTATGCCAGCCCTTCGGCAACAACGTGGTCACCGCCACGATGACCGGCGCGCAAATCAAGGCCACGCTCGAACTGGGGCTTGATGCGACCGGCCCCATCCAGGCGCTCACCCCTTCGGCAGGCTTTATCTTCACATATGATCTCAAACGCCCCTCGGGCGACCGGATCGTTGCGATCACACTTGATGGCCAGCCGCTCGCGATGGACAAGGCCTATCGCGTCACGGTGAACGGGTTCCTCGCACTGGGTGGCGATGGTTTTGGCGGCTTTGCAGGCATGCCGGAAGCCGTCACCGGTCCGACTGATATTGATGCGCTGGAAAGCTGGATCAAGGCTGCGCCAGTGCGCGATGTTCCGCAAGAACAGCGATCAGAGGCTATTGGTTAAAGGGTTAAAAGGCCCAACCCCGACCCTTCCCGCAAGCGGGAAGGGAGGAAAGAAGCACTGATAACCACTCCCGCTTGCGGGAGGGGAGCGAGACTTAATGAGCCGTAGGCGAATTTAGTCG
>CAZSTP010000140.1:0-6997 GCA_964609325.1 uncultured Novosphingobium sp. | reverse complement strand
CGGGGCAGCGGCAGAGATCGGACGCTGGTTCTGCGCAGACCTTCCTGCATCAGGCATCAAGCGGCTGTTTCGCGTGGCCGATGGCCCGCTGGCACGCCTGCCGCTTGCCGTCCTGCGCGATGATCGGGGCTGGCTCGTGGATCGCTTTATCGTGTCGGATCGCACATCGCTCGCGCGCCGCTCTGGTGCATCCGAAAAGGCGATTGCCAAGCGCGACATCGCCGCTGTCGGTGTCGCAGAAACCCGCGGTGGCGCAAATCTGGGGCAAGAGGCCTCCGCCCCGGCCAAAGCGAAACTGGCAGGGCTGCCCGCGTTGCCTTTTGCCCGGCTGGAGATGGACTCGCTTGGCCAGCTTCCGTTTGCCCGTGTAACGCTACGATACGATTCCGATGCTACAGAGCGATGGTTCAAATCCGACCCGGCAATTACCGCCGCCGATCTCCTGTTGATCGCCTCGCACAACGTCGCGCCCGATCTTGAGGATGCCCGTTCGGAAGCCGGGCTCGCCTTGACAGGTGAGGCAGACGGGATGCTGCGCCAGAGCGAGGTTGCCGCGCTGTCGCTCTCTGCCAGGCTGGTTATCCTGTCGGCATGCGATACCTCGCAACCTGCGCCTGCCAACGATGATCCGGCGTCCGGTTTTGCCCGCAGCTTTTTTGCCGCTGGCGCGCACGCCGTGATGGTCAGCAGCTGGCCGATTGCCGACAATACCCAAGCGGTACTGATGGCGCGTTATTTGAAAGCATGGTCAAATGATGGTGCTGCGGCTGATCCGGCGGCACTGCTGCAAAAGGCGATGCTTGCGGTGCGCGCCCGTGGCGGTCTGCTTTCCCATCCGCGCAATTGGGCCGCGATGACAATTATCGAACCATAATGCCCTTCTGTGGTGTCTATTTGTTCATCGTTCTGACAAATTCGGTAATACGGCTTTTGCCCTCGCCAATACGAGCACCCCAGCCATAAGATGGAATACGTAGTCTATAGTCATATAGAGAGTATTCCATGCACGGAAAGATCCTTGGATACGGCGGTGATAGCGGCGTTATCCTGACAGAATCTGGCGAACGCTTCCCGTTCCTCCACGATGCGTGGAAAGAGGACGAGCCGCCCCAGCGAGGCCAACTGGTCGATTTCATCGTGACGGACGGCCGTGCTCACGACATCTATCGCGCGCTTGATGGCGCAAAAGCGGCTCCACGCGCGCCGACCCCGATCCCCATGCCCACCACGGCCAAGCAGATTTTGAGTGATAGCGCATCGTTGGGTGCTGACATCAACAAGAAATTGCAGACGGTATCAGAGCGTGACGACCAGTTGGGACAAGTCGTAGCGCGGATTCGGGCCATGCCGCAAATCCTGCTCGCCGCGATCATGCTGTTCGCAGCTTTTGCGATGAGCTTTATTTCAATCGGTTACGAACACGAAGCATTGCAGGAGCTTGGCTATTCGGCGCTGCCCACTGCGGTCAGTCTCACCAGTCTATCGGGCGAGACCGGCACGATCCGCGAAGCGCTGGAGCTTCGGCACGATGCCATCGACAAGTTGCGTGACCAGCTTGATACCCAGGCGCAATCAGAATTCGGGCGCTCTGCCGGGCAAATGGAAATGCGCCAGAAGAGCGACGAGATCGCCAAGGTGATGAGCAAGCTGGAGCGGCTGCTGGGCCTTGGCTGGATCGCCTGGCTGGTCCCGCTGCTGTGCGTGGCGGTGATCGGCTTTGGCTGGGCACAGTATGCCGCCGCAAAGCCTGTCGGGATGGTGCTCGGCGCCCTGTCTGTCGCGGTCGCTGCCTATCCCTATCTTCTGGTCCGCTTCACGACCGACCTGATCAACGCCTCTGGCAATCCTGCATTCAATGCCAACGCACTGCTTGTCGGACGGCGCGCCGCGCAAAAGGTGGCGTCACTTGAAACCGGCGGCTGGGTAATCGCCCTGTGCGGGATCGGCTGCATTGTAGCCGCGCTGATCCGCACCACGCCTCCGGTTGAAGAAGAGTGGTAAACACCCCCGCCCCATTGCCGGAGAGCCCGCAATGAACCGCGCAAGCCTTCTCACCCTGCTGTTGTTGATCCTCGGAGCCCTCGGCGGCGGCTGGTTCCTGATGAACGGCACGCCAACGGTAGACACCTTGGGGCTGGCACCGCAGCCTGAGGCCGCATCGGCAGAAGTCGGCGCATCCACTCCGTCTGCCCGGCAACTGGTGCATGAAAAGGCTGTTATCGCTTCTGTCCTTGCCGCTGTCTACGCCGCAGAGCGCGGGGCAAAGATCACGCAGATCGAGGCCATGGTCGCCGCGATGCAGGGTGAAGCAACGGCCCTTTCGCCCGAGCAACGCGCGGAAATGGCCAAGATCGAGGCCCTGCTGCCCGACAACAAGCGCGAGCGGGACGCCAGCTACGCGCTGTATTTCCAAGGCATCACCGCACTGGCAACCGCCGATGCCGCAACGGCTGATGCGGCGTTGAAAACTGTAGAGACAGAGCTCGCCAAGGCGGGCCTGACGCGGCTGATCCGCTATATTCCGCCCATCCGCACGCAGCTCGTTCGCGCACGCAGCCAGCCTGTCACACCTGCCGACCAGCCCGCCCTTGTGACCGAGCTGGAGAACGCGCTTCGCAACGAGGAATCCTGACCATGTTTGAAGCTTCACGCTTGAGGCAGCGCGGCATGACTGTCGCCGCCATTCTTCTTGTGCTTGCGCCTTTGCCAAACGCACCGGTCCTCGCTGCGCCGCCGAAGTTCACCGATACCTGCGATTCCTTGCGCAAGCCATTCCGCGAAATCCGCGATTACCAGATGGGCAGGATTATCGGCGGCGCGGTCACCGGCCTGCTGGCAGGCCTTGCCACGGCCCTGCTGGTCGATGCAGTCAACGGGAAGGGGCAGGGCGTCGATTACGGCGCAGCCGCCGCCGGGGGCGCTGTAACCGGCGGGCTAGTGGGCTATATCACCTCAAAGCAGCAAGCCGGCATGAAGCGCGACGAGCTGCGCGCCGCCATCGATGGCGATTTCCGGCAAGACGTTGACCAGTTTTCGCCTCTGCCGGGAAACCTGATCGCTCTTGGCGATTGCCGACGGCAGCAGATCTATCAGGTACAAGTCGATGGTGAAGCCGGAACAATCGACAAGCGCGAGGCAGCCAAGCGTCTCACCAAAGTGGAAAGCTGGATCGCCGCCGATGACAAGCTGATCGCCCGCGCTGCGGGCCAGCAGAGCAAAACCGTCACCTCGTTTGCGCAAGCAACCGCCATGGCCGACGGCATCGATCCGGAAACCGCACAACGTGGGAACTACGCAGTCGACCGTTATGGCAATACAACAGCCGCGCAGGACGAGTTCGACGTGCAGGTTTCAAGCGCCGATCTGGCAACGCCTGCCCCAGCACAAAGCGCGGCTACAACTCCGCGTGGCGTGCGCAGAGTGGTTCTCCGCCCGGCAAAACGCCGCGCCGGTGCGGCCCCAACCCGCGTCGGCACAGCCATTGGCGGTGTTTCCACTTTTGCCAAAGCACGCGAACGCAACAAGGTGGCCACACTCGAACAAATGCGCGCCGCCCGCTCAGCCTTGCAAATCTGATGATGAAAGGAACAACCGGGATGAAACGTCAGACAATCTGGCAGCCCCACTGGGCCATCGCAATGGTGCTGATCGGAACAGGCTCTGCCGCACTCGCGCAAGGCAGCGCAGAGACAATATCCTTGTGGTTGGAAAACGGCGGCAAAGACACAGAAATCGCGCGAACCTGTGCATTCGGCAACCCGCAGTTAAACAGTATCTACAAACTGTACCGTGATCATGAATTCACACCCAAGCAACAGATCCAGCAGGAAGGCCGAAAGACCAGGTATTTCCAGCAGATGTGCAACTGCGCAATAAGAGAGCGCGCGGTGTCCAGTCCAAGCGGCGTGCCGGAATGTGCGCTCAGCAAGCAATGATGCGCATCCGGCGTTCGCTCCCTGCCGTTTTACAAGCTGGCACCGCCGCCTTGCTGGTCTGGAGTGCGCCGGTGCAGGCGCAAGCAACAGATGCCGTCTGGCGTGCCTATGCGCCCGACAAAGCCGCAATCCAGTCGTCCGAAGCCAAGCTTTGGCTTTCGGTCAGTTGCACGAATGTGCGCGGTCAGGAACAGCCGGCCTATACTCTCGATGTCACGATTACCGATCCGGCGGGATATGCATTACCCGAACACCGTGCCGCTTTCGCCGAGATCGCGCGCAACACAGGCGATTCACAAGGTATCGACGGGCTTGTGGTGACCCACAAGTCCGATGGCACTATGGGCAACATGATCGTACTCAAACGGCAGGTTGCTGGCGACAGCTACCGGTTTCGCGCTGCCCTGTTGCCCGGGGAGGTCAGCGCGATCCGTTCAGCATCGCAAATCATCGCCTCGTTCATGCTATCAGAAACCATGACACTGCTGCGTTATCCGTTCTCCGGTACGGGATCAGGCGATGCGCTGCGCCAGCTTGCATGCGGCGGTACCAGGGCCGCTGGCCAGACCCGGGCCATACCCGATTTTGCAATCGGCGAAGTCATCCCTGCAAATCCAAGTCGCGCCTGGCCAGAGCGCGGACGCAACCGTTGGAGGCACACAGGAGGAGCGCTGCTCTATGTCGTCGGGCGCATGGAAGAAAGTTACGAGGTATTCGCCATGGGGGACCGGTATCTTGTCTATCTTGCAGCAATGGCAGGCCCCGCCCCGGATGCTGGCGCGCCAGATTGGAAAGTGCTGGCAAAAGGGACCATTGTGCGTGAACCGCAAGAAACCGAAGCACTGGACTGCCACCCTGACGGAGAGCAGTCAGCGATCACATTCGTCAACCTTCGCACGGGATGGGCACGGGGCATCATGGCGCGCGGCAATCAATTGATCGGAAAGCGCTGGCGCACCGCAGATGCGAAATTTTGTCGCGTAGAACCTTGACGCTCCGCCGGGGTTTTGGCGGAAAGCAGGTCATCGCGTCACGCAATCGTTCACAAACTGGCGAAGGACAGGATCGCTATGTGCGGCTTCCTCCTGAACGGAATCAAGCGTGATCGTGAAGCCGAAAATCGCCGCCGCCGATAGCCACGCACGGTCTTTTGGCGCGATAAGTTTGCCGTCAACAAGACGGGCATCGATGATCCGGTCACCGGCCTGGATGCGCACCTTGGCTCTTGCCGGTATGTTGCTTTGCCATAGATCAAAATCAAGGCTATCCACACCGCACGTCAGCCGGAAACCTACGTCACTTGCTTGAATGCCGAACACGGCACTGGGAAGCTCGGCTTCCGCCGGATCATAAATCCAGCTGCGGTCAGGTACAATCGCCACGGGCTCCGGGGCCGAAGCTACCGGCGCTGATGTCGGCGCTGTTGCACCACCATCGCCAAGTCCGCCAAACAATCCCGTTGCAGCCGAAGTTGATGGTTCCGCCCCGGCAATGCCCCTTACGCGAGGCTCATCGGCAGACAGATAATGAAAAGCGCCTGCACCTGCTGCCAGCAAAGCGAGCATAGTGATTAACGTTGACGTGTTTTGCGATTTCCGGGATTTCATGCCGTCGATCCTTGCCCCGTCAAGCCCGTCAGCACGTGGGGTTCTCTCAAGATTTTCCGTTCTGTGGCAGATCAATGTCACTATCGCAGGTGGCGGTCTTCGCATCGACTGCCGCCGGGCAACTTGAGACGAAAAACGAAGACACTTGTCCGTTACACAGTGGATCCAGCATGTCCGAACAACAAGCACGGTGCATCTGACAAAACCGGTAAGCCGCGCCAGGCCCGGCTAGTTGGTGAAGACCTCAAGGCGACCGCGCACATCGGGCCGTTGATAGGCGGCACGGATTCTCACCTGCTGGTCACGGCGAGGCGTCCAACCGCAATATACACGCCCTTGCTTGCGCTGCTTTTCGCACACCGCCCTGCCCTGCGCATCAATGATCGAAAGCGCGACAGGCTGGTTCAACGCCCCCCGCACGTAAACCATAGCATCCTCGGCGCCATGAAATGTCACATCAAACCCGACTTCGTGCACAGGGGCGCCATCCAACTGCCGCACACCGCCAATCGCACCGCGATCCACGCCCGGCACCTTCTCTAACCGGGCGAGCAAATGGCGCGGATAGCCTTGCGCCGCGATCGCCGCACTCGTCTGGTCGTATAACGTTTCATAGCCAACATCGGCCGCTGCTCCGCCCGGCAGCAGTACCCGCCCGCGCGCCTCGGACAGCGCTTCCAAAGCTGCCAAAAGCCGCTCCGGGCGCACGCCGGCACCATCGCGCAGATGATCTGCCCGAATCAGCGCCCGCATGGCGTCCGCCCGTGAACCGGTTTGTGCGAAGGCCATCGTCGTATGACATACGAAAATTGCCAGCAACACACTCAATATCTTCATAATTGCAATAATTCGTGGTCCTTTTTCGCCACTGACAGCATTGATTAGATGTGTTTCACTGCGCAATTCCATAAGCTTCAAAGTATGGCATGGACTGGGGCAGTTTCAATGCACATTGCGATACTTGAAGATGAGGCCGAGTGGGCAGAGCGGATTGCACGCGCTGTGCGTGGGGCTGATTGCACATATGAATGGTTCAACGAGCCTGAACGGCTTTTGCAGCAATTTGCTAACGGCGGGTTCGACGTGTTGGTGGCTGATGTCCAACTTGACGATAGCTCGCTGCTTGGCACCCAGGTTATTGACCGGCTGCGCGCAGCCGGGATGCGGCAACCGGTCCTCGTTCTAACCCAGTTTGCTGCCCAGCACCGGGCCGCTGCAACACTCAACGGCGGTGCCGATGATTACCTGGCCAAGCCGTTCGATGCTGCCGAGCTTTGCGCCAGACTTCGTGCATTGGACCGCCGGGCCAAACTGGGCGATCCCAACCTCATCACCCTCGGCCCTCTCCACGTCAGCCGCCATTATCGCACCGCACACTGGAATGGCCAGCGGATCGAAATGAGCGATCAAAGCTTCAACATCCTGTTCGCGCTGGCCTCCCGCCAAGGGGAAGTT
>CAZSTP010000139.1:0-7035 GCA_964609325.1 uncultured Novosphingobium sp. | reverse complement strand
GAGCGCCCCGCAGCCCAACTGCGCGATACGCTTCGCCGCAAGGATGAAGCCGGTTCGTCCGGCGGCATCTTTGCCTGACATCTGTGACATTCAAATCTTGAGAGAACCCGCATGAGCGACAAGGAAGACAAGCCCAAGAAGAAGAAGGGCGGCGGCATGATGATGAAGATCATGATCCCCGTTGCCACGCTGGCCGTGGGCGGCGGCGGCGTGTTCGGCCTTGTGGCGGCAGGCGTGATCGGCGGTGGTGGCCATGCCGAGGTGAAAGAGGACAAGAACCCCAAGCTGATCCGCAAGGGCGAGGTCGACCCTTATGCGCCGGTGGCCAAAGAGGGCGAAGGCGAAGGCGGCGGGGCCGATGTGGATGGCGAAGGCGGCAGCGAGTTCCGCACCGTCTATTACAACTTCCCCGAGGACTTCACATCGAACCTCAAGGATTCCGAAGGGTTGCTGCAAGTCAACATCGCGGCATCGACGCGGCGCGATTACCGCGTGATCTTGTGGATGAAGAAGCACGAGCTGGCGATCCGGTCTGCCGTGCTGATCGCGATTGCCGATACGCCCGAGGGCGAAGTCTATTCCCCCGAGGGCAAAGCCCGCCTGCAAAAGCGCCTGACCGCTGCGATCAACAAAGTCCTGACCGATACCGAAGGGTTCGGCGGGGTGGATGCGGTCTACTTCAAATCCTTCATCGTCCAGTAAGCTTGAAAGCCACTATTCCACAATGAGACCCGAGCGCGCCTTCATCGCCGAACGTGCCCTGGCCCGGCATGACCCCGTGCTGCTGCGCCCCGGCCCCAGTGTGGGCGATCTTGTGCCCGCGCTGGCACGGATGAGCGAGCGCATGGCCCGCACTTTGCGCGGCGCGCTATCGCCCCTGCTGGGCGGGAAAGAGCCGCAGATCAATCCGATGAAGCCGATGCAGACCGATTTTGCCGACTTCTGTTCGGAAATCCCGCGTCTGGCCGCCAACAGCCTGTTTCACATCGGCAATGCGCCGTTCATGGCGACCATCGAGGGCGAGAATGTGTTGCGCCTGCTGGACCGCGCCTTTGGCGGCCCCGGCGATACGCCATCATCCTTGCCCAAGGAATTCACGCTTTCGGCAGAGCTGCTGATCGAGCGTGTGGAGCAGATCATCGCGGCCTGTCTGGCGCTGGCGCTGGGTGGATCGACCGGTGGTACGATCCGTGCGGTGCGCCGCGAGGCGGCCTATGCCAACTTGCAAGCGATGCCCGATAGCACCCAGGTTGCGGGGCTGACCTTCAACGTGGTTGAACAGGGCCGGATGCCCTGGGGCATATCGCTGGCGTTCCCGATCGAGACGCTGGCGCAAGTTTTTGCCCATGGCGAGGCGACCACACGTCCGCCGCGGCTACCGCGTGGCCCGAACCTGCCAACGCAAGCACCGTTTTCCGAATTGCCCATCGAAGTGACCGCCGTGCTGGTGGACATGAAACTGCCGCTGGCGACCATTTCCACGCTGGAAGTGGGGCAAGTGCTGTCTGTGCCGATTGCGCGCAGCGTGCCGCTGATCGTGGGCGGCAAGCCGTGTGCGCATGGTTCCATCGGCGCGTTGGATGATCGCGTTGCCATCCAGATCAGCCAGCTTTCCTGAATTTCTTTGCAAAAGGCCCGACCCAATGACCTTCCAACCGCGCGGTTTTGATTTTCTCAAGGATGTCGACGTCCGCCTGACTGTCGAACTTGGCCGCACATCGATGAAGCTGAAGGATGTGCTCTCGTTAAGCGAGGAGTCCGTCGTCACGCTCGACCGGATGACCGACGAATTGCTGGATGTGATGGTCAACGGCAAGCTGATTGCGCGCGGGGAAGTGATGGCACAAGGCGACCGCTTTGGCCTGCGGATCGTTGAACTGCTGGGCACCGAACCCGATGCCGGACCCGCCCCTGCCCCTGCGCCCAAACGGGCGGCGAAAGGGGATGCCTCCTGATGTTCTGGTACATCCTCAAGCTGCTGGTGCTGCTGCCGCTGATCGGCGGACTGGTGTGGGCCAGCCTGAAGTTTGCCAAGCGGATGGAGGGCAAGTTTTCAGGCGGCACCGGGCCGAAATCGGTGCGGATCATTGAAACGCAGATGCTATCGCCCACGCTGCGGTTGGCGGTGCTGGAATTCCACGGGCGCGAAATTCTGGTTTCGGCGGGCAAGAACGGCATTGTCCGTCTGGCCGAAGCGCCAGCGCGGGCCAAAGTAGAAGCGGTGGAAGAGGAGGCGGTACAGTGAAGCGCTTTCTTGCTGCTGTAATCACCATGCTGGTGCTGTTGCCGCATCATGCGATGGCGGCGGTGGCGCCTTCGCCGGAACCTGCTGCGATGTCTGGCGCGCTGGACCGCGCGTTCGGGCAGATGGCGGGCGCGCAAAGCGGTGGCACGCTATCGCTATCGTTGCAGCTTTTGCTGGTCATGGGTCTGCTGACGATCCTGCCATCGCTGGTGCTGATGATGACCAGCTTTACGCGCATTCTGATCGTGCTTTCGATCCTGCGGCAGGCGATGGGCCTGCAACAATCGCCGCCCAATCAGGTGCTGGTGGGGCTGGCGCTGTTCCTTTCGCTGTTCATCATGGGGCCAACGCTGGACCGGGTGAACGCCAATGCGATCCAGCCCTATTCCGCAGGCCAGATCGGCGCGGAACAGGCGTTTATCAATGGCGGGCGGGAATTCCACACTTTCATGATCCGCCAGACGCGCGAGACGGATTTGCAGATGTTTTCATCGATGGCCAAAGCACCAAAGTTCGCCACGCCTGCCGATGTGCCTTATTCGATCCTGCTGCCCGCCTTTGTCACCAGCGAATTGAAGACCGCGTTCCAGATCGGGTTCATGCTGTTCCTGCCATTTCTGGTGATCGACCTTGTCGTATCATCGGTGCTGATGAGTTTGGGCATGATGATGATGAGCCCGACCATCGTATCGCTGCCGTTCAAGCTGCTGCTGTTCGTGCTGGTGGATGGCTGGGCGCTGCTGATGGGCAGCCTTGCCGCGAGTTTTGGATAGCCTCTGCCCACCCCTGACCCCTCCCGCCAGCGGGAGGGGGAGTAGAAAGAATCATGGAAGATACCGCATCCCTTCTTTCGCTGGCGGACCGCATGTTGTGGATCACCGCGCTGGTGGCTGCGCCGGTGCTGCTGGCCTCGCTCGCCATCGGCCTTGTGATCGGCGTGATCCAGGCCGCGACATCGGTAAACGAGCAGACGCTGACGTTTGTGCCCAAGCTGGCGATTACCGCCGTGGTGCTGGTGGTCTTTGGCGGGGCGATGCTCGGTTTGATCGGCGATTTCACCAAGGAAATCTTCGACCAGATCGCATTGACCGGCCGGTGAGGACACGCCCGTGATCCAGATGAACTTCGGCTTTGGGGCGCTTGAGGCCGATTTCTGGCGGTTTGTGTTTGTGATGACACGGATTGGTGCAGCGATGCTGGCCGCCCCGTTGTTCGGCATGGCAACCATGCCCTATCAGGTGCGCGTGGTGGTGACCGGCGCGATTGCGCTGATGATCTGCGCGTGGACGCCGGTGGTGGCTCCGCCCGCGCTGCTATCGCTGGCCGGCATGTTGAGCGTGGCCAATGAAGTGCTGCTCGGCCTGGCGCTCGGCTTTGTTCTGCAACTGACCTTTGCCGCGCCGACATTGGCCGCTGAAATCATCGGCGGCGGCATGGGCATGTCGATGGCGACCACGGCTGATCCGGTGAGCGGGGCGAGTTCGCCCGCGCTGGGCCAATACTTTGCGGTGGTGCTGACGGTGATCTTTCTGGGCACGGGCGCGCACCTGAACTGGATTGCGCTGCTGGTGGAAAGCTATGCCGCGTTTCCGCCCGGCTCTGCATGGTTTGCGCCTGAGCGGTTTGAGCAGATGACGCAGTTTGCCAGCATGATGTTCATCACCGCGCTGCTGATCGCGCTACCGGTGACGCTGATCTTGCTACTGGTGCAAGTGACCACCGGGATCATCAGCCGGTCAGCGCCTGCGCTCAACCTGTTTTCGCTGGGACTGCCTGCGGGCGTGCTGGCAGGGCTGGCCGCGATGGTGGCCGCCGCGCCGCTGCTGACCGACTTCATGATCGATCTTTCCGCCAGTGCAGTGGGGCAAGCTGCCGCACTGCTGGCGCAATAGGGGCCTTGAGGGATGGCCGAGACCGAGGGCGAGAAGTCCTTTGCCCCTACAGAGAAACGCAAAAAGGACGCGGCCAAGAATGGCGACGTCGTCCGCTCGCGCGATCTGGCGACAGCCGTTGGCGTGCTGGTGGGGGCGGTGTGGCTGAAGTTTGCAGGGCCGTGGGTGTTTGATGTGATGCAGGACACCTTGCGCGCATCTTTGACGATGGACCGCGCCGCGATTGAGGATTTCAATCCGCGCAAGCTGTTGATCGGCGCGCTGGTTGTGGCCCTGCCGCCGGTGTTTCTGCTGGGCGGGCTGGTGCTGGCATCATCGGTGTTTTCGCAAATCGGCATGTCGGACGGGCGCTGGATTCCATCAAACCTTGCGCCCAAGGCATCGCGCATCAACCCGCTATCGGGGCTGAAACGCATGTTTGGTGCGCAAGGCTGGATCGAGCTGGGCAAGGGTCTGGCCAAGCTGGCGCTGATGGGCACGATTGCGTGGGTGTGGGCTTCGGGTGAGCTATCGAAGCTGATCGGCTTTGGCCATGGCGATGTTCACGGGCAATTGGTGATGGCATGGGATGCAATTACCTCGCTCGCCTTTGCGCTGGCCTATGGCTTGCTCATCATCGCGGTGATCGATTTCCCGATCCAGTGGCTGCGCCGCTTCTTCCGCCTGCGCATGACGCTGCAAGAAGTGAAGGACGAATCCAAGGAATCCGAAGGCTCGCCCGAACAGAAAGCCGCGATCCGCCAGAAGCAGCGCCAGTTTGCGATGGGCGCGATGCAGGCCGCGATGCTGAAAACGCAGTTCGTTATCACCAACCCGAGCCACTTTTCGGTGGCGATGACATATGATCCCGATCTTGCCCCCGCGCCTGTGGTGCTGGCCAAAGGACGCGGTGAAAAGGCGCTGGCGATGCGCCAGCTTGCCGCCGAAATGGGCATTCCCACGCTGGAAATCCCGCCACTGGCGCGTTCGGTATACTTTACCACGCGCGAAAATCAGGTGATCCGCGAGGATTTGTATGCCGCCGTTGCGGTGGTGCTGGCGTTCGTGATGTCGCTGAAGCGCGGCGAGGCACCGGTCATGCCACTGATCGACGTGCCGACCCATATGCGGTTTGACGCAGAAGGCCGTCCCGAGCTGGTCGCAACACTTAACCCGCGCGTGGCGCAACCGTCCTAAGACCAATGGAAACCACCTCAGCCACTTCATCGAGCTCGGCAACCGCCCAGATCATCTCGTCGCTGGGCGCGGGCAGCGGTATCAACACATCGCAATTGGCCGAACAGCTGGCCGCAGCGCAATTTGCATCGCGCAAGGATTTGCTGGCCGCCAAAAGCGAGAAGTTGACCGCGCAGATTTCGAGCGCGTCCAATCTGCGTTCGCTGATGTCGACGCTATCCAGTTCCATCGGTTCGCTGATCCGCACGGGCGATCTTGCGGTCAAGCCGTCCATCGCCAATGCCAATGTTGCGAGCGTTTCGAAAGGTATCGCCACCGGCAGCGGGTCATACTCGCTGGAGGTGACCAGCCTTGCCAATTCGCAACGGCTGGTGATGCCGGCCTATCCTGCGTCCACTTCGACGGTGGGTTCGGGCACGCTGACGCTGCGGTTTGGCACCATATCGGGCAGCAGCTTCAACCCCGATGCAACCCAGACACCGGTCGACATTACCATCGCTGCGGGCGCAACGCTGGCAGATGTGGCCACGGCCATCAACGCATCGGGATCGGGCGTCAGCGCTTATGTTGCCAATGGTGCAGCGGGCGCGCAACTGGTGCTGAAGGGCAAGGAAGGCGCGACCAGCGGCTTTGTGCTTGAGGCGACACCCGATGTTGGCGGCGAAGACCTTGCCAATCTGGCGTGGACCCCTGCTGCCGATATCAGCCGGTTGAAAGGCACCGCCAGCGATGCCGCCTATACCATCGACGGCGTTGATTATACGGCGAAAAGCAACACGATCAACGATGCCTTGCCGGGCGTAAATCTGAAGCTGACCGCCACCAACACCGGCGCGCCCACCACGATCACGTTCAGCGATCCTTCCGGCAGCATTTCAACGGCGATGACCGATCTGGTCGATGCGCTGAATGAAGTGGCATCGCAGCTCAATTCGGCGATGAACAAGGATTCGGGCGATCTGAACAACGATCCCGGCGCGCGCGCACTGCGCACCGCGCTGATTACATTGGCCGGAACCAAAGTGATGCCGAATGCTGCGGCAGACGAACCTTCGACGCTGGGCGACCTTGGCCTGAAGATCGAACGCAACGGCACATTCGTGCTCGACGCAGACCGGCTTGCCGCAACGCTGAGAGACAAGCCGCAGGCGACGGGCGCAATGTGGACCACCGGCGTGTTCGGCGTGTTCGGCACGATTGACAAGATCGCGCGGGCCGCATCATCGACCACCGAGGGGGCTTCGCTGGGCAGTTCAATCACGCGCTATACCGCGCTGCAGAAGTCGGTCGGTGAATCGACCACAAAACTGACCGAAAAGCAGGAAGACATGCGCCAGCGCCTTGTTTCGCGCTTTGCCGTCATGGATGGCCGGGTTTCCGGATCGCAATCCACCCTCTCCTTCCTCAAGGCGCAAATTGACGCCTGGAATTCGAGCGACAACTGATGCTGCACCATCGCAACGATCCTTCGGAAGCTTATCGCCGCGTCGATTTTGATGCGCGGGTGCGCGGCGCGGATTCACGCCAGTTGGTGGACTTGTGCCTGGAACAGGTGATCGGTTCGGTCGGTCGTGCGATCCATGCTTATGAACGGCAGGACAATGCCGCCAAAAGCGCGGCGCTGACCCGCGCGGTGGCGGCGCTGACCGCGCTGCAAATGGGCGTTGATGGCAGCAACCCGACCGCGCAAGCGCTGACCCAGATGTATCAATCGGCCCGCAG
>CAZSTP010000138.1:4804-7117 GCA_964609325.1 uncultured Novosphingobium sp. | reverse complement strand
TCATGCCGGGTTCCGCTTTACCCATTGCTTGGAAATGATGATGCGCTGCATCTCGTTGGTGCCCTCACCGATACACATCAGCATGGCATCGCGGTAATAGCGTTCGATCTCGTATTCCTTGGAATAGGAATAGCCGCCGAAGATGCGCATCGCGTCCTGCGCATTGGCAACGCCCGCCTCGCTGGCAAAGTACTTCGCCATGCCCGCTTCCATATCGCAGCGCTCGCCCCGGTCATAAGCGGCAGCGGCATCCAGCGTGAGCAAGCGGGCCGCGCGGGCGCGCGTCACCATTTCACCCAGCTTCAACTGGATCGCCTGATGCTCGGCAATCGGCTTGCCCATGCTGGCGCGTTCCTGCGCATATTGCGTGGCCAGCCGCAGCGCGCCTTCGGCAATGCCCACACCGCGCGCGGCCACATTGATGCGGCCCAGTTCCAGCCCGCCCGTCGCCTGGAAAAAGCCTTGCCCTTCCACGCCGCCGATCAACTGGTCAGCCGGAACGCGGTAATCGTCAAACACCAGCTCGGCGCTATCAATGCCCTTATAGCCCAGCTTGTCGAACTTCTTGCCGGTGGTGAAGCCTTCACCGCCCGGGCGTTTGTCACAGATGAAGAAGCTCATGCCCTTGTAGCGCGGATTGGCATCGGGATCGGTCTTGGCCAGCACGGCAAAGCACGAACCGTTCAGCGAATTGCTGATCCACGTCTTGGTGCCATTGAACACATAGTGATCGCCATCGCGCCGCGCCACGGTGCGGATCGCCTGCAAGTCGGTGCCCGCGTTGGGTTCGGTCAGGCCCAGCCCGCCGCGAATCTCGCCGCTGGCAAATTTGGGCAGCCACTTGCGCTTCTGGTCCTCGGTGCCGAACCGTTCCACCGCACAGGCCATGATCAGGTGCGAATTGAAGATACCCGTCAGCGCCATCCAATGCGATGAAATCTTCATCACGATCTTGGCATAGGTCGCCGCAGGCAGGCCCAGCCCGCCATAATCAGCGCCGATGGTCGCGCCAAACAGGCCCATTTCGGTCATCTGCTGCACCAGATCGGCAGGCCAGATGTCGTTATGATCGTGGTGCATCACAACTTGCGGGGTCAATTCCCCCTCAACCCATTTGCTGATCCCTTCCAGAAGCGCGGCTTCCTCATCGGGGTCCATCGGCGGGCGGGCAGTGGTTGGCGCGGTCATTGGTGTTTGGCCTCTTGTTTGTGGGCGAGCCCTGATGCCCACCCCGCTGCGACTAAGCTCGCCTGCGGCTCGCCAAGTCTCGCTCCCCTCCCGCAAGCGGGAGTGGTTAAACGTCCTCTTCTTCCCCCCTCCCGTTTACGCGAGGGGCCGGGGGTGGGTTCCCCCTGCTTCCCCCCTCCCGCTTGCGGGAGGGGCCGGGGGTGGTCTGTTCAAACACAAACCCACCCACGCAATCACTCATCCATCGGCCCGAAGCCTCGCTTCCAGATCAGCATCACCCGCACGAAATCGCACACGACGTCGCCGTGCTGGTTCTTGCCGATGGTCTTGATCGTCACCACGCCCTGCGTCGGGCGCTTTTCGGATTCGCGCTTTTCCAGCACTTCGGTTTCGGAATAGATCGTATCGCCTGCAAACACCGGCTTGAGCAGGCGGATTTCCTTCCAGCCAAGGTTCGCCACGGCCTTTTGCGAAACGTCCGAAACGCTCTGCCCGGTCATGATCGCCACGGTCAGCGGCGATGCCACCAGCGGCTTGCCGAATTCGGTCTTGGCCGCAAAAGCATGGTCGCAGTGCGATGGATGCTGGTTCATCGTCAGCAGTGAAAACCACGTATTGTCGGTTTCCGAGATCGTCCGGCCGGGACGGTGTTCGTAGATATCGCCCACGACGAATTCTTCAAAGAACCGGCCATAGGTTTCCCGGTAACGACCCGGAGCGACTTCGACGGCGCCTTCACGCATTGTTTTTGCTTCCTTTCCGCTCAAGCACCGCGCGGTAATTCTTGATAACCGGCGCTTCGAGCATCTTGCCTTTGAAACGGATGACCTTGCCGCCAGCGGCGTCATAAGCCGCGATGGCCTCCTCGGCCTCGGCCACGTCTTTGTCGGACGGGGCAAAGGCGGCCTCGATGGCGGGCACTTGGGACGGGTGGATGGCGGCCTTGGCGGTAAAGCCCAATGCCTTGGCCTTGGCGCATTCGGCCACCAGACCATCAGCATCGTCAAGGCCGATAAACGGCACATCGATGGTCGGCACTTTGGCTTCGGCGCAGGCCAGGATAAAGCCACTGCGCGCGGCCAGCAAAGGCTCCCACGCCAGCGCGACGCCCAGTTCGCCCGAAAA
>CAZSTP010000138.1:0-4704 GCA_964609325.1 uncultured Novosphingobium sp. | reverse complement strand
TCCTTGTCGGCCGCCGGCACCGCATCTTCCAGATCGATCACGGTCAGCCCCGCGCCCGCCGCCTTGGCCTTGGCAAAGCGGTCGGCCCGCGATCCGGGCACGAAGATCATGCTGTTTGCTGCGAACACGCGATTGGCCCCCTTAAAGTCCGGCACAGTGATTTGTCCGGACAACTATAAAGTCAACAGCGCGACTCCGGTCTCGCGCGCCTCTCTCCGCCTGTCGGACAGCCCTGATCACCACACGGTCACCACACCGGCTTGACCACGCCGAGGAACGAAATCACCAGCAGCAGCGCATAAGTGATCCGCACCCAGAACCGCGCCCGGTCCATCGCCGCGCGCAGCGGCACTTCGGTTGCATCGCTCGACCCTTGGCTGACCACCGCCATCAGCAGCGGCCCCACCGGCTTGAACAGAAAGTCGATCATGAACGCGGCAACGAAAATCGCGCCAAACAGCAGCGCCTTCCACGCCAGCCAAGCCGGTTCGATCGGCCAGCGGAAGATCACACTCGAAGCGCCCAGCCACACATAGCCAAAGCCAGCACCATGGCGCAGCCAGCCCTCGATGCGGCGGTTGCGCGCGGCACGCGGCGTCTGGTCATGATGATGCGCGTCCCACACCAGCCACAGCCACACCCCCGCAAACACCCAGGCCGCGCCAATCAACGCCACCGGCGCATCCCACCAGCCGCCCATCTGCGCCACCGACAGCGATAGCGGCACCATCAGCGCAAAGGCCGTGCGCGGCACCATGTCCACCGCCACCAGCAGCTTGAGCAAAGCCAGCCGCTGCTCCAGCGAATAGGTCTGGCGCATGCGGAAATGCCGCCCCGCCGTGAACACGCCGACATCCGCGCCCAGCCACAGCACGAACAGCAGCAAGTGCACCCACACCAGCGCGCGGTGGGCAAGGTCTGACAGATCCACGCAAAGTTCCCCTGCAAAAGCCCCGATCTGGTAACAGCGGCGTTGGCAAGCCCGGTGGAAACGCGTGCAATCATCCGGTGGGCGGATAGATTGCCGCCAATTGCGGTCAATCGGGCGCAGGTGGTCTTAAAAAGCCACCAGAACGCCACACGGGGACAAGACGCGCTATGACCACCAAGCCATCCTCGGGCGCATCCGAATTCCGCGCGGGCTGGAAAGTCCTTGTCGCCGGGATCATCGGCGTGGCCTGTGGCGCATCGCCGGTCCCGTTCAACGTCATCGGCTTCGCGATTGACCCTATCCGCGCCGAAACCGGCTGGTCGGTGGGCGGCATCAGCCTCGGCTTTACCGTCTTCGGCATTGTCGCAGCCCTGCTCGCCCCGTTTTATGGTTGGTTGTCTGACCGTTATGGCGTGCGGATCGTCGCGATACTGTCCACGGTGGGTTTCGCCGCTGCCTTTGCCTTTGTCGGCCTGATCCCCACCACATCCATCGCGTGGTTCTATTTCGCGTGGCTGATGGTGGGTCTGGTCGGCATCGGCTCAACGCCGGTCACGTGGAGCCGCGCGATCAACATGTGGTTCAACAAGAGCCGTGGCCTTGCGCTGGGCCTGCTGCTGATGGGCACCAGCCTGTGCGCGCTCACCGTGCCGCGCATCGCGGTCTGGGCGCTTGGTGAATGGGGCTGGCGGGGGATGTTCCTGTTCCTCTCACTGCTGCCCTTGCTGGTGGCCGTGCCCACCGCGCTCGCATGGTTCCGCGAACCCAAGCCCGAAGAAATGCCAACTTATGACGGCGGCCCGGCCAAGGCGCTGACCGGTGCCACCATTAGCGAGGCCATGCGCGACCGGCGCTTCTGGACGCTGTGGATTTCCATCGCGCTGGTCGCGGTTGCCTATGGCGGCGCGCATGTCCACATGCCCAAGATCATCGGCCAGCACGGCATGGCCCCCGATACCGCCGCCGGGATCATGGGGCTGATCGGGGTTGCGGTCATGGCAGGGCGGATCATCACCGGCTGGCTGTTTGACCGGTTCTGGGCACCGCTGGTGTGCCTGCCGATCCTGCTGGTTCCGGCGCTGGCCTGCTGGCTGCTGACCGGAACCGATGCCGACAAGCCCGCGATCCTTGCCGCCGCCTTCATGCTCGGTTTTGCCGCCGGAGCCGAAGCGGATGTGATCGCCTTCCTCTCCAGCCGCTACTTCGGCATGGCCAATTACGGCAAAATCTATGGCCTGCTTTACATGCCGTTCGCCATGCTTTCCGGCCTTTCGCCCGCCATCTATGGCTGGGTCAAGGACACCACTGGCAGCTATGATGCCATGCTCTATGCCGCCGCCGCCCTCTTTGCCAGCGGCGCGCTGCTGCTGCTGACGCTGGGCCGCTACCCCGATTTTGCCAAGACTTCTCCGGAGATTCCGGCATGACTGCCGACTTGCTCGCACCGGTCCTTGCCGCCACATCGGCAGGCGAATTGGTCACCGACCCCGCCCGAACAGACCTCTATCGCCACGATGTCTATGCCACTGGCCCCGCGCCCTTGGCCGTGTTGCGCCCCGCCAGCGTCGAAAGTCTTGCGCGCGGCGTGGGCGCGGCCACAGCGGCGGGCATCGCTGTGGTCCCGCGCGGCGGCGGGATGAGCTATACCGGCGGCTACCTCGGCCCCGATGCCCCCTTCGTGCTGGTCGATACCGCCGCGCTCGACAAGGTTCTCGCCATCAACGAGACCGACATGACCGTCACGGTCGAATGCGGGATCACCTGGGCCGCGCTCGCCGCCGTGCTCAAACCCAAGGGCTTGCGCGTCAAGGCATGGGGCACGCTTTCGGGCCTTCACGCCACGGTCGGCGGGGGGATGAGCCAGAACGGCGTTTTCTGGGGCGCAGGGCACGGCACCGTGGTCGATAGCGCGATCTCGTTCGATGTCGTGCTGGCCGATGGTACCGTGCTCACCACCGGCAACCCGTTCTTCCGCCCTTATGGCCCGGACCTCACCGGCCTGTTTGCGGCTGATTGCGGCGCGTTCGGCATCAAGGCGCGCGCCACCTTGCGGCTGGTGCGCGAAGGGCCAGCCTTTGCTTATGGCAGCTTTGCGTTTGACACCCCCGAAGGCGTGTTTGGTGCGATGGGAGCCATTGCGCGCGAGGGTTTGGCAAGCGAATGCTTCGGCTTCGATCCCTTCCTGCAAAGCCAGCGGATGAAGCGCGATAGCCTCACGTCCGACGCCAAAAGCCTTGTCAATATGATGAAGGCGCAAGGATCGGTGTTCAAGGCGCTGAAAGAAGGCGCAAAAGTGGCGCTTGCAGGCCGCTCGTTCCTTCATGACGTGCCGTTCTCGCTCCACGTCATCACCGAACGCCGCCGCCAAGCCGACGCCGATGGCGATATGGCCGAGATCGTCCGGATCGTCGAAGGCCTTGGCGGCAAGGCCATCGAGAACACGATCCCCAAGATCCTGCGGGCCAATCCGTTCCCGCCGGTCAATTCGATGGTCGGCCCCGCTGGCGAACGCTGGGTGCCGGTCCACGGCTTCTTGCCCAGCAGCAAGCTGGTCGAGGCCTGGGCCGCGATCCAGCAACTGTTTGCCGACAATGCCGAAGAAATGGCCTCGCATGGCGTGCAATCGGGCGCGCTTTTGGCGGTTGTCAGCAATCAGGCATCGCTGATCGAACCGGTGTTCTTCTGGCCCGAAGAGCTGAACCCGCTGCACCGCCACGCGGTGGAACCGGGGCACCTGTCAAAGCTCAAGGGCTTCCCCGCCAATCCGGCCAGCACCGCGCTGGTCGCGCGGTTGCGCAAGGAACTGGTCGCCCTGTTCCAACGCCTCGGCGCGATCCATGTGCAAGTGGCGCGGACTTATCCGTTGCAGGCAACGCACCAGCCCGAAGGCTGGGCCGCGCTTTCGGCATTGAAAGCACAGCTTGATCCCAAAGGCCTGATGAACCCCGGCGTTTTGGGGTTGTCCTAAGAAGGTTTGAAGTGCCCACCCCCAGCCCCTCCCGCAAGCGGGAGGGGGGAAGAACAAGGAACCCCGCCCGCTTGCGGGAAGGGAGCGAGACTTAGAAAGCCGAAGGCGAACTTAGTCGCAGCGGGGTGGGCATTCCAACGCCAGCGTTTACCAGGAAAGCCACACCCATGAAGCACCGCAGCATCGCCGGAAAGATCCTCTACACATCGGCCAAGCCCGGCATGGAAGGCCTCGAACGCGGGCGCGAATGGTTTTCGTTCACGCATCACGGCGATGGCAGCAGCATCCTGCGCGCCCGCTGCGAGATCGAAGAGCCCGAACCCACCGTCCTGCGCGATGTGACCTATCATCTGGGGCCGGACATGGTACCGCTGAACCTGCACGTCCACCTGACCATCGGCGATGCCTTCATGGGCTCGGGCTGGTTGCGCCATGATCCGGCCGCGCAAACCGTAGAATGCGAAAGCTTCGGCCCCTCCATCGGTCGGTTGAGCCAGACCATGCCGGCCAATGGCGCGTTCGACGGCTTTGGTACACACCCCATCGTAGGTGACGGTTACCTCACCAAAGTGCTCGACGTGACCAAAGGCCCGCACCGCCGCCTTTTGCGCGTCTTCATGCCCAGCCCCGACCATCGCGGCGCCACCCCGCCGATGATAAGCGAATTCTCGATCTTCTGCGATTATGTGGGCGAGGAGGAAAAGACCGTCGCCGCCGGCACCTTCCCCTGCCGCCACTTCCGCTTCGTCGATGAAAGCAGCGCCGGCATGGGCGGCAAAACCCACCCCGCCTACGACATGTGGGT
>CAZSTP010000137.1:0-7298 GCA_964609325.1 uncultured Novosphingobium sp. | reverse complement strand
GTGCTTGGCTCGCTCACCAACAATCTGCCAGGCCTTGATGCTGCGAACCAGACCTTGCACGGCGGCAACCTGATCGGCTTTCCTGTGCTTGATGGTTCGGGCAACCTGATCTCGACCGACCTTCGCCAGGGCATCCACACCAAGGGCCGTTCCTTTGGCGGTGAATTCGAAATCGAAGCCGCTGAAGGCCTGACCATCAGCAACAAGCTGCGCTATACTGATTTCAGCGGCCGCTTCATTGCACCGTTCACCCACGCAGTAGACACAGCCACGAACACGCTTGCCCGCGTCGGCGGAGCATCGGCCACGTTCTTTAACGGCCCTAACGCCGGAAGCGCTGTCACCAATGCCTCGCTCACCGGCCTTACCGGCAACAATCTGATCACCGAAATCGCCCTGTTCGATACCGAACTGAACGATATGGGCAACTTCGCCAATGACTTGCGCGTAACCAAGTCGTTCGCGCTGGAAGGCGGCGAAATCGTCGCGACCGCTGGCTACTTCGTGATGAGCCAGAACTTCGAACAGCGTTGGCACTGGGGCCGCATGCTGACCTCGACCGAGGGCAACCCCTCGATCATCAACGTGCCCGGCGTGACCGAAGCAGGTGTCTACACCTACAACGGCGCGTTCGGCGCATGCTGCAACATCCTGTGGGACATGACCGCCAAGGTTGATGCCGTCTATGGTGGCCTCAACGCCACGTTCGGCGATCTTAGCCTTGATGGCAGCCTCCGTCGTGAAACCATGCGCTATGATGGCTTTGCCCAGTTCAACTCGGCCCGCAATGTTGACGTCAATCGCGATGGAACCATTGGCCCGGCAGAACGCGGCGTACCGATCAGCGATCCTGCCACACGCGGCAACATCGGTGGCGCGCTTTCGGGCACGGCCTATTCGATCGGTGCCAACTATCGTGCAACCGATGATCTCGCGCTCTTTGCCCGTTACAGCAAGGGCCTGACCTGGAACTTCGATCGCCAGTTCGGTGCCTTCACCGGCGGCCAGATCACCCAGCCCGGCCTGCTGCGCAACACCACAAAGCAATTCGAAGCTGGCCTGAAGTGGCGTGAAACGATGGACTCGATCCCGGGCCGTCTCGAACTCTACCTCACCTACTTCCACGGTGAAGCCAACCTGCGGAACTTCTCGATCACCAACAATCAGGCAACCGGCAACATCGTCAAATCCGACGGTGTCGAAATGGAAGCCAACTGGCGCTCGGGCAACTTCAACCTGTTCGGCAACGCCACCTGGACCAATGCGCGCAACGTTACCGACTTCTCGGTTCCTGCACGTTCGGGTCTGGTTCCGCGCCGTCAGGCGGACTGGATCTACAACATCGGTGCGTCGTACACGTTCCTTGACCGCCTGACCTTGGGCGCGGCTGTTAACGGAACGTCGGAAACCTTCGTCGATTTCGAAAACCGCTTCGTGCAGCCAGCGTTCAACGTTGTCACCGCCTATGTCAGCTTTGACGTGACCGACCGTATGACGCTTGCCGTCAACGCGAACAACCTGTTCGATACGACCGGCTTTACCGAAGGCGACGAAAGCCGCTTGTTCGATACCGACGGTAACGGCGCTTACGATACCTCTATCGGTCGTTCGATCACCGGGCGCACGATTTCGGCATCGGTGCGTTACAAGCTCTAAACGCAAAGCAGACGCACAACTCTTGCCCCCGGCATTGGCCTGCCATGGCCAGTGCCGGGGGTATTTGTTTGGCCCGAACCGGCAAAAATGCTCGCACTTGCGCCCTTGCCAATCGCGGCTTTGGGACCGTACGATCGATAGCACCGCAGGATGCGCCGCGCCGTTCATTGGCGTAAAGCAATTACGGTTGACATTTATTACGCGTATCAAGCAGATAACAAAAAATGGAGGCAACCTGATATGTCCGCGCAAATATCAATGGCCTGCGCAACATCCCTCCGGGATGCTCCCCTGTTTACCTTATCCGACCAATGACGACTGGACCAAACGGCTTGAAAATTCGCAACATTGCTGAACTGGCCCGTATGGCTGGTGTGTCAGCAGGTACTGTATCGCGTGCCCTTGCCGGCAAAGACCTCGTCAACAAGGAAACACGCGAGCGCATCCAGGCTCTGGCGCGTGAGCATGGCTTCCGCCCCAACCAGATGGCGCGCCGCCTGCGAACACAGAAAACCGGTGTGATCGGTGTAGTTATCCCTCTCGGCCACGAACGCCGCCAGCATATATCAGATCCGTTTTTCATGACCCTGTTCGGCTATCTTGCCGATGCATTGACCGAGAGCGGCCATGACCTGATGCTTTCGCGCGTCATCCCGGGCGATGATGAATGGCTCGATCGCATTGTCGATTCCGGCATGTTGGATGGCGCTCTGGTGATCGGCCAATCAAACCAGACCGATGTGATCGAGCGTGTGGCAGAACAGTATCGCCCGCTGGTCATCTGGGGCAGCCATCGCGAAGGCCAGATGCAATGCACGGTTGGAGTCGATAACGCCGCAGGAGGACGTCTGGCGGCTGAAAGGCTGGTGTTACGCGGTGCAAGAAATCTCGCGTTCTTTGGTGATACCAATGGTCCGGAAATCGCAGAACGTCTAGCGGGTGCACAAGCGGTGGCCAATGCGCACAGCCTGCCGATGCGCGCCTTCCCGACGCATCTGGCAAGCGACGAAATGGCAAGCCAGATTGCCACACATCTGGATGATCTTGGCGACACAATAGACGGGATCGTTTGCGCGTCTGACATTATCGCGATGACCACGATCCGCATGCTGCATGAACGTGGCCGGTCAGTGCCCAATCAAACCGCCGTTACCGGTTTTGATGATCTGCCAATCGCCGAACGCATGGTCCCGCAATTGACCACTGTCCGGCAGGATATCGCTGCCGGCGCGCGCGCCATGGTTGATGCCCTACAACGCCGGATGGCGGGTGAAGATGCACCATCCACGGTGATGATACCGGAACTGATCGTGCGCGAAAGCGCCTGATCTACGCGATCACTACGCTATCGCCATCAAACCGCAGCGTGAAGCGGGGCGCAGGCGTTCCGCCAAAGTTGCTGCGCAGCAATTCGGGATGCTCTGCGGTCGTGCGCCCGGCCATGGCGAAGTAATCGACGAAGCTCCAGACCTCGCCCTCGCCGGTGACCCACCAGCTGTAGCTCTGCGTCGGCTCCACATCCGGGTTTGCCGCAACCAGTCCTGACCCATTGATAGGACGCCAAGGCCCGGTCATCGCATCGGCGACAACGCCATAAAGCCCGTTAGGCCCCGCCACCGCTTCAGGTGCAAAGACGTGACGCTGGGTTGACCAAAACAGATAGTAGCGCCCGTCGCGCACGACCACATGGGGTCGCTCCAATTCGTTATTGATGCCCACCGCTTCGACGACGGGATCGCCCAGCACCCATGCGCCATCCACCAGCGTCGCTATGCCGATATTGCCATTGTGCGTGTGGTCAGACCATGCGGCGGTGCCGGTAAAGAGGATGTGCGCCTTGCCCGTTGCCGGATCGCGCAGCCATGCCGGATCACGAAAGCCTTTGATTTGCCCCGGCTTGCCCGTGTTCTGCCGGTCCAGCAGATATCGCACGCCATCGGCTACGAACATTTCGCGCGGGCTCTGCCAATCGCCCGGACCATCAATGCCCAAAGTCCCTTCACAGACAAACAGGCGCTGCTCAAACGTCAGCGCGGCTTCACCGCGTCGGCCTGCGGCTGTGATGAAATGCTGCACCGTCTGGCCGTCGTCCATCAAGATCGCAGAGCCCGCCCATTCGCGGCTCCCCGGCGTCAATCCATCGGGAAAGGCGTTGCCATGATCACGCCAGCCATCATCGCCCAGCGATAGCAGCCGGATGCGCGCTTCGGCGTGACGATCAACCGGATCAGGAAAGACCGGCGCGCTCAGGAAGAACCACCATTGCCTGCCTTGGTGAACGACTGTGCGCCCGTCTTCATGCGCCAATGGCCAGCAGTCCCAAAGATCGATGTCGGGAAAGATCCTCACAACATCGGCCGCGCCGATCATGGGAATGCGGGGCTGTTCGGCAAAGTGTGTTGGTGCCCAGCGGCAAATTGCCATCGCAGCAATCGATTGCGCTTGCACAGAAAAATCGGACATCGGAAACTTTCAACTCAAAAACCGGAAGATCGGGTACGAACGGCAACAGCTATGCAGGGGCTGGTCCGGAAGGCACGGGTCCGGCCCTGCCTTCGCGCACCCACAGCACCGAGAAGCCCGCAAGAACCAGACAGATGCCGGAGAACATCAGCATGTTGCGCGGATCTCCACCAAGGACCTGTTTGTAGGCATCGAACCCGAGCGCCACGAAGCCCAGGTCCAGACGGCTCATGAGGATCGCGAACAGCAGCATCGGGATCACGATCATCATGTTGAAGATACCCATGTAAACGCCCGTGCGCTGCGGCGGGATGGCGTTGCACAGGATCGCGTAAGGGTTGCCCATTATGCTTCCCCACGCCACGCCAATGCCGATCGCGGGCAGAAACAGCAGCGCCTTATCGGTGATGTTGGGCAGCGCGAACATGCCAATCCCGCCCGCAAACAGGCATAACGCGTGAAGCGGACCCGGCCCCATCCGCTTGGCCAGCGGCACCATGGAAAATGCCGTGACGAAGGCAATCGCGTTGTAGAACGCCGCGATCTCACCGTTGGTCAGCACCGCACTGCGGAAGGCGCTGCTATGCACATCGCTCGTGCCATAGACCGTCCGGCTCACCGAATAGACCGCATAGGTCCAGTATCCAGACATGCCCGCCCATTGAAACAGGCTCATCAGACCGAGTTTGCGCATCGCCACCGGCATGGCAACAATCGCACCGCCGATCTCGCGCAAGGTTGCCGAGACGCCTTTGGGCTGGGCGGCAATATGGGCGCGTTCATCCAGTGTCAGCGGCAATTCGGGAACGCGCAGCACGGACCACACGATCGTGGAGAGCGAGAGCACCGCTCCGATCATGAACACCACCCGCACGGTATAGGGAATGCCGTGATCGTCCACCCAGTCCTGGTTCATGCCAAGCCCCACCAGCAATGATGGCGTCAGGAACGCGAGCATCTGCGCCAGACCTGTAAACGCACTTTGCGAAAGGAAGCCCGCCTGCCGCTGGTCAGGATTCAACCGGTCAGAAACATAGGCGCGGTAGGGCTCCATCGTGATGTTGTTGCCCGCATCCAGAATCCACAACAACGACATCGCCATCAGGATCGAACTGGATAGCGGCATGAAGAACAGGCCAAGGGTGCACAGCACCGCGCCAATCAGGAAATAGGGCGTGCGCCGCCCCCACTTGCTATCGGTCCGGTCGCTCAACGCACCGATAATCGGCTGCACCAGCAACCCGGTGATCGGCCCCGCAAGCTGCAACATCGGCAACTGGGATTCATCTGCGCCGAGATAGCTGTAGATCGGACCCATGTTGCCCTGCTGCAAACCGAAGCTGAATTGCAGCCCGAGGAATCCGAGATTCATCTCAAGGATCCGCGAGAGCGGAAGATGCGGACGTTGGACATTCATGCGCAGGCTCTCCCACCGGGCTTCGCTGACCCTTTGAGGCATAATGTCATAAACTCTGGCAGAAAACAACAATCGATTGCATAGATTTAAAAGCGAGCAAACCCAGCGTTTTATAACGGGCTTTATTCGACAACTGTCGGCGCGGGCAGCGCCTTGCCGCTCTTCCACAAATAGAGACCGGCCCCCACGATCACCACTGCACCAAGGACCGCCAAAGCATCGGGCCTTTCACCAAACAACACCCAACCGAACGCGCCTGCCAATAGCAATTGCACATAAGTCATCGGCGCAATCATGCCGGCGTCCGCGCGGGTTGTTGCGATAAACAAACACGCATGGGCAGTCGTCGCAGTCACCGCGATCAACGCGCATTTTGCCAGAACAATTGCGGAAGGAACTTCCACGGCAAAAAACGGCACTCCTCTCCAATGTCCGACGCAGGTTGCGACCAGCAGAAACACGGTGCCAATCGAGGCGACATTGAACTGCATGGCCAAGGCGCTGCCTGTCCCTGCCACTTTCCGGTTGGCGATCATCAGAAATGCCATGCCTGTAGCCGATAGGACAGGCAGCAAAGCCACCCAGCCCAAAATCCCGAAGTTTGGCCGCAGTATGATCAGCACGCCCACAAACGCGATCCCGCTGGCGATCCACGTTTCACGCCGCAAAGGCTCCTTCAGCATCACTGCCGCCAGAAGCGCAGTAATCATCGGGCTGGTAAAGGAAATCGCGGTAGCCTCACCAATCGGCATCAGCTGAACCGCGCTGAAGAATGCAACCGCAGAAACAGAAACGCTCAGTCCGCGTAAAACCTGCCAGCGCATTTTGGGATAGGCAAAACCCGCCCGCCCTTCACGCGCCAACAACACAGTGCCAAGACCCAGCGCGCCAAGCAGGTAGCGAAACGCGGAAATAGCCGTACCGGGCCACATCCCCGCCATGCTTTTGACCACTGCATCGCCGACTGAAAGCAATGCGAACGCCAGCAACGCAAAGGCAAGCGCGGATCTGTGATTGTCTCGCAATGTCAGGTTCCCGAAAAACAGCACAAGTCCATGCCCTTGCAGGGTGGCTATACGCCCTAGCCCCAAGACTGCCCCTGCTCCAGATCAAATTGCACGGCGGAAACCCGCTGCAAAGGCCTTTTGCGAGAAGCGCCGTGCATTCCACCCCGTCACCAAATGGCGTTAGGAAACTCTGAAGGTTTTGCAGGTAACAACTGCTTATCAGCGGCACAGGTGGTTGGAGGATTTCCTTCAGTTTGACCTTGCCTAACAGCGTACCGGGGTAATTTAGATGAGCGCTTTCGGGCGAAAGAACGGCCTTCCGGGCATTGCCAATGGTGGGGTACGCCAATCCTTTGGTGTCGCGCGCCCCATGCATGGGGGCGACGGCGGCGCAGCCAATGCCCAGCCCGCACCACCCATTGGCGGTGATCAATTTCCGCCGCTACCAGCACCCGATCCTTCGGAAACTCCGGTCAACGGCGCAGCGCTAAAAGCGGACGCCCTCACCCGCCTGGCGGACCGCGCCAATGGTGTCAGCGAGGGCAACTATCAGGCCGAGGGCTTTGAGGCTTCGGTTCACAAAATCAAGGAACAGGTGCTTCCGCGCCTGCTTGAACGCGTCGATCCTGAAGCTGCTGCAACACTGACCAAAGAAGAGCTGTCGGAAGAATTCCGGCCGATCATCTTGGAAGTGCTGGCAGAACTGAAGGTCACGTTGAACCGGCGTGAACAGTTCGCGCTGGAAAAGGTGCTGA